>JBAUNL010000980.1:0-4247 GCA_049579205.1 Rhodomicrobium sp. | reverse complement strand
AAATGCGATGCTATCGCCGTCATGATCTTGCCCCCGCAAACGAATCATGACCCTTCCATATAACTGCTTCGAATCCCGAGCGGAATCCCATGCGCGCGGCGACTCAATCAGTCGGATTCGGTATTATCCTTGTCACTTCGCTTGACGCAAAATCATTCCCCCAGCCAAGATCGGTGAACTCTACCGTGCCCGCTGGCGCATTGAGATGGCATTTAAACGCTTGAAAAGCCTCATCGGCTTGTCAGCGCCGCCAAGCGAAGACCCAGCTGTGGCCAAGACCTGGATCTTGGCGCATCTCCTGATGGTCCTGTTGATCGAGCCGCAAGCCATCGAGCCCGAGCGCGCGGGCAGGCTCTGGTCTGCCTACCACATGTGAACGCGCTGGTCCCGCGGCAGATAGTATTTGTCGCCGGGCTGGACATCGAAGGCCGCGTACCAGGCGTCCTGATTGCGGGTGACCCCGATCACCCGATAGGCGTCGGGCGTGTGCACATCGGAGAGGAGCTGCCAGCGCAAAAAGCCGTCGTGCTCCCTCCTGCGACAGGCCTGCGCCAAGCGAGAAAGAACCGCTGGTCGCCGGTATAGCCATCGATCACTGTCGCTGACTTGCCGCCGAGCGACAGGTGATAGGCCTTGAGCGCGATCGCGACGCCGGCATTATCGGCGATGTTCTCGCCCATAGTGAGCGCGCCGTTGACGTGCAGGCCGGGCAGCGGTTCATAGGCGTCGTATTGGGCGCCAAGCATCTTGGCCTTCGCCTCGAAAGCCTCCCGGTCGGGTGCCGTCCACCAGTTGTTGAGGTCGCCGCTGGCGTCGAATTTCGAGCCTTCGTCGTCGAAGGCGTGACTGATCTCGTGGCCGATCACTGCACCGATGGCGCCATAGTTCACCGCATCGTCGGTCTGCGGATCGAAATATGGCGGCTGCAGAAACGCGGCGAAAAACGTCAAGGTATTCGTCAAGGTATTGTATTGGGCATTCACCCTCTGCGGTGGGGCGTTCCACTCGTCCCGGTCGACTGGCTTGTCGAGACGCGCGAGGTTGCGCTGCCATTCGAAGGAGTTGGCGCGCTCGACGTCGCCGATGAGATCGTCGCGCCGGATAACAAGGGCAGAATAGTCGCGCCAATGCGCGGGATAGCCGACCTGCATCGCCATGTGGTGCAGCTTGTCGAGCGCCTTGGCGCGGGTCGCCTCGCTCATCCAGGTGAGCGTGCCGATCTCGGCTTCGTAGACCTTGATCAGGTTATTGACCAGAGCGACGATTTTGGCTTGAGCCTGCGGGGGAAAATATTGCTCGACGTAGAGCTTGCCGAGCCCGAAGCCCATTTGCCCATCGAGCAGCTGCGCGGCGCGGGCGGAGCGGGGAAGCTGCTGCCCCTGTCCTTTGAGCGCGGTTCCGAAGAAGGCGAATGTCGCTTCGTCCAAGGCCTTCGGCAGAAAAGCTGAATATGTCTCGAGATAATGCACCAAGATGTAATTGCGCCATAGCGCGACGGGCGTCTCGGCGAAGATCTTGGCGGTCTCAGGAACCGCGCTGAGCTGCGCCACGATCACTTGGCGCTCTCCGCGCGGACCGGACTGCGGAATCCCTAGCGCCCTGACGTAGGCGTCCCAGGGAAACTGCGGCGCCAGCGTCTTCAGCTCGCCCAAAGACATCGGATTAGAGAGCTTGTCGGGGTTTCGGTTTTCGACGTCGGAGCGCTGGGCCTGGGCGAGCTTTAATTCGAGATCGTAGACCGCCGCGGCGCGCCGGTCGGCATCGCTCAAGCTGGCCAGCGAGAACAACTGCGAAAGATGCTTGCGGTATGCCTCGCGCACCTTCTCGGCGTCCTTGTCGTCCCTGAGATAGTAATCGCGGTCCATCGGCAGGCCGGCCTGGACTACCGTCGCAACATATCGGTTCGTATTCTTGACATCGATAGTGATCGACATGCCGAGCGGGCCCATAAAGTCTACGCCGGGCCGTCCCATTGCGGCTGCTACGTCTTCATGCGTGTTAAGGCCGGCGATGACATCGAGATTCTTTTTCGCGGGCGCAAGTCCCGCGGCATCGATCGCGTTTTGATCGAGGAAGGCGTCGTAAAAGTCGCGCAGCTTCTTCTCGTCCTCGCTCAGGCTGCCATAGGGTTTGGCGGCAAGTGCCGCGATGATCCCCGTCAGGCGATCCTCCGTCAGGATCGCGATGCGGGCGGCCGCCCCCACATAAGAGCGGTCCGGCGGGACGACGGCATTCTTGCTCCAGTTCCCGTTGACGAAAGCGAAAAAGTCGTCGCCGGGCTTTACACTTTTGTCCATCGCTGCAAGGTCGATGCCCCAGTTGCCGAATTGCGGCTTCGCGCCATTCTGTTCGACCTGGATATTGATGGTTCCTTCGTCGGGTAACTGGGCCGAGGCGCCGGATCCCACCATGAGGCCGAAGCCGATACGACGTTCCTTCGTCTTTTCCTTGTCCGCTATGACGGGTAGTGCATCAACAATTCTTTTGCCCCGTTGTTTGCATTCAACGATGGCCTTGGCGAAGCTACCGATTTCAACACATGCCAGGCTGGCTGTGTCATAAGCAGCGGCAGCCGGTGCGGCAATGAGCGCGGCCAGCAGTGCCATTGCTCTAAGCGTGCTCATTTTTGGCCTCGTTTCCATAGGTTCGCCTTACAACACGATAACTGCGCCATGGTGCCCTTTATTCCGCTTGAGGCCAGCATAAGCGGTATGTGGTTGTGAAGATCGCGGGTGCGCTCACAAGGCTCGGTTCGTGAGGATGGTGCAGGTGAGGAGGTTCTCCGGTCCCCAGCGCTCCCACAGCCCTGCAAAGGTCAGCGGCAGGACATACTTGCGGCTGACATAGAAGGGCTGCTTTACAGGCTGTTCTCGAGCCCACCCACCATCACAGTTTTCCAACTATGAGGAGCTTTGGGTACAATCCTCATTATTGGGAGTTTTTGCCGCCTCTGGTGTTACAGCGCTCTGAAATCCAACAAGTGAAACGAATGTTCTTTTCCAGCAGGAGCTGATCCGGTGGCCATAAAGGACCACAAGAGCAACCGGAGCAGCCGGTGGAGAGGTGACGTGGCCCCCGTGCTTATCTGGATGTCGGACACCACCAAAGCCTGTGTCTGGTTCAATAAGCCCTGGCTCGATTTTACTGGCCGGATAATGGAGCAGGAACTTGGTTATGACTGGGCCGAAGGTGTTCATCCTGACGACTTTGATCGCTGTGTTGCCACTTACAACGGCGCTTTCGACCAGCGGGAATCGTTTAGCATGGACTACCGGTTGAGGCGCTATGACGGGGTGTGGCGCATCGTCAATGACATCGGCGTGCAGCGATTTTCGAGCGATGGCGCATTTCTCGGCTATATCGGTTCATGTCTTGATGTCACCGATCGGCGCGCGGCCGAGGCGGCGCTTCGCTCGCCCCGCGATATAGAGGCGGAATTCCTTCAATTGCGAAGATTAGGGTAATCACGGATTAAACACCGGTTAAACACCCGCGGTTACAGTGCTCTCATGGTCTTGACCGCGTGTGAGAGTACATGACCGGAATGTTGCGTCCCCGCTTGCGTTATGGTCTTGGGCCCGATGGCAGTCCGCTGACAATCCCAGACCTTCCGCCGTCGAACACCAAACGCTGGGTTGTCCACCGAAAGGCAGCGGTCGTCGCCGCCGTGCGCGGTGGACTTCTTAGGCTCGATGAGGCCTGCAAGCGCTATCAGCTGACCATCGATGAATTTTTGAGCTGGCACCGCCAGATTGATCGGCATGGTCTGCCGGTCTCAGGACGACGAAGATCCAATATTATTACCGAAGCCAATGCGTGACCTCACCCCACGCATAACCTGCCGGAGGTTTCCCGAAGCGGCATATCGGGGCGCCCGGTAGGGGTCGCCAACTTAGGTTTCCTTTGGCCAGAACCACTGCTGGTGCTCATTGTAGCATCAGCAGCATGATTTAGAGACGGGAGTTTTTAACAGCGACACAACCATTGTTCGCATACGAATCAGTTACAAAAATTGCTGACACGTCATCAGCTATCTCCAATGATTTCAATGGCTTGAGTTAAGCTTTGTTGTTAGCTAACTGCTAAGCAGCGCGCCCGCAAGTGACTTCGGGTCTGTCATCATTGGCCTGCCCCATCAAAGTGATCCGAGTTGAATGTTAGACTCGGCGGGTTTCTGGTGGCGCTCATGCCGCCAGGCCCTGACCGTAAGGCGGCATGAGCGCCGTTGGCAAGATTGTTCTTGGCGC
>JBAUNL010000979.1:0-6738 GCA_049579205.1 Rhodomicrobium sp. | reverse complement strand
CTACAGGGACTTCAAAGCCGAGGCGGCGAAGGCGGAACCGCTTGTCTCTGTGCCAACACCCCAAAAGCATGAAACTCTACTGTCACAGCCCAAGTCAGCGGGCAGCCAAAAGCTTCCCAAAGCAGCTGCCAATCTTCCGAGCCTGCCACCTGAGCCGCTAATCGAGCCGCCGCATAGAATTAATGAACGCGAAGCGGTGGCAAGGATCCTGGAAGCTCCTTTCACCTTCGACAGTTTCTTGAGCTTCTTCCTTTTCGCTATCGGACTTTGTTGCGCCTGCATTGCGGCCTTGGACGGCTACAAATTCGACGATCCTTTCCCCGGTTACGGCAAATGTCAGCGCCGTTATGCCGAGGCTCGCGCAAGAAGCACCTCGATGCTGCGCCGCATCCTGAGCCAGTCCAACGGAATAATGGGCGGAAGCTTTCAGGCTATTAGCGGCAAGCTTGAAAATTTCGCTCAAGAGATGGGGGCGCTGCTCGCCCTGCACCACGCTTACGCCGGAGAACATCAGGCATTGCAGAGCATTTTGGACGAGGCTGCTCGCGACGCCGAAAACGAAATCTCGGCGCATGACAGGCTCATCAACAAAGTTCCAGGCCGGGAAACGGGAGACGTTTTTGCGATCGCGGCAAAGCCGCTGCCGCGCCTGAGCGAGAGACAGCTTAAGTTTTTGGAAGCACAAGACAGGAAGCTGAAAGCGTTGCAGAAAAGCGCGCAAAAGGAGCAGAGCGACGTACTCGGTATATTCGACGCGGCTTCGGCAGACTTTCAAAGACTTCTTGCCGAGGCGAGCAGCGCAAGTCTTCACGCTGCGCGGAGTGCACCTTTTGAAGCAGCAATTGAGAAGACATCATGAGCGTGAAGGCGATAATTGGAGCCGCCTTGGCGGTCATTGCCGTCTGTTTGGCAGCCGGGGGTGTCTACGCAGTTCATGTGCTCAAGCATGAAAAGGTCGACGCGGAGACACTCTGCCCGAGCGAGGGCTCGAACACGGTCACGCTTGTCATTATTGATAAGACGGACCCGCTGACAGCGGCGGAACAAGGCCAAATCCGCAACGTCGTTGAAAAGGCTCGCGACAATATTTCGCGCGGAGACAGGCTCACTGTCAAAGTCATCAGGCCGGGCGAAAGCGCCAACGAAACTGTCCTCGATACCGTTGCCGATCTCTGCAACCCTGGGGCCGAAGCCAATCCACTTTTCGAGAACCCAAAGCGTGTTGCTGCTCGCTATCAGGCAGCGTTTATCGAGCCTGTGAAGGAAGCCTTGGCGAGCCTCAATACTGCCGGGGAAGCCCTTCAGTCGCCGATCGCCCGCGCCATCACGTCAGCAATCGATGCGACACCCGCGAACTCCGGCCAGCAGATCAGATTGATTTTGATTTCGGACTTGATGGAACATACGGAGGACGCGTCGGCCTATGCAGGCACGCTGAAAGAAGCGTCGCTCCGAAAACTTATGACGAAGACGGCACAGGCAAGGTTGAAAGATGCCTCTATTCAAGTGCTGCTTCTGCACCGGAGCAAGTACGCGGTAAAGCAGGAGGCCGCAGCCGGCGTTTGGCGGCGCTTTCTGCAGGAGGTGACGGGCCGCGAACCCGAATTCCTGGGGCTTTAGATTATGCTACGCCCGCCCGCAAAAGGTCGTGAATATGGATGATGCCAACCGGCACCCCGCCATCGACCACGAAAAGTGCTGTAATCGCCGACGAGTTGATGATCTGAAGCGCCGCGCTCGCGATCATGCCGGGTGTGACGGTCTTCGGTGAGCGGGTCATGATATCGCAGACTTTGCGCTCGAGAAGGCCCGGCTCCATATGCCGCCTCAAATCGCCATCCGTCAGTATGCCGATCAGCTTGCCGCCGCCGTCCACGATGCCCAGGCAGCCAAAGCTCTTTTCCGTCATCACGACGAGTGCGGTGCTCATATGCGCATCGGCAGAGACGATTGGCAGCCTATCGCCGCCATGCATGATGTCGCCGACATGCTTCAGACCGGCACCCAACTGACCGCCGGGGTGCAAGACCTTGAAATCGAGCGCGGTGAAGCCTCGCCCTTCGAGCAGCGCGAGCGCAAGGCAGTCACCAAGCGCAAGCTGAATCAATGTCGAGGTCGTCGGCGCTAGACCATGCGGGCACGCTTCCCTCACTTGCGGTAAGGTCAGGACGATATCCGCTGCTCTCGCCAATGTGCTCTCCTGGCCGGCGGTCATGGCCAAGAGCGGAACGCGGAAGCGCCGTGAATAGGTAATGAGATTTGCAAGTTCACCAGTCTCGCCTGACCAAGACAGGGCGAGTACGGCATCCTTGGCGGTTATCATCCCGAGGTCGCCGTGGCTCGCCTCGGCCGGATGCACAAATTGAGCCGGCGTCCCGGTTGAGGCAAGCGTCGCCGCGATCTTCTGTCCGACATGCCCGCTTTTGCCCATGCCGGTGACAATGATGCGGCCCTCGCAGCGAAGCATGAGCCTGACCGCTTTTTCGAAGTCTTCCGCAAGGCCGTTGGCAAGCGCGGCTTCGAGTGCCTTCAGTCCATCCACACCGCAGTCGAGGCTCCGCCGCGCCACGGCCGCTGCATCGAACGGCTCGGGTGCCTGCCGACGCCGGCCAATCCGGGCCAATGGCTGTGTCATCTACCCCCCAGAAGAACCTCGTAAAGACTCTTCTAGGCCGGTGCGCAGCTTCTAGTAAAGACTAAATGCGAAGCTGGCGCCTGGCTTCCAGCTACTCCGCCGCCTTTGCAACACCGTCCCCTTCATGCTTAACCCTAAGCTCAGTCGCGAGCTTTTGCAGCTCCTGGCCGAAACGCGGCGCAAGGTCCGGCTGGGCCAACGCGAACGCCACATTCGCGGTGAGGAAGCCGAGCTTCGAGCCGCAATCGTAACTTTTGCCGTGATATTTATAGGCAAAGAACATTTGGTTCTGCATCAGCGTCTTCATGGCATCGGTGAGCTGGATTTCATTGCCGGTGCCGCGTTCCTGATGCTTCAGAATGGCGAAAATTTCGGGCTGCAGAATATAGCGACCCATGATGATCAGATTTGACGGAGCGGTCCCCTTTGCAGGCTTCTCGACCATGGACTTTATGCGCCAGAGCCGATCTTCTTCTTGGCTTTCAAGCGCTACCACCCCGTAAGAACTCGTCTCATCCTCGGATACTTCCTCAACCGCAATGACGTTAATCTTTGCGTCTGGACCATATTTCTCGTGCAAACGGCCATAAACCTTAATCATTTGCCCGAGGCAGCTTTCGCCTTCATTCAAAACGATCACGTCAGGTAAAAGAACGGCGAAGGGTTCGTCGCCGGCAAGGTCTCTGGCACACCAGACGGCATGACCAAGGCCCAGCGGCTCCTGTTGCCGGGTGAAGCTCGTGGCGCCTGGCTCAGGAAGATGATGCTCCAGATTGAACAATTCCTGCTGCTTGTTGCGGCGCCGAAGCACCTCCTCCAGCTCGAACTGGCGGTCGAAGTGATCTTCGATGACCCCTTTGTTGCGCCCGGTGACAAAAATGAAGTGCTCGATGCCGCCGGTGCGGGCCTCGTCAACGACATGCTGGATAATAGGCCGGTCGACGACCGTGAGCATCTCTTTCGGCATCGCCTTCGTGGCAGGCAGAAAGCGGGTGCCAAGACCGGCGACGGGAAAAATGGCTTTGCGTAATGGCTTCATGACGGTGTTCCTGAAAGAAAGGGCGAGAGCTGGCTTTGCAAATTCATATAGCGAATGAGCCGACAGATTTCAGCTGGAATCGGGGCTTTCCAGGGGTAAGTGCGCTGCTATCTAAGGCAACAAGAAAGTGTTGCAAGCAAAGGCCTGAAAGAGGAGGAACAGTTTGAGGCGCCTACGTGTCGTAAGCGCACCGCCTTGGCAACAATCAGGCGTGGGCTCGGCTGGGGCTTGATCCTGACATAATCTGTAATACAACGTAACAATCTGCTTAAGGGGGGAACTTGAGCCCGCGTTCGAAATCCAAAGTCTTCCGGGGATCCATTCAAGCCGCGGCGTGGACATTGCTGTCCTCCGCGCTGGGTTGCATGGCGGTCTGTGGTTTTCTGGGGGGCACCGGAGCCCGTGCCCAAGAGGCTAACCTGCTCTCCTCGAGTTACGTCACGCCGTTTCCTCAGGGCGACCGCTATCAATTGCGAGTTATAGGGGACTGGCTAGGAACGGGAGTGGCGGCGGGGCTCAAGGAGGCATTCAATAATGATGCCTCGCTCGAAATTGTCGATGTATCCCGCCCAAACTATGGTCTTGCGCGCGCCGAACAGACGCACCTTTTCGCCGACGTCGATACGATGCTTAGCGGCACCCCCGTCCACATCGCCGTCATTATGCTTGGCGTGAACGATCGCGCCTCCTTGAGAACCCAGACCGGCCGGGCTCTCCCAGGATCGGAGGATTGGAAGGAAGTCTACGGCAAGGAGGCTGAGAAACTCGTCAAGAAGCTGAGGAGTGCGAATATCGCCGTCTACTGGGTCGGATTGCCCGTCATGGGCAATGCGGCCTTCAACGACGATGTTGCGGCGATGAACGACGCCGTGCGGCAAGCAGCTTTCACTAGCGGCGCTAAGTTCATCGACACCGCCGCTGGGTTTACAGACCAGCTTGGAGCCTACAGCGCATTTGGACCCGATATAACCGGACAGGTCAAGCGGCTGCGCGAGAACGATGGCATCGGCTTGACCCCTGCCGGAAATCGTAAGCTCGCAAACTATGTAGAGATCGCCATAAGGCGCGATCTTGCCCAGGCCCGTGCCCAGCGCAATGTCCCTCTTGCCGGAGATGACGAAGAACAGGCGCGAATTGTACCGGGCGGAGAACGCAATGCGCCCGCCAAAACCGGTGCCGCAACCGGGAAGCAGGAATGGCACGCCTCCACAGCAGCAGGCCAGGCATCTGGCGGCAAACCGGATACCGGTTCGAAGCCGGCATCAGGGTTCAAAACAGAGCTTTCCTCTTCGCCTGCGCCCGCCACGGATTCGAACCGGCGCGACCAAGCCGCCTTTGCAAGCGCGGTCGACCAGCAGGGCGAATATATTCTTAGCGACCTCGGCAATGGCCTAACGTCGATTGCTGTCATCTCGCCGGTAAACGAATTCTCGATGCGGGAAATCCAGCGGCAAACCCCGCTTGCCGACCGTCTCTACTTCAAGGTGCTTAGCAAAGGAGATGCCTTACCACCCAAGCAAGGCCGTGCCGACGATTTCCGGTGGCACGGCGATGGAGATCTGAAGTCTCAGTAATAGCGTAGTTGCTTGCACGCCTGTTGAAGCGGAGTTTCCATGCAGGGCAGTCTGTTGTGTGACCGTAATCTGTGGCGTTGCTTCTCGCGGACCTCCCTTGCGCGCTTTGTTGCCGCCGGTATTCTCCCCCTCCTCTCTGCCTGCCTTCCCGGCTCCAATTGGGGAAGCGACGACAGCAGCAGCGCCTACTCCTCTGAATCCGAAGGCGCGCCTGCCCTGAACCGATCGTACAAGTCGAATTTTTTATCGCTGCAGATGCCGTCATTCGGCGGGCCGCGCAACGAAGCGCAATTCATGCCGGATAGCGGCCCTGCAAGGCTTACATCATTTTCAACGGTCGAGGCCCGGCGGCCCCTGCAAGCTGGGCTGCCTGGAAGTGGCGCGCTTCAGGGAAGGAGCGCCGTGGCCTTTGAGCCAGCCTCACTTCCCGCACCCCAGGCTCTGGGAAACTTCTATGCCGCACTTGCCGCACTGTCGGCAGGGAGACAGCCCCAGCCTGTCGCGATTTTGCATCTCGGCGATGGTCATATCGCTGACGACCATTTCGCCGGGGGTCTCCGTGAACACCTTATTTCACGCTTCGGCAATGCGGGCAGGGGGCTGATGATGCCTGGGCTTTACCCAGTCCGCGGCATGAAGGTCGACCGGGGCGGTTTGTGGACATTAGCGAGCGCCGCCGGAGGTGCCCCCGGGCCATTTGGTATTACCGCGACCAGAATGACTTCGGGAGCGGCGGATGCGTGGATGAGATTCAGCGCAGCCCAGTCATACTTCGATTGGCTCGAAGCTACGTTCATGACCGGCCCCGGCTTTGGGACGGCAGTAGTGAGTGTGGACGGAGAGGCCAAGCTCGTACCCACGCGCTCTATTTCCTACAATGAGACTTCCATCCGGATCGCCGCGAAGGCCAGGGAAATTATCGTCAGGCCCAAAGGCGACGGTCCGATTTCGGTTCTCTCGGTTGCAACCGGCAACAACACGCCTGGAATAAGTTACAGTAATCTCGGGTTGCCGGAGGCGACCGCCGCTACACTCGGCAAATGGACGCCCGATTTTGCCGCCAATGACTTGCCCAAGCTCAATCCGGATCTGATAATCCTGCAATACGGCACGCGTGAAGGCTTCGACGACCAGATCGACGTAGGGCAGTATGAAATTCGTTTGCGCCTCGTGATCGATCAGCTTCGCGCTTGGGCCCCGCAATCCTCAATCCTGCTTATCGGTCCGCCGGATGCGGCGCGGCTTCCGGCTTTCGCTAGCTCGGGAGGAGCTCAGCTTTGCCGTGCTCTCAATCCTCAGGAGGTCGCCGCGTATAGCCGTCTCATGGAAAATGGCGACGAGAGGCTTGGACGCTGGCATTCGCCACCGCATTTGGGCGCAGTGAGAGCCGCGATGAGGCGCACCGCAGCCACAAGTGGCGCCTTCTTCTGGGACTGGGAAAAATATATGGGCGGCCCTTGCTCGATTCATGCCTGGGCCTCAGCCAATCC
>JBAUNL010000978.1:0-13304 GCA_049579205.1 Rhodomicrobium sp. | reverse complement strand
CATAGGCCCCAAGCTACCGCGCCCATCCTCGACTCTACCAACCCTGCCGTTCGCGGGTATCGTCGAGGTCGACCGCTATGATCTAAAAGCAGAAAGAAGCGGATAGGCGGTCACATGCCTGCAGATGACCCCTTCCAGACATTCCGATGTGATAAGTGTAAGGACGTGATGTCAAGATCCATACAGCACATCAGGTTCTGCAAAGCGCGCGACGGAGCACAAATCGCGATGGCTTCGCGTGGCCGCGGGCCGCCATTGCTACGGGCCGCGCATTGGCTCAGTCATGTCGAGCACGACGCACGGAGCCCGGTGTGGACGCATTGGCTCGAGGAACTGTCGCGGGACCATACGTTCATTCGTTATGACCAGCGGGGCTGCGGATTGTCCGACCGGTCACCCCCATCCATGTCTTTCGAGGCATGGATCAATGATCTCGAGGCCGTCGTCGAGGCGCACGGCCTAAAGCAATTCCCGCTTTTGGGTATGTCGCAAGGGGGTGCCATCGCGATTGCCTATGCTGCGCGTCATCCTGAAAAGGTGTCTCACCTGATTCTTTTTGGCGCTTACGGCAAGGGCGCGTTGCGTCGAGACATCACAGAGCAGCAACGCGAGGAAGCCGAGACCCTTGTAAGGCTCATTCGCCTTGGCTGGGGGCGCGACAATCCGGCTTTCCGTCAAGTTTTTACTTCGCAGTTCATCCCAGACGGGACACGCGAACAGCACCAGTGGTTCAATGATCTGGAGCGCATTTCGGCCTCACCAGAGAACGCAGCCGCTATTGTCGAGACGCTGTATCAGGTCGACGTCACCGCCGAGGCAAAAGGCCTCCGCGTTCCGACGCTGGTCCTGCACTCGCGTGAAGACGCACGCGTTCCCTTCGAAGAAGGCCGGCAACTGGCAACGCTGATCCCGTCGGCCCGTTTCGTCCCATTGGAGGGGCGCAATCATGTCTTGCTGAGCACCGAGCCGGCGTGGGCGCAGTTTCTTGCAGAGCTCCGAGCTTTCCTGGGTGGTGCCGGCGACAAAAAGAGATCGCTGAGCCAATCAGGTCTGACGGGAAGCGAGCACGAGGTCTTGGCATTGATAGCGCGTGGTTTGGACAACGGCATGATTGCTGAAACTTTGACCAAGAGCGAAAAGACTGTGCGCAATCAGGTATCAAGCATTTTTGCCAAGCTCGGCGTCAACACGCGGGCCCAGGTGATCGTGCTTGCGAGGGACGCTGGCATCGACGGCACCGCGTAGGACAGCTGCCCTACACCTTTTCTCATTTTGAGCGTTTTCCTATCACGCCGTGGGACGCCAGCCTCATGACGGCTGACTTTTATGGTGCCACGCTTCCGCACGCTCAAGGCGAGGTGGAAGGCGATGGGTGACGTAGTCATATCCCCAGACCTTAAGGCGGCGAAGACGCCCGTGTTGCTCCGCTCACCGGCCGTGGCCCTCGCTTTGGCCGCCTTGTTCTGGTCGGGCAATTTTGTCGCCGGCCGTGCGCTTCGCGGCCAGGTCGACCCTGTGACGCTGAATTTCTTGCGCTGGCTCGTCGCGCTTGCGCTCATCGTTCCCTTCGTCGGGCAGAGCATGGCTGCCAGCCTGCAGGTGCTGCGCCGGGAGTGGCAGCTCATTCTCGCACTAGGCGTGACCGGCATCGCCTCGTTCCATACCCTGGTATACCTGGCGCTGCAAAGCACGACGGCGACCAGCGCTCTTCTCATGCTGTCGCTCGCCCCCATCCTAACGCTTCTTGGGTCGGCAGTCGCCGGTGTGGAGCACCCGACAAGCCGGCAAATCGCCGGAGCGCTGATTTCGATCATCGGCGCAGGCGTTTTGATCACGGGCGGCAGCTCCGTCGGCACCTTCTCACAAAGCTTCAATGCCGGTGACCTGTGGATGTTGCTGGCGGTCGTCATCTGGGCTGCCTATTCGCTGATATTGCGCCGTCGTCCCGCCGACCTGTCCTCGTCCGTAGCGCTGGCGGCGAGCATCGCCGCCGCACTGGTCATGATGCTGCCCTTGCTGATCATTGCGCCGACACCTCTCGCGGTGCTCGGCTCTTTCCCAGTGCTGCTGAGCATCGGCTACATCGCCCTCTTCGCTTCCGCGACGGCATTCCTGCTATGGTCTTACGGCGTGTCACAGCTGGGTCCCGCCCGGGCTGGTCAGTTCGTGCATTTGATGCCGCTCTTTGGCGCGGGGTTGGCGTTCATCGTTTTCGGCGACGTGCCCACGCCAGCGCAGATCGCTGGCGCGGTGCTGGTGCTGTCCGGCATAGCAGTCGTCCAGCGGCGCTCTCGCCAATTTCACACGGAAGTGGCTTGAAGATCTTCGTAGCGGTTGCGCACCTCAAATTGGGCCGGCCGCACTGTGAAGGAGAGAGAGATGGGACGGATTCTGCACTCGCTTTTGGGCTGGTCGCCTACCTCGGCCTACCGCGAGAGCGGTTTCGTTGCACGGCCTCTCCCGGAAATGGCAAAGCATCTTATCGGATTGGGACGCATGACGGCTTTTGGCCCGACCCTGCCATCTTCGATTGCTCTAGAATTGGTCCGCAATCGGAATCCGAAAGCGGCCATAGGCGGTTCGACCAATTTCGGAGTCCTCTTCGTCTCTGATGGGTCGATTGCGGACCTGGGCCTGATTTTGGGGCACAGCTGCTCTACCCTCTATAGCCGACTATCCCGAACGAACCTCTTGGAATGCTGATGAGCGATCCTGACGATTCGCTATCGACGAAAAGTTTCGACCCTTAGCGGAACTGCGATCCGACCTAGATCGGTCACATCTCCGCTGCAAAATCATGGCTCGGTATTTCCCAGAAATACACCATGCCAGGACGCAGCTGGCTCGCTCCGTTTATTAAGGGTGCACTGAACAGGGGCGGGAAGAGGTGAATCGGCAAAAATGCAATATCGGATGTTACTGTTCGAATTGTTCTTATCCAGTGCCGCCAATGCTGACGATGCATCGCTGAGCTGAGGCGGTTGGAACAATTAGACAGGATGCAGAGGGACGGCATCACATGTGCAAGCATATGATCGGGCTCACGCCGCCTATTTTAGGCGCTGCACCCCAAGCTCGCTGGGAGAAAATAATGCCTACGAATTTGACACGGCTGCGGAGCGTGAACTAAGTGAGGCAGTCGAGATGGGCTGCCGCTAGCATCCGCTCCGGCTGCCACCCCTTATTGCCGCCGGTAGGTGAAAAACGTGCTCGCCGATATTGATGCCGATTACGCCGAGAAAATCCCGCCAAAAAAGAATGAATAATAAATAGGCCAAATAGGATAAGGCTGCTGGCTGCGAAGCCCCTCAGCGCCAGCGAGCGAACCGGCGCGGCTGACTAATTCACCAGCGCGAGCACATAATCCAGCGCGTCCCGCCCTTTGACGAACTGCACCTCCTGATCGCGGCCAAACGGCTTGGCCAGCTGCTCCACCCGCGCCCGCACATAATCGCGCAAGCCTTCCGCGCGCACCTCTCCCGCCTTGTCCTTCGCCTTGCCGTTCACGCCTTCGACCAGCGCTCGGGTAAAGAACCCGCCGCCGGCCGACTCCAGCGCTTCCTGATCCCAGCGCGAGGCGGCGTAGACGACGATGCTCTGCTCATAAGCCTCGTTGGTGATGCTCTGGCTGTAGCGGTTGCCCGAGTGGCAGGTGTCGAGGAACAGGAAGCGGCGGCCGTTCGTCCCTCCGAGCACGCTCTGGAACTGCGCCCAGAGCACGGCGGTGGATTTGCGCAGGCGCCCGCGCGCGAATTCCGCATCGGTCGGCACGAAATAGTAGTCCTGATCTTCCTGATAGCCGTGGCCGGAGACAAACAGGAGGACGGTGTCGTTGGGCTCAGCGCCGCGCAATTCGTCAAGCGCATCCACGATCTTGCCTGCCGTCGGCTCACCGCTTTTGCCGCCATTGACCAGCAGGGCGCTGACCGTGCTCTTATGCAGAGGTCCAAGCCGGGCGGCCATCGCGTTTGCGAAAGCGGTCGCGTCGGACGCGGCGGCGTCGAGGTCGCAGCTCTTCGGCGTGATGCCGTCAAGTTCCCGGCAGGCCATGTCGAGGCCCGGATATTTATCAACGCCGATGGCCAGGATGCGCAGCGTGCCGCGCTTGTCTAGCGCGCCTTCGCTTTGGGCGTCGACGGCAACTTCGGCGGGGGTCTCGCCAGTGCTGTTGACGGCAACGGCGCGGATCAGGTTCGGGCCCTTGGCTAGCGGTACTTTGTATACCAGCCGACCCGGCTTCAATTCGGGGGCTTCCTCAGGTAGCGGATTCACCAGCGAGCCGTTGACATAAAGGCGGATGGCGCTCACCGGGTCGGGCGTTTCTTCCAGAGCCAATTCGAGCTGCGCGTTGCCGCCAGTAAGCGTGGCGTTGGCGGCTGGCGAGACGATGCGGAAGCGCGGCACGGGCTTGGCCAGCAGGTCGCCGACCTTGAATTTTGTGCCGGGCGATTGCCTCACCGCTTCTTCGGCGCTGGCGAGCTGGATTGCCTTGACGACAATATCCGGCCGGTTGAGCGATTTGCGGAGCTGGGCAGCGGTGACGTACTCGGCAGCGTTCTCCGGGCCATGATTGATCTGCCAGCCGATGAGCCCGGCGCCAGCCGGTGAAGCGGCGAAATAACCCTGCGGCGTCCACATCACCCATTCGCCGTCCTTGCCCTGGAACAGGCTCACAAGCAGTTCCCGGGTCTTCAGGTTCCATAAGCGTACGGTCTCATCGGCCGCGGCTGAGACCAGGTAGCGCCCGTCGGGCGAAGGCACGGCCGCGAAGACTTTGCCCTCGTGGCCGGAGAATGCGCCAACCGTCTTGCCCTCGCGGTCATAGACGGCGATCACGCCGAAAGAACCGCCGGAGATGATGGTTTCGCCGCCTGGCGCGAAAGTATAAGTGTGGTGGGCGAGACCATCGTTTGCCCCGCGTGTAATGGAAGCAACAACGTGGCTCGCATTTTGGATGTCTAATATTGCGTTGTCATAGCCATAGTTTCCGCCCTCCCGATGCCTAAGGGACCAGCCGCCGAAGCTGGTAGACGCGTGGAGAAAGGTACTTGCGTCGCGCTGTGTAAGCGCTGCGGGAGCGCCGAGCGGGGCAGCGCCCAGAGGCAGGGTTAAAGCCTCCTGCAAAATGATTTGCCCATTTGGGCAGTGTGGCTTGTCCGGACATGCGTCTTGGTTCCCCCACCCGATTTGCCGTCCATCGGCGGAAAAGCCGGCCGACCAGACGGCCTGCCCCTGTCCGCCGAGGCGCAGAGGCTGCCCATTGGGGCCAAGGCGGCGCTGTCCAGTGCGGGGGTTCCAGATGTGGATCTCGTTATTGGCGCCCCCGCCAGTTGCGACCCAGCGCCCGTCCGGGCTGAAAGCGGTAGCGAACACAGCATTGTCATGCCCAGAATAGGAAGTGGCCCTTTGGCCGCTCGCGGCGTCGTAGACGTATCCCAGTGCGCCAGAGCAGTCGCCAAACCCGCACGTTGATACGAGGAGTTTGCTGTCGGGGCTAAAAGTCACCGAGCCTGCCCCAATTTTCTGTTGCGCCAAGGTGCGCAGGAAGCGCCCAAAGCGCCCATCCCAGAGCAGGATAGCGCCAGATATATCGCCGCTGGCAATTGTCCCATCGGGGGCAACGGCAAGACTCATGACTTTATCGCCATGGCCAGCCATCAGCGCAATTTGGGACCCATCGGACACCTTCCAAAGTCTTAATTCTTTGTCAAAAGAGCCGGTCACCGCACGGCGCCCATTGGGGCTGAATGCGACGGCGTAGATGTCAGCCTTATGACCTTCAAGCCTATGAAGCAGTCTGGGCTCCGGGACCCGGAAACCGGAGCGCACGCCAATGTCCCAGATGATCGCAGTATTGTCGCTGCTTCCGGAGATCAGCTTGCGCCCGTCCGCTGAAAAGGCGAGAGCACGGACGATGCCGGTGTGTCCCTTGAGCAGCGCAACAAGTTTGCCGCTCTTGAAATCGTAAAGACGGATATTTTGAACCTTTTCGTCTTCCCCTGAGCCCGTGCCGGCGGAGGTCCCGAGATCCCCGCCGGCTGCCAGCCATCCGCCGTCGGGCGACAGCGCGATCGCGAAAATCTTGCCTAGATTACCCAGGGCGCTTTCGCCCCGTATGGTGCGGACCGTCTTGCCGCTTGCCAGGTCCCATACCCGGATCACCTTGTCGTAGCCGGCGGAGACGAGTTGCTTGCCATCGGGCGTGAACGCGACCCCACGGATCGTCGCCGTGTGGCCGCCCGTGTCGAGCTGAGGAATCGGACGGTCATCGGCGCGCGCCGTGGCCCAGATGAACACACAAAACAACATCGCAGAATAACGCATTCCCGCACTCGCGCGCCAAACAGCCCTACTTTGGATAGCTGTATAACGCGCGGGTCGCTAAAACGCCAGTGGCACAGCTACAGCGTCAACTTGACAGAAATGACCCAGTCTGCCACGATATTATACGCGGAGAGGCAGGCTTTAATCTCCCTATTTGTTCATGCAAGAATATTCGTACTTGGGGGGTGTATGAAGGGCTTAGTTAAAGCAGCAACGGTAGCTTTAGCGGCGGCGGGAATATCAAGCGCCCAAGCCGCTCCAGATCGCACAACAGAAAATGCGCCAATCGCTCCTCAAATAATTGGAGGAACAGGGCTTTCGTTCGAGGACTTGCGCGTAGGAGCGATGGGGAAAGTTACGGTTGACATTGGCACCGCCGAGGCGCCGATGCGGGTGGCCGATAACCCAGACTGTCGGACGCCGCCGCCCTCGAACTCACTTTGCAACTGTCGTTAGCGATAGTTCCGGTCCCGAGATTATGTCTCTGAAGCTACCCTCAGAGATTGCTGCGGCTGTTACAAATCAGGGCCTGAAGCTGATCGTCAACTCGTCTGAGCAATGCAATTTGCGTTGCGTCTATTGCTACGAAACGTTTGCTCTCGGACACATGAAGTTAGATGTGGCAAAAGGAATTGTGCGTCTGATTGAAAAAAGGGTCGCGGACGGGCTTGATTGGCTGGAACTTGATTTTTTTGGCGGCGAGCCCTTAGGCGCATGGAATACGGTCAAATACGTCGCCGGAAACCTCTACGAACTCTGCCAGCAGCATGGCGTAACACTCATCGGCGGAATGACGACAAACGCCACATTGCTGCATAAGGATCGTCTCGAGTGGCTGGCGCAGCACGGGATTACAGCATTCCAAATCACATTAGATGGGCCGCGTGAGATACATGACGCCCGGCGCGTGTCGCCGCACAAGACAGGTTCGTTCGACGTGATCTGGCAAAGGCTTGCTATGATGCACGCGTCAAATTTGGCCGATTTAGAGGTTACGATCAGAGTCCATTTCGATGCGTCCTCGTGGTCTATGCTTGCCCGGCAGCCAAGTTTTATCGACACAATCATCGAAACTTTTATCCGGCATGATCCACGATTTAAGCTGCGCTTTAATCCCCTAGGGAATTGGGGAGCAGGCAGTGGAGAAGGAATCAAATTCTTCGCTAGCCACGAGGATGCCGACGCGGCTTTGCGGCATTTGTTGGCTCGCGTTTCTCAAGCAGGGCTTGGTCCAAGCCAGGTTCCTCAATTAGAGCAGGGGCCAGAAACCGGGGAGTCGGGTTGCGCCGTCTGTTATGCTGCCCGGGCGAATGCCTTCGTCATCCGGGCAGACGGCGCTGTATCGAAATGCACGGTGGCGTTTGATGATGACCGCAATATAGTGGGCAGGCTTACAAAGGAGGGCGAGCTGATTATCGGCCACGAACTTCACATTCCGTGGTTGAGAGGGTTAGTGTCGGGTGAGGCTTCAGTCTTGGCCTGTCCAGCCATAGGGCATATTTGGCCTCTGTAAATTCGGCAATGAGCCAGCCTATAAAAATCAATGGCGTTGGCTAACACGGCATTCTTAGCGCCGCTGTTTCAATTCCGCTCCTCCCTCGATTTCGGACTGGACCATCTTAGCCGGGAATGTCCGTAACCGGCCTTTTGCCGTCCTATGCGAAACACATGTGCGCCGCAGGCAAGCGAACTAGCCGCAGCGAAGTGTTTTGCGCCAGACCCAAGTGCGAGCCGGCTATCCCCGGTGCTCGATGAGCGCATGCTGCCTCAATATTCCAAGGTAGCTGAGCGAAAAGCTTTCATATGCCCCCGTACTCTCCCAACCCGTCGCCGCCCCATAAATGCGGTTGATCACAGCACGCCATGCCAGCTCGGCCCGCATAATCTCGCGGATCGTCTTACGGTTGATGCCATATTCCTCCCTTCGCGCATAGAACGCGTTCATCTCCGGCATTCCGGCGTAAACGTCACCTGCTGCCAGCCTATCCACGATGATACTTTTCTCGACCTGCTCATCGGTGATGTCGATGCCGAACCGTTTCGCCGCCTGCAGTTTCAGCCTATCGCCGATTACAGCCTCAGTCACAGCGTTCTTGGCGGCACCGTCCCTGGAGAGAACTTGCCACATGGCGTCTTCGATCAGTGCTTTCTTGATGCGTTCGGCGGCTTTCTGGGCCTCGGCCTGGGTACGGGGATGCAGGGAATCCTGCATCTGCCGGGCCTTTTCCTTGATCTTGCCGTCGTTGGTGAGCACCGCGTTCACGCGCTCGACGAAGGCGTTGGCCCGGTTCGGAGAGCCGGTCAGGTTCCGGTAGAGCATCCGCTGGACAAGATCGTGGGAGATAACGGGCTCGCCATTGACGAGGAGCACGATAGTTTGCGCCGTGGCGCTCCTAGGCGGAGCCAGACACGCCATCACGGATACCACAATGAGATAAATGGCCGCCGGGAGCCGCATGGATTGAAGCCTCCAAAAATGTGGGGCAATTAGTGGCATGACGTAAGCTTAACAAAGCCCGCCCACTATCATGCCGTACCGTTCCGAATTCTGGTTCTTTTTCCCGCTTCGCGTCCGTTACGCCGAGGTGGATCAGCAAGGCATCGTCTTCAACGCGCATTATTTGACCTATTTCGACGTCGGCATCACCGAATACTTTCGGGCTCTCGGCTATGACTACACCTCGCAGCCTGCGCGGACCGGAACGGACTTCCACGTTGTCAAATCGCTCGTTGAATACAAAGCGCCCGTCCGGTTCGACGAGGAGATCGAAGTGGCCGTCCGGACGGCGCGGCTGGGGCGGACAAGCCTGACGTTTGGGCAAACGCGATATTCGGAAAGAGCGAGGAGGAACTGCGCGCCACGGGTGAAATTGTCTACGCCAACGCCGATCAAGCGACCCATAAGGCGGTGCCTATTCCCTCCAGGCTACAGGCTTTGATCAGGGCGCGAGAATATAACAAGTAAGTGTCCGCTATGAACGGTTTCGCGGTCCATGACAGATGTGGAGCACGATCAGCTCGCTGCGATCCGCCGCGCGTAATAGAGCGACCCGGATAAGTCCCTTGCCGAGATTTGACTTGAGGCTACTACTCCCGCTCTGCCCCCTAATAAGAGCCGTCCCGGCTAAGAAGCAATAGGTCCGGAGTCGGCCTTTCGCGTTCAAATTCGTAGCGCGAATGATGCGGCGGGTTGAGTGGTAAGGGAAGGGAGATGATTCAGGCATCTGCATGGCGCTTGTGGTCCAAGGCGGGTTTCCGTCCCCGGCGGAAAGCCTTAAGCTCTCTGAGATACTGCCAGGAAACGGGCGCCGTCGCATCTGCTCGAAGCTCTTCCCGAGGCGCGTGCAGTGCGCATTCTAAACAGCGCTCACCCCCGACGGGCGGCCGAGCTTCCTCGCGAGGTAGGCTTATGCTCGAACGAATGCTGAAGTCCTTCGTCAAGACCGGGAAACTCACCATCATTCGCGCCGATGGCACCAAATTTGTGGTCGGCAACACCCCAAACGATAGCGATCCAGACATTGTGCTGCGATTGAAAGAGCGTTGGGCCGAGTTCAAAATCGCAATCAACCCGGACCTTTATTTCGGCGAAGCTTATATGGATGGGACCGTGGAGATCGAACACGGCAGCCTTGCCGGCCTGCTCGATCTCTGGGGAAGGAATTTGCAAATTTCGCTGGCAAGGCGTGTATCATTGCCCTCCCGGACGGCGAAGGCAGTATTCAGGGCCTATCAGCAAGCCAACTCGCGGCGAGCGGCACGCCGCAATGTTGCCCGTCATTACAATCTCTCGGAGGCCTTGTTCCGCAGCTTTCTGGATTCCGATCTGCAATATTCCTGCGCTTATTTTCGAGAGCCAGGGCTTTCGCTAGAGGCGGCGCAGGCCGACAAGAAGCGCCACATCGCCACCAAACTGCTTGTTGAGACTGGTCAATCCATTCTCGATATCGGCTCGGGGTGGGGTGGTCTTGCGCTTTATCTGGCGCAAACAGCTGACATATCCGTGTTAGGCATAACTTTGTCAGAAGAACAGCTCGCGGTTGCGATAAAACGCGTGCAGGAAGCTGACGTCGCTCATAAGGTCAAATTCGAGCTTCGCGATTACCGCGATGTCCAAGGCCATTTCGACCGTATCGTCTCGGTCGGCATGTTTGAACATGTGGGAGTGCCGAACTACGGCATCTTTTTCGATCAGATCGCACGCCTTCTTAAGCCCGGCGGAGTCGCGCTAATTCACGCCATCGGACGGATGGACGGCCCAGGCGTCACAAGTGCATGGGCCCAGAAATACATCTTTCCAGGAGCCTATTCACCCGCGCTGTCAGAAGTCGTGCCCGCAGTTGAACGCTCAGGTCTCTGGATCGCCGATCTTGAGATTTGGCGCTTGCACTATGCAGAGACGCTGCGGCATTGGCGCGAGCGTTTCCTTGAAAACCAGGCACAGATCCGGAAGGCCTATGGCGGCAGGTTCGTGAGAATGTGGGAGTTCCATCTCACGGCCTCCGAGATGCTTTTCCGCTATGGCGGCTTGATGGTCTTCCAGCTTCAACTCGCTCGAAATATCAACGCGACGCCGATTATCCGGGATTATATGATTGATCAGGAACGTCTGCGAATGGGCGAAGAAATTCCCGCCCGGAAATTCGAAAATCTTCCCGCGAAGGGGGCGCAGCTGTAATTAGCAAACAACCGCTAAATCGAGGCGCAAGCTTGCTCGCTTTGGCTTCACCTCATGCCGGCTCGTGGCTCCGAGGACTGTAAGCGGCCTGCCCGCAACTCACCGGCTATCGATGGTTGAGCTGCCAATCTGAATACTTCGCCACGCCATCTGCGCCGCTATCAGTTCCACGGTGCGACGGTGCCCGATCACGCTCGCGGCACCATTCCTCATAATCGCAAATCGTCTCTTTGAACGCTTTGTGGGCAATCATCTCCCGTAAGATGTTTTCAAGGAGACTTAGAAGCTTTTCGGCTTGATCCGTCGGGTGTCTGCCGTGCTCCAGCCATGCGACAAGATCCCGTTGCCGAGCAACCCTTAATTCGCCTTCGGCAATGTGACGGATTGCTAATTCGAGGTCGGCTAGCCAATCAGTCATCATTTGGATCTTCGGGATCGTTTGGATCAGAATTATAGTCGGCTGACTGAAACGCGGCAAGCGTCGGAATAAGCGGTTAAAAAAAACACCTGAGACACTACCGCTTTAAGAAACACCTGAGACACTACCCGGAGGCCGGCCCGTTAATGATATAGCAACGGCTTCATCGTTACGGGTAATGATATAGCAGAGGCTTGATCGTTAACTGTAACGATATAGCAATGGCTTCATCGTTAACTTTGGTTCTACAACCTAGAACTGCCGTTACATTTCAGTAATGTTTAGGTGATCTGCGATTGAGTAAGAATATATTGGAGGCAAGCGAAAATGTCTACTGGCTTTTACTTGATACTCACAGTTCCCCATCGCCCGATGGCGTTTCACCCTTCGTTTCTGGCGCGATGTTAACCGGAACCGCAAAGCCAATCCATAGACACGTCAAGCCGTTCCGCAATCCGCGAAAGCTGGTAAATGTCCAGGCACTGGAGGCCGCGTGACTCTAGCTCGAAAAGCCCACGTGGTCCGAGGCCGATGCCACGAACTATCTGCTGCACGGGGATATTTTTACGATTGCACGCCTCGTGAAAGCGCGACGCGAACATTTCGAGATTATACCGCATAGTTCCAATGTGGCTTTTTAGACAGACGGTGGCAAGCGCGCCCCGCATCTGTTCCGGTTCGATAGCAGCGCATGGCGTATCTGGAACAGTTCCGGATTGAGAGCCAATGACATCACCATGGGCTAAGTGATGATGTCACTCATTGGCTATGAAGGGTTCAGGCCTTAATTATTCAGGATACTTGGGCTCCAAGGCGTCGCGAACCATATCAGGCTTGCGTGCTATCACGGTCAGGTAGGCTCGCCCAGGGGCATCCGGTTCGCTTCGGCCTTGCTCCCAATCACGAAGCGTTCCAACTGGAATATGAAAGCGCGCCGCAAATTCCTCTTGGCTCAGGCGGAGCGCTCTGCGGATAACCTTGACTTGAGGCGTGCGCTTCAGCCTATCGGAGGCGAAATCCTTATTAGTGAGCGGTTGTGCATCTGGGTCCGCGATCGCCGCTGCGAGCTTTTCCTCTTCGGTCATGGCGTCAAGCCTTGCCCAGCGGTTGTTTACCGCTTTAGAGATAGCCTCGGTTTTCTTCATGGTATTGCCGTCGCTCATGGGCCTCTACCTCTCTTGCGGAGATGATACGCATACGATTTCCGACTGGAGTAAACACAACGAACAGCAGGCGTTCGTATGCCATGCCAATGATTATGTACCGCGGCTCTCGATAGCGTTCCCTCCGATCTTCGTATTCGATTGCAAAAGGATCTCTGAAAACTGCCTTCGCCGAATCGAATGAGACGCCGTGTTTTGCAAAGTGCTCATCGGCGTTTTGGTCGTCCCACTCAAATTCATCGCATTCCATAATCTGCGGGTTTCCCGTAGTATCGTCAAGACCCTTTATCATTGGTCCGACGATTCGAGCAAGTGTCACTCCGAGCCGCTGAAGAGATGACGATCTACCTCAAATCAGTTTAAAGCCTCGGCATAGCCCCTATTCTGCGACCCTCGGTAAGGCGGAATAACTTCCGATGGGTTTGTTGCAGTTTTGAGCGCTGCTGCTAATCGTGTTCAGCCTGGTTAGCGCGCGGCCAAATGCGGTATCGGTCACGGGCGTGTGGCCATTCTGCCGGCACCATGTTTCGAACGCGCCCCGGAACTCGCTCCGCGGACAGAAGCTATCCTTGCGGCGCACCACATCCGTGTTATTACCGTATCCGGTTGATTAGTTCGCCTCGTTTGGCTTTGGCCACCAATGGAAGAGCGTGCTAGCCCGGATCGCATCGCGCTGCTCGATCAGGGCGACTCAGCGCTGGCTGACAACCCTTTCGAGATC
>JBAUNL010000977.1:0-4762 GCA_049579205.1 Rhodomicrobium sp. | reverse complement strand
TGCGACGGGTTCTCGGCCAATCTCAGCCATCGCAGGGCGCAGCAGGTGCGTCTTTGGATGCGGTAGGCTGGAGGCCGCGATATCGCCGATCATGAAAAAGGTCAAATAGGATCTCTGGTTTAGGCCGAAAGCAGAAGGTTATTAGTTAAAACCGATCTCCCGCTTCTGGAGGTCAAGCGGCACATCGGCGTTCGCCGATTCAATGATGTGCCGATCTCTTTATGCCCGCCTCGGCTTTCTCCGCCTCGGGCCAATAGGTGACGTCAGCCAAGTAATCCTTGAGCACAAAAAGAAAGGCCGCCTTACGGCGGCCTCTCCAAAATTCAATGAGGTGTTTTGATCGGACTGTTGTGATTGAGGCGGATATTATTTTCTGCCATGTCCGCCATGTCCGCCATGTCCGCCATGTCCGCCATGTGCGGCACGTGCGGTATGATGACCGCCATGACCAACGCGAGGATGACCGGCGGCATGAACCGCGTGTCCGACCGCGTGTCCAGCGGCTTGACCATGGCCGCCTGCATGCCCACCACGCCAATGATGCCAGCCATAGCCGCCGCCCCAACCAGTTCCGGGCACTAGGTACGAACCGCACCAATACCAGCCCGGGCCGTTCCAACCATCGTCGTACCAACAGTAATTACGACCATCCCAAATAAACTGGACGTTCTTGGTCATCTTCAAGCTGTCCGCCGCTGTACGCATTGCTGCGGGCGTGCTCATCGAGGCCGCTTCGGCGTTTCCGCCGAGCATCACCGCGGCTGTCGCGGCAAGTGCAACTACCAAATTACGGATCATGAGCTATCTCCTTGGGTCGAACCCGTTCAACATTTACTAGGGCGCTGCGCGCCCCCAAAAGGGCCGGATTTTTTCTCCGGCCCTATGCTGCAACTCCGCTACTGCTTCGGCGTCGTTGGCCCTTCGACCTTCTCCTTAGCCTCCTCGTAAGCCTTCGAGGTGCGACCCTTGATATCGGTCCAGCTTGCTTGTGCCTTCTCGCGCCATTCCTTCACGCGCTCGGCACGAGCCTGGGCGTTCATCGTCTTGTAGACTGGAGCGGCCAGGAGTTGGGCTTTGGTCGCGTCGATAACGAAGACGTGCTGGCCGTTGGCCACTTCGGATTTCACGGCATCAAAAGGCACCGCGAGATCTTTCTCGCCGATGCCGAGGAAGCCGCCAACTCCGATAACCGCAAGCTCGATTCGTCCGGTCTGGTCGAAAACGAGATTGGCGATTTTGCCGATTTGCTGGCCGCTCTTGTCATTGACAGGCGTGCCGATGAAATCGGTGCCGAGAACCTCCGTATCATTCTGCATGTCAATGAAGGTGGGCGTCTGCGCTGCGGCGGGGCTCACCGCGATCATCAAAGCGGCCACAGCCGCAAGAGTGGTTTTCATTGGAAAAACTCCCTGGTTTCGCCGTGTACTAAGAACACGGCCTGAAGATACGATGCTTGTCGAAATGTTCCCGTACGGGTGAATGGCGCAAGCGCCCCGGAACTTTGATTGTGCCGGTCATCGAAATAACCAAGATGAAGAATGTCACCACGTGCGCATCGCGGCACAAAGTGAAGCTATGCGGACACGATATTTCGCATAAAGACCTCGCTCCGGGAACAGAGTGCTATCTTAGGCGAGGGCGGAAGCGGCGAATAGATTCGGAATGTACTCAGACGAAATTCGCATCAGTCAGCCAAGACGCTGGCCCTGAAGTCCATTGCCTGTCAATCGGCGTGCTGCGGCGCCCCCATGCCGATAAGCCCTTTCAAGATCTTAGCGCGCCGATCGGCGTCCAAGCCCCGCTCCGATTAACACCCGGACGAGAAGAGGAGCTTCAGCCAGGACCGCGTACTTGCCGCTCAAGCAGGGCGCAAGGGCGGGCAAAACGTATCCGTTGAAAATCGCAGCTTCTCGCGCAATCGGGAACTTGCAGTACAGGCAGGGCGAAAAGGCGGCCAGGCCAGCCACGGCGGTAAGTCGAGAGAGCACCGGGTCTAGCGCGAGCGTGAGCAGCATCGCGAGGCGACGTAAGCCTTAGTGGTGCCCAAAGGTGAGCGGGGTAGCCCCCTTGGGCACCGCCACAGCGTGGCCGTGCGCTTCGGATGCCGCGCTGCCATTCATGGATCGCACGACTGCGGAAACTTGGCTATTGAAATCTGATGTTTAGGTTTCTCGCGGTTCAATAAATCTTTTTCTAATTTTTTCTCGGGCGAAGAACCCCTCCCACGCCTTAACTGTGATCGCTCGTTGTTGAGCACGACCTAAGGGCTGCTCTTGTATATAGGTATCTTGTATGCCAGACTAAAATGCTCACGGCATACGAATGCTGCATGCCAGTCGCACAAAGATTGAAAGTCAGGCTTCTTTTGAAAGAGGCTTTGGATCGGATGCAGATGGCAGCGACCATCGCCGGAGGCGATGATGCCTATGCGGCTAAGCGGCTACGCGAAATATCGCGCGCGCTCGATGAGCTGAGGACCCATCTTGCTGTCGAAGGCCCAGTGGCAACGCGCTCGAATAAATAGCACACGACATCGAACAACAAATCCGCGATAGACCCCTACAGGCTACGCTGCTTGCAGCCGGGGTGGGCTTTTTAATTGGCGCCCTTCTCAGCCGTAGTTGAAGAGGTAAACCGAAAAAATAATCCCCGAGCATACCCCCTTCAATCCGAAATAGCCTGTCGCAAAAGTCGCAACTGCCGCCGTCGCAGGCGACTCGGCGTTTGGGTGTGCCTCCAGGCGCGACGACACTTCTCTTTTACACCTATAGATAGCGCTTGGTTAGTTTCCTAAAATTTTAAGTTTAGTATTCTTGTCGTTGTGATTGCGTTTCAACCTGAATGAGTTGCGTCATGAGTATTTTAAGATGCTTCGTCGCCTCCGTCGCGGCGCTCTTAGCCGGTTCAAGCGTCTATGCCCAAAGCCTTGATGACGATACGACCTGCGGGGTGATCGTGAGGGTTGTGAGCGCTCCCTCTCCGGACAAACAGAAGGTCAAGGAGGTTCTGGATTACACACTTGAAGTCATGAAGGGGGTGGACCGCTTGCACCGGCTCAGGGGTCAAACCGAACTCTTTCCGCAAATGTCAAAGGAGGGACGCTCTTCCGTCGCCTTGACGGCGACCGAGCGGTGCCGCAGCCGTGAGGCCATCACTCTCGCCGATACCGCCATAGAGACCTACGAAGCCATGCGGACGCTTCGCACAATCCTTGGCCTTAACAGCGAGCGCCGCAAACGGGCGCATCGCACACTTTTGCAGCCTCGCTCTGCGCCCGCACTTTTGGCTGAGCGCTGAGCAAAAAGACCTGTCAGGACCGCACCCCGAGCCCACCACAGCACTCTCGGAACCGCCAGCCGAAAGCGAGGCGCTGAGCATGAGCCGTCAGGCCGCCGGGGTGCGAATGAGCCTGCATCGATTGCCGCCGCATCCGCCGGGTTGCTTCGCTATACTGATCTCGCTAGGGCCGCGAGGCGGGCTGGCGAGATCGATCTGAGCGAACGGTTAAGCGGGATTGCGGAAAGGATTGCTTGGCTGTCTCGCGCCGGGCCCTCGCAAGAACCAACACCGGCTTGCGGATTTCCTCACCCAAGCCGAATGCGCGCAATCCCGGCTAGCTTGAAAGATTTTGTTCAATACTGTCTAGATGGCCGCCCCACCCCTGTCGCAGAAGTCGACCTCGAAATTGCCGCTCGCCAGAAAAGAAGTCGTAGAGGTGGAGCCATTATCCCGCCATAGGAGGAACCGGGCTCATGAGAAACAAGAACATCGACATGCGCGCCCACGAAACGCCGCTTGGAAGCGCGGAAATCGTGCTGTGGAATGGTTGCTGTGAGGCTTGCGCGGAGGGGGCCGTAGGGGTCGCGCGCCTGATAAACAGGTCTTCAGAGCGGCCCGCGCTCGCCCATGCAGTCTGTGGAAATCAGGGAAAACCGATGTGCAATCCAAGGACGTACACACAGCTCGTTGCGACCATTACGGGATAGCGTTATTCTCTCATCAATCGCCACAGGTGCGAGCACTAGATCGAGCGGCCGGGCAAATATTCTAAGTTTGCTCAAACTAAACCGCCGCGCCGCTTCTCCGATCTTGGGGCCTGCAAGTCCGGCCCATGGAGCGCCCTGGCAGCGCATGTGAACTGATGGCGGCGAATTTTTGCCGCAAGCGCCAAGGCCAGAGACGGACAAAGGAGCGGGCAAATCCGTTCGGCGATATCTGTTGGCAGACTGGAGTGAAATCATGACCACGCTCACCTGTAAGGGCTACACCGCGACCGTCGTAACCGATCCCGACACGGGGGTGTTTCATGGCCAGGTCACGGACATGGGTGCCCTGCTAACCATCGCTGGGTGTTCCATGGACGAGGTCAAAGCTGCGTTCGAGGAGGCGCTTGCCGATTACGAGGTGTGGTGCCGCGAGCGCGATAAAATGCGACGGGCACCGCATAGCGCCAAGGCTTCTCAAACTCCTTTTAATTCGTCGAAGATCGCTGACGGGTTGAATGAACACCCTGCCTAACCCTGCGGAGCGGGATATCGCCGCTTCAGGCTGCAGACTGATAGGGAACGCGACCCAAGCGACCCTAACGACCCCTTTTTTGAGGTTGTTCAGGAAAAAAGGGTCGAAGGGGTCTAATACCGTATCCGGTTGATTAGTTCGCCTCGTTTGGCTTTGGCCACCAATGGAAGAGCGTGCTAGCCCGGATCGCATCGCGCTGCTCGATCAGGGCGACTCAGCGCTGGCTGACAACCCTTTCGAGATC
>JBAUNL010000976.1:0-3777 GCA_049579205.1 Rhodomicrobium sp. | reverse complement strand
AGTTGGAGCGAGAACACGAACTCGGTATTGTGCGCCGCGCCTTTGCCAAGCATGTGATGGCAGAGGCCATGGTCAATGATGGCCGTATTGAGGCAGCCTTCGCGCAAGTGCCTCGCGAGGACTTCCTTGGTCCAGGACCCTGGACAATGCCTAGGTGGCCCGGTGTTTTTGTCACCACGCCGGCGGCCGACCCGGTTTACCTCTATGTGGATAACGTTGTTCAGATCATCGCTGAGCGGTGTCTCAACAATGGGCACCCATCCTCCCATGCGCTTTGGATTGCTGCGGCAGCCATAACGAAGGGCGAGCATGTGGTGCATGTCGGTGCAGGTACCGGCTACTATACCGCCATTCTGGCCCATTTGACCGGCGAGTCTGGCAAAGTAACGGCGATTGAGCTTGATCCGGACCTCGCAGGCCGGACCAAAGCCAATCTCGCTTCCTTTGCCAATGTGAGGGTCTGGCAAGGCAATGGCTTCTCCATGCCGTTCGATGCCGCCGACGTTATCTATGTGAATGCTGGGGTGACCCGGCCTGCTGACACATGGCTGGACAGCCTCAAGGAAGGCGGCCGGCTGATTCTGCCGCTTACAACGAACGAAAGTTTTCCCGCAACGGATATTCCGAAGATACCAAAGCAAGGGGCAATGTTCCGGATCGAGCGGAGGTTGGGCGAGTTCGTAGTTCAGTGGATCTCTTCGGTCACGATCATTCCCTGCGAAGGCGGGCGTGATGTAAGCTCCGAGCTGGCGTTGGCGCTAGCGTTCGCCCGAGGCGGCTGGCAGAAGGTTACGCGCCTCCACCGGACGAGTGATCTTCCGGCGGATCGCTGCTGGCTTCGTGCGCTGGACTGGTGCTTGACCTATGACTAGGTCAATACAAAGCCCATGCTCACCGGCGTTGTGCGTCTCAAACGGCTCGTGACGCATATCAGAGATCCCGCACGGTAGACGAAGGTTATTCGTTCAGGTCACGCCAAAGGCCCGCTTGCCACCCGAGCCTGCCAATCCCCGGTCGGGTCGAACTTGTCTGCAATCGGAATCCGAAAGTGGTCATTTTGATCAACAAGCACTTTCAAGCCCGCGGAGTCTGTAGTGGGTCGATGATCGGGATAGGGGGACGCCTCATGGCGCCGCCCCTCCCACACCACCATCGCGCGGCCTAGCCCACACTGTTTTGTCCTGGTCTCCTGGCTGCTATCGCGATTTAGCTTTCAGCCAAGCTTCCATTTGTTGAAGGAGGCGATCGTTCTCAGCTAGCCTTTTGGCCAACGCCTTAGCCGCATTTTGCTTCTTGAAGTTTTCTACTGTGTCGGGCCCGCGCGCTCCATTTACTAAGAATGACGGTGTTGCCGAAGCCGGCTCAGGCTGTGACCTTTCGATCGTTTCAGCAATTGTTGCTTGATCGAATTGAACCGGTTCTACCGCCGTTCTTTCACTGTGAGAGTTCCAAGTCGCAAGAAGAAATGCTTCGCCCCCTGCCAGAGATAGAACTAATGCCGCTGCGATATAGGGAGCGATGCGAAGCGTTATACTCAAGCTCTGAGAGCTAGAAGAAGCAGCCATCGGAGGCAATGCATCTGTTTGCGGTTCGATACGGGTGAGGGCGCGGCCTGAACCCAATATCGCAGGTAGCTGTTCGCTGCTTTCGTAGCTTAGGCCGCTGACGGACCCAAATGGAGCACGTGTATTCCTGGTGATATAGTTATTGAGCGTGACCGGGCTTTTGATTACGGCATGGTCCAACGGGGAATTGCCCAGCTTGTCGCTACGCTTCTCTCTTAGCTCGTTCATTAAACACCGAAGCCCCGCACTTAACAATCAACGCCCTCTCGGCGGCATTATGCAGTGGTTTTGCGTAGATTTTTACCGACCTAGGCTAGCGGCCAATTGTAAAATGGCCCGGCGGCCGCGATAACCAAACTGCATTGCACCGGTAGCCCGCATCTGCCCAAGACTGGGCCGTTTAGCGGGGGAGAACGCGAATATCGCTGAGAACGCCACGGTTTTTTCTGTAGAGTGAAATTCAAAGGCCTGCGGCCGAATCACGGACGGTGCGCTTTCCAATGAGGTTGGCCGCGTCGAATATCGCGTGTCGATACCCATTCAGGAAACGTTGATGAAAGCGATTATTTGGCCCGATCCGACCTACTCCTCCCAAGTCTCCACTCCGAAAGCTGATCCTGGCAACCCATCAAACCGCTCATATCTCCCGGATAAGGGCTGTATCGGTACCTGCGCCTGCGCTTCGCTATTTGAGCCGCAAGCTCTTTTTGACCATCTGATGCAACTCAGGGAGGGCTTTGCGCTGCACGTAAGATTCCGGGTCTTCAACCTCGATTTCGTGAAGCACCTGGCCAGGCGCCGCGACTGGCGTTGAAACCGGAATCCCGGCAACGGTAATGCGCGGGGGAATCCAAGTTCCTACCAATTTGCCCTTTGCGCTGATGACAGTGATTTTCGCCATCTCAGAACCAGTCTTGAACGTTCAAATTGTGAGGGACAGGGTTTGGACCGGGGTTGGTGATCGTGATGGTGTAGTTCAGTCCGTTATTTGTCGCGATCACGCCCTGATTCACGGTCACGAGAACATCGCTGCCAATCACGTCGTCAATGATGTTCGGAGCCTGGACAACGACGCCGCCGTCAAGTCCGCTGCCGATTGTTGTGGTCCAGGTGACTGTCTGCCCCGGCTCCAAAGTGAAAAGGCCGCCTACTCCACGATTTTGGGCCATACTGTTAGGCCTCCTGGTGTGCCCTGTGACGAGAACGCGAGAATGCTTTTCGGTTCAAGCGGCGATAATGTGGCTCGGAGCATCTTGTTAACAACAAGATGCCTGGGTGCGCTTTTTTCGATCTGGAAAGCTCCGGAACTGGCCCCAGGCGTTGCACTAAGACAAATAATAGAAAGAACCGGATGCTGAATTTGCGGCCGGGACATGAGCCAATTAGGGAAGCCGGCTGATAGATTGCACAACCTGATATTATGCTCTGCGGCCGGCGGGAGTGATCCTTGCAGGCGAGGCGGTGAAAACGGCCTGCACCGAAGCTCTTAACCGAATGGAATGCTATCCGGAGCTGGAACGCCATACCGGAGGCCCACATAGATCATAGCTGCTGCGAACACCAGGGCTGCAATGAGCGGTAATGATGCGTTTGTAGCCCTATCTCTGTTGCTCTTGCGCTTAGTCTTGATCCGTGCGACCGCGTGATATGCCTGGGTCATTATCCCCTCCTTCATTCTACTTCTGGAGCCAGTATTGAGGAAGTGGCATTGGAGAAACGGCTACTCAGTGTCAAAAACCCGTCAAAACGAACCATTGCTCGCTCCGGCCTGGAAACGGGACCGGGGCTTTTTTATTTTTTGACCTCATTAGCACCGGGATTTGATCGCGCGCCTAGCCGCCTCAATGGCCACGTCCTTCGTGGGATAAATCGAGCCATCATAGTCTGTGGGCATGGCGCGTTCCTGCACGTTCACCCAAAATTGTGGCAGGGGATCTTGATGTCCGCGCTCCAGCCGATGATTTCGCCGGCCTCGTCTTCGCGTTTGTAGATACGAATTTTAGGCGCCGCGTCTTCGATCGAGGGACGTAACAAAAAGTGAACACGAATGGCGAACTATCGAGGTGCCCGAACAGAAGAAGCCGGCTACCGTATCCGGTTGATTAGTTCGCCTCGTTTGGCTTTGGCCACCAATGGAAGAGCGTGCTAGCCCGGATCGCATCGCGCTGCTCGATCAGGGCGACGCAGCGCTGGCTGACAACCCTTTCGAGAT
>JBAUNL010000975.1:0-5262 GCA_049579205.1 Rhodomicrobium sp. | reverse complement strand
TGCCGCGGCAGCCGCCATTGCTGGCGACACAAGGTGAGTACGGCCCTTGAAGCCTTGACGTCCTTCGAAATTGCGGTTTGAGGTCGATGCGCAGCGCTCGCCGGGCGCAAGCTTGTCGGCATTCATGGCCAGGCACATGGAGCAGCCCGGCTCGCGCCATTCAAACCCCGCAGCAAGAAAGATCTTGTCGAGCCCCTCTGCCTCTGCTTGCTCCTTCACCAGCCCCGACCCCGGCACTACCATGGCGCTAACGCGATCAGAGGCGCGATGGCCACTGACGATGCTTGCAGCAGCCCGAAGGTCTTCAATGCGGCCATTGGTGCATGAGCCAATGAAAACCCGATCGACGGCAATATCCGTAATCTTCGTACCGGGCTCCAGCCGCATATAGGCCAGCGAGCGAGCCATCGCAGCGCGCTTTCCTTCGTCTGAAACGTCGGCCGGATCGGGAACATTCCCAGTAATTGTGGTCACGTCCTGCGGGCTGGTACCCCAGGTCACGAGTGGAGGCAGATTAATTGCGTCAAGCCTTACCTCACGGTCGAAATTGGCTTCCGCGCCGGAAGGCAGGCTCTCCCAGTAACGCTGGGCCATGCCCCAAGCGGCACCTTTCGGCGCGCGCGGGCGCCCCTTGATGTATTCGAAGGTCTTTTCGTCCGGTGCGATCATGCCTGCACGCGCACCGCCCTCGATGGACATGTTGCAGACCGTCATGCGTCCTTCCATGCTCAGGGAGCGAATGGCCTCACCCGCATACTCGATCACATAACCAGTCCCGCCAGCGGTTCCAATTTCCCCGATGATGGCAAGAATTATGTCTTTCGCGGCGACACCTGGCGGTAGCAAACCATCCACCGTCACGCGCATGTTCTTCGCCTTGTTCTGGATCAGCGTCTGGGTGGCGAGCACATGCTCCACCTCGCTCGTGCCAATGCCATGAGCGAGCGCACCGAAGGCGCCATGGGTGGAGGTATGACTGTCGCCGCACACAATTGTCGTTCCTGGAAGTGTGAAGCCCTGCTCGGGGCCAATGATATGCACTATGCCTTGGCGGTGATCGAGCTCGTTGTAATATTCGATACCGAACTCAGCGCAGTTCTCCGCGAGCGTCCGCACCTGCAGAGCGCTTTCAGGATCGCTAATGCCATGACTGCGGTCGGTCGTAGGTACGTTGTGATCGACGACCGCGAGCGTCTTTTCTGGCGCGCGCACACGCCTGCCGCTAACCCGGAGGCCTTCGAAAGCCTGTGGGCTTGTCACCTCATGGACAAGGTGCCTGTCGACGTAAAGAAGGCTTGTCCCATCGGTTTGCGTTTCTACAACGTGATCGTCCCAAATTTTATCGTAGAGTGTCTTTTGAGCGCTCATCTCGGCCTTCCGCTTTTCTGCCGCTTTTTTTAGGAAGCCCAAGGCCGAATTGCAAGCGGCTTGGCGCGGTCACGCAAGAGCTGCCAGCAGCGCAAGAACAAGGATTGGAAACAGCAGCACCCAAACTCCGAACTGTTGTGTCGCAACGCCCGACAGAAGGGCTCCAACAAGAAAGCCCATCCAAATACCGCCAAGAAGGAGCGCGCGCCGCAGATGGGTGTCCCAGGGCCCCTCGCTATCGGGCAAAGGCCTTCGCCTTAGCGCATACGCGAGATGAACGCCAAATCTGCTCAGGGTGCCGGTCACAAAGGTAAGTCCCACGTGCTGAGCACCAACTCGCGAGAACGCGGTATTCAGCACGCCCATGGCAAAGCTTGCTACCGCAATGTGCGCAGCCGCGCTGATGGCACCCAGCTTTGAAAGGCCAATTACCAGGGCCAGTAACACCGCCGCGGCTGCAAAAATGATGCGCCGTGCTCTATGGCTCTTAAAATCGGAGACGAAGGCTCCCGCAAACGAGCCGGTAACGAATGAAAAGATCGCGAGCGCTGCTGGGAAGGCCGGACCGAAATTGCCCTTCCCGATTTCCGAGCCGGTCTGGGTGGTATTGCCGCTCATGAATGCCATTCTTGCCGCCGCGATTGGGTGCGCGAGGATCGCGAATCGTCGCTTGTGGCAGCAGGCTTATCCAATTGAGCACCTCAAGGCGATCCCTTACAGCTGAGCTGGACTGGTTCAACGACCTGCTATGCGTTTACTTACAAGTTAACGCATAGCTGCCGGACTATGCCCTCGGCCACTCTCGGCGGTAGCCGCCTGGTCTACTAAAAAGCTGCCTTGACGCGTTCCCGTTCCCGGCGCAATCCGTTCAAAATAACGCAAACAAAATCCCAAAGGAGGGAATATGCGCCTCGATAACAAAGCCGCCATTGTCACTGGAGCAGCGTCCGGTTTCGGCGCTGAAATTGCCCGGGTTTATGCGAAGTGTGGCGCCAAGGTTGCGGTGCTTGACATCAATGAGGAAGGCGCGGCTGCGGTCGCTCGCGAAATTGGCCCTGCGGCGATAGCCATCACAGCCGACGTGACGAAGCGAGCCGACATCGACTCTGCCGTGAACAAGACGTTGGATAACTTCGGCCGCCTCGACATCGTGGTGAACAATGCGGGCTGGACTCATAAGAACCGGCCCATGCTCGAAGTAAACGAGGAAGAGTTCGACCGCGTCTATGCAATCAACGTGAAGTCGATCTACCACATGGCCTTTGCAGCTGTACCGGTTCTTGCGAAGCAGGGGGGAGGTGTCATCATCAATATTGGCTCAACCGCGGGTATTCGGCCGCGGCCCGGCTTGACCTGGTACAATGGCTCGAAAGGCGCCGTGAACCTCCTCTCGCGGTCAATGGCGGTGGAACTTGCCCCGCAGAAAATCCGCGTCAACTGCATCGCTCCGGTGATGGGGGCTACAGGACTTTTGGAATCATTCATGGGGCTACCCGACACGCCGGAAAATCGCGCCAAGTTCATCGCGACGGTGCCTCTCGGCCGTCTCTCGGAACCAGCCGATGTGGCATATGCTTGTCTATATCTTGCGTCGGATGAAGCCCATTTTGTCACCGGAGTGGTTCTCGAGGTGGATGGCGGCCGCACCATCTAGCCCCGGCAAAAATCGCGGCGGCTTGCGGCGGAGGTGCTGATTTCCCATATGATTGGCTGGTTTATCTTTGCCAGCCGGAAAAAGTTGCCGAATACCAGCAACTTCGCCACGGCCTTCCGCGGCTACTGATTGGCACCAACTGCCGACGCCCCACCAACAGCACCATTCATTGGAGCTAGATGGTCTTGAAGGAGAATAACGTCTCGGGCCGCGGCGAAGCTAGAAAGGAAGCTGCCGATGACCGTGGCCCGATCGAAGGCTGACGAGCGCTATGCTGAAATCAGAAAACGCGAGCAGAATGTAAAGCAAGAACTTGAAACCGCAGCCCGGGTTCGTGCGGAGAAGACGGCGAGGTTGCGCCAGCTGCGTCTCGCCAAGGAAGCGGAAGAGGCGGCTGTGAAGAAGGCCGCCAAAGAAACCAAGACCGGCAAGAGCAAAAAGCCTCGCCATTCGAGCATTGCCCGAAACGTGTAAGTGTTTTTCGGGGAACGCGATTCGATCAAACAAAGACTTGCAGCTCTTTTGGTAAAATCACGTGCGGTTTTCGCCCGCAAGGCATGACAACGGCGCGCGGTTTTCCGAATCGGCAGCGTTCGTGGTCTCCTTACCGGACCGCCATGGGTTAATGGCGGCCACATACTGTCCACCTTCAAACCATTGCCACGTGACGTGGGACCCCCAGGGCCACTGCCTTGCCAAAATGCATAGAAAATAGACTCGACGGAATGTGTGAATTGTTTAATATTTTATGTTCCGGCACTGGGGAACGGAAAGCTTGGGCTTTCGATCTCCAGGATGTGGGATAATCGTCCCGCGCCCTTATTGCGAATGCCTAAGTAGCAATTCGCGCTTACGGCATTAATACTTACTCACGTCGATGTGGCAGTGTAATCCGGCACCGGGGTGTTTTGGCTGTGATAGGAATTTTCTATCCTGCAGCCAGCAGAACCTGCGGGGATAGTGATGGTGCTCCAATGCTGCCGCATAACGGAACTCCCAAAACCCCAGCCATTATTATCATATGGACGTGATAGGCCATGCCGAGATTTTCGATAGACCGCTTTATAGAAGAGACGAACCAAGCCAAGTCTTCGATGGAGGTGTCTGAGCTTTTTGGAAAAGCTTTGAAGAATTTCGGATATGACCGGTTTTGTTACAGTCTTATCACGGCTCACCCCTCGGTGGGCCTGGAGGCGGGTCACGGCATTGCTAAGAATTATCCGGACGATTGGATGGCACATTACAGGGCCAATCGTTACGAGAAAAAGGATCCGGTTCCCCGTTATGGCCTGACAACAAACCGGCCTTTCACTTGGGATTTGGTGGTTCGGACGCGGAAGCTGGCACCTGAAGAAAAGAAGGTGGTGGATGAAGCACGGGAGGCGAAGCTTCTGGATGGCATTGCAATCCCAATCTCAGGCCACAATGGAGAGCTAGCTGGCGTGGGAATCGCGAGTAGTACGGGCGGTATTCGTCCTGGCGCAACGCTCCTAGATAAAATTCGCGCCCTTGCTTTCCAGTTTCACCCGGTCTTTACCGAATTAGAAAAAAAGAAGGTCTTCGGCGACGGCCAAGTAGAAGACGTTAAGCTAACGGAACGTGAACGGGAGGTTCTTCTCTGGGCAGCGGAAGGAAAAAGCGATTCCGTTATAGCCGAAATCCTCGGTGTCTCCCATTCTACGATCCGATTTCATATGAATAAGATATTTAAAATGATGAATGCGAACGAGCGCACCTTAGCCACCGTGAAAGCGATCCGCCACGGTCTTATCCTGCCATCTTACGTAACCTGACCCCTATCAAGGTTGCTAGCTGATCAACCGTCCGTGTTAGTTTCTACTTCCTCGGTAACATACGTGTATCGGGGTAGACTAATGATAGATTGTGTATCGATCAGCACTAGCCACTTTTTTCCGGGCAATCCTATCTATGAGCAGCATAGGCTTCGGCACGAATGCATCGTGCAAAGGCAGAGCTGGAACGTGCCCACCATTCATAACATGGAGTACGACCAGTACGACAATCCTGCCGCCTGTTACTTGGTGTGGAGGGATATTAGGGGAAAGGCCAGAGGGTCGTCGCGCCTCTATCCGACGGACCGCCCTTACATGCTTGAGCAAGTATTCCCGCACCTTGTCACCAAGACGCCCCTCCTCAAGAGCAGCCAAGTCTGGGAAGGGAGCCGGTTTTGCGTCGATGCAACTCTAAAGGCTGATATGCGGCAGCGGATCGTTCAGGAA
>JBAUNL010000974.1:0-4484 GCA_049579205.1 Rhodomicrobium sp. | reverse complement strand
AAATGCGATGCTATCGCCGTCATGATCTTGCCCCCGCAAACGAATCATGACCCTTCCATATAACTGCTTCGAATCCCGAGCGGAATCCCATGCGCGCGGCGACTCAATCAGTCGGATTCGGTATAAGCCATCGCTGCCCCCGTCTTGAACAAGGGCAGACTCAACTGCTTCGGCCTCTTTGTGAATCCCTTCCGATTCAATTAATTCGGGAACCGCTCTAGAGAGCAAGATCGGCAAAAGCTCGTGCCCATGCAAACGGTGATGGGCACCGGTTTTGCGGCAGACTCTTCGGCAACAATGGCTCAGATTGCGCTATTTCGCTTCCTTGTAATGGTCTTGGCAGCGCGGAAATAGATCTTTTTCGTGCTTGGCAAGGCAGGCTCTGAGATCGCGGATCCTATTTTTCGTTATGCCTTTGCAATATTGGTCTATGTCAAACTTACATACGACTCCAATGGCGTAGTAGGTTGTTGCGGACGCGGAGGCTGCCGGCAACAAAGCACTTACGAATAAAGAAAAATAAAAGGCTCTCATGGGCCGTCTCTCGAAGTGTTGCTTAAAAGCCTTTTGTCCTACAGCTTGGGCGAAAGTTGGACGGGCCGGCAAGGGAAACTCAGCTACTTGGCCTTCGCTTCCTTCTGGGTCTTGGCAAGGGCGGCCTCGACCTCCTTCATCACGGTGGGCATGACAAGTTCAGTATACGCCCCCATCTTCTCCATGGCCGCCTTTCCTCCAGGAGAAGCATAAAAGTCGGCAAGTGCGTGCAACTGGTCCGCCGTAAAGGTTTTAATCAATGCTTCCCGCATCGCCATGGTAATGCGGGTCATGTCAATGTTCTTGTTCATACCTGAAATGAAGCTATCGCGCTGTTGTTGCGGCAAGCTTTCCGCCATCCTTTTGGAGATGTCTGAAATGCCTGCATCGGGCGGGACCGCCTGGAGATAGCGGTTGGCTTCAAGCTCGCGATTTTGCGGGGTATCCTCTATCGCGAAAGCGTAGACGGGCCAGGCCAGAAAAAGGCCTAGGATAACCATGCACGTTAGCCGGAACATTTGCACATCTCCATACTTGAGCGTGAACAGGGCTGTGGGCCCGCACTGCGGCAAATACGACATAAAGCAGTCTTTATATCGCATTTGCTTTTGCGAGCCCCAAAAGGTACCACTTGCCTTTGATGCGATTTGTCGTCCGAGCATGAATGGACCAAGGAGAATCCTGTGTCATCACCTGCCTTCGAACCTAAAGCGGCTTCAGCGGATTTTCACGTCAAGGATTTGGGCCTGGCAAAGTGGGGCCGCAAGGAGATAGAAATTGCCGAGACGGAAATGCCCGGCCTCATGGCAGTGCGGGAGGAGTTTGGGAAACAGAAACCGTTGAAGGGTGCACGGATTGCCGGATGCCTCCACATGACCATTCAGACCGCGGTTCTCATCGAAAGCTTGCAGGCGCTGGGGGCCGAGGTGCGCTGGGCGTCTTGCAACATCTTCTCGACACAGGACCATGCCGCTGCGGCCATTGCCGCGAACGGAACACCCGTTTTCGCTTTCAAGGGCGAAAACCTCGACGAATATTGGGCTTTCGTGGATTGCATCCTCGAATGGCCCGGCGGCGAGACCGCGAACATGATCCTCGACGATGGCGGCGACGCCACACTTCTGGTCCAGCTTGGGTCGGAGGCGGAAACCAATCCGGCCGTCCTCAAACAGCCCAAGAGTGAGGAAGAGGAGAGCCTCTTCAAGACCATTAAGGCACGGCTCGCGCGCGCGCCAGGCTGGTATTCCAAGGTGAGGGCTAACATCAAGGGCGTGTCTGAGGAAACGACGACCGGCGTGCTGCGGCTCTACCAAATGGAAAAGAGAGGCGCTCTCTCGTTCCCCTGCATCAACGTCAATGACAGCGTCACCAAGTCAAAATTCGACAATCGCTACGGCTGCCGTGAAAGCCTTGTCGACGGCATCCGCCGCGGTACCGATGTAATGATGGCAGGCAAGGTCGCGGTCGTTTGCGGGTATGGAGACGTGGGCAAGGGCTCGGCGCAGTCCCTTCGAGGCGCTGGCGCTCGCGTCGTGGTGACCGAGATCGACCCGATTTGCGCGCTCCAGGCGGCAATGGACGGCCATGAGGTCATGACGCTGGAAGACGTAGCCGGCAAGGCGGATATCTTCGTCACCGCTACGGGCAACAAGGACGTCATTACGCTCGATCACATGCGCGCCATGAAGGACATGGCCATCGTCTGCAACATCGGCCACTTCGATAACGAGATCCAAGTCGCCAATTTGCGAAACTGCAAATGGACGAACGTGAAGCCTCAGGTGGATTTGGTCGAATTTCCGGACGGGAAGCGGATTCTGCTTCTTTCCGAAGGCCGTCTTGTGAATCTCGGAAACGCCACTGGGCATCCGAGCTTCGTCATGAGCGCTTCATTCACGAACCAGGTGCTCGCGCAAATCGAGCTGTGGACCAATGCCGGGAAAGACAAGTATCAGAACAAGGTCTATACGCTGCCGAAGCACTTGGATGAGCGTGTGGCGAGGCTCCACCTGGCGAAGCTTGGCGTTAAGCTGACAGAGCTGACGGCAGAACAGGCGAGCTATATCGGCGTGCCGCTTCAAGGACCTTACAAGTCGGACCTGTACAAGTATTGATAACGCGCGACCCATGCCGAAAGCGTGCGAGAGGAAATCTTTCTCGCCGGAGAGTTCGTCTGTCCGGTCGAAATGACATGGTGTGAGGGCTTTTATGCCCCGCTACAAAATTATCGTGGAATATGACGGCACGCCATTCGCCGGCTGGCAGATGCAGGCGAATGGCCCTTCGATTCAAGGAGAATTGGCTCGCGCCATCAAGGCCCTAAGCGGTGTTCGCGCGGTGCCGAAGGGCGCCGGCCGCACCGATGCCGGCGTGCACGCGTGCGGCCAGGTAGCGCATTTCGATATGACGCGAGATTTGCCAGCAGAAACGGTGCGGGATGCGCTGAACTTTCATTTGCGTCCCGCTCCGATTACAATCCTTGACTGCGAGACAGTCCCTGAGGCTTTCGACGCGCGCTTTTCGGCGAAGGCCCGGCATTACCTCTATCGCATCGTGAACCGCCGTGCCCGGCTCGCGCTTGACCGTGATCGCGCCTGGCAAGTTGCAGTTCCGCTCGAGGCCGCCTCGATGCAGGAGGGTGCGCGGCATCTTACCGGATGCCACGATTTCACGACTTTCCGCTCGTCTCAGTGCCAGGGGAAATCACCGCTCCGAACGCTGGACAGGCTCGATGTGGAACAGCACGGGGATGAAATCCTCATATCCGCAAGCGCGCGCTCATTCCTTCACCATCAAGTTCGTTCCATGGTAGGAAGCCTGAAACTTGTGGGCGAGGGTAAGTGGTGTCCTAACGACTTGCGGCGCGCGCTCGAATCGCGCGATCGCACGCAATGCGGTCCCGTCGCCCCAGCCTGCGGGCTTTATTTCACGAAGGTAGATTACTAGCTGCGCGGCAACTTAGAAAATGCCGGCAGACTTCATGCTGAGATGACCATCCCGGCCAAGTATGATGTGGTCATGCACGGTCACGCCCAGCTTTGTTGCCACATCAACGATCTGCCTCGTCATGTCGATGTCGGCCTTCGACGGCGTTGGATCCCCGGACGGATGATTATGCGCGAGTATCAGCGCAGAAGCGGACAGTTCGAGCGCCCGCTTTAGCACTTCGCGGGTATAGACGGGGGTGTGATCGACTGTTCCTTGTCCTTGTACTTCATCGGCAATGAGCTTGTTCCTCCTGTCCAGAAACAGGATACGGAAGTGCTCGCGTTCCTCGAATGCCATCGCTGAACGAAGGTACGACAAAACCGTCGACATCGCCCCAAGTACTGGCCGCTTCTTCACCTCGCCTTGCGAAGTTCTAAGCGCCGCCGCTTGAATGACCTTGATTTCCGTCACAACCGCTTCAGTCACGCCTTCGATTTCTAAGAGACGCTCAGGCGGCGCGGCGATAGCTTCGGCAAAAGACCCGAAGCGCTCCAGAATTTGCTTAGCCAAAGGCTTCACGTCCCGGCGCGCGATGGCGCGGAAAAGGATAAGCTCCATAAGCTCGTAATCAGGGAGTGCCACAGCACCCGATTCACGGAAGCGCTTCCGCAGACGTTCGCGGTGGCCCCAGTAATGCGGCACCGGTCTGGTGGGTTGGGGCGGCGGAAAACCAGCGCCAGCTTCCAGCGTCAGCAACTCGAACAACGGGCTCTCTTCAAAGCTATTTGCCATGCAACTGACGCAACTGGGCTGACAGCCTCGAACGCGAAAGGACTATTAACATTCTAGATAAACACTATTTCTATAAAAGGCAAAGTATTATTCGGCAGGATACGGCGGCTTGTGCCAGCCATGCGGGCTATAGGTGAAGACCTCGGCGCCGGTCGGGGTGACACCCACGGTATGCTCAAACTGCGCGGAAAGCGAGCGGTCGCGCGTCACGGCTGTCCAGCCATCCGAAA
>JBAUNL010000973.1:0-7478 GCA_049579205.1 Rhodomicrobium sp. | reverse complement strand
GACGATCAGCCACTTGCGCTTCGGTAAAAGTCCGATCACTGCTCCCTATCTTCTGAAGTCAGCCGATTTCATTGGCGTACACAAGTTTGACTTCCTAAATAAGCTCAATGTGTTGGGTCCCGCCCGGCCGGGCGCGACTGTTCTCATCAATTCTCCTTACGATGCAGCGACGGTCTGGGACCATCTGCCTCGACCGGCACAGCAGCAGATCATCGAAAAGGGTCTGCGCCTTTTCGTGATCGACGCGAGCGCCGTCGCACAGCGCCTGGGCCTGGGGCCGCGGGTGAACACGATCCTGCAGACCTGCTTCTTCGCCATCAGCGGCGTGCTGCCGCGGGAGGAGGGCGTTCAGCGCATCCGCCACTCGATCGAGAAGACGTACGGTGAGAAAGGCCGCGCTGTCGTCGAGAAGAATTTTGCCGCCGTCGATGCCGCCGTCAAACATCTGCAGGAAGTCTTGGTTCCAAAGAACGTGACCTCAAAAATCGAGATGCGGGTTTTCATTCCGGCGGATGCGCCCGACCAGATCAAACGAATCATGGCGCTACAGTTTGCAGGCCGGGGCGATGAGATCCCCGTCAGCGCGCTCCCGATCGACGGCGTCTATACGGGCGGAACGACCCAGTACGAGAAGCGCAACATGGCCTTCTCCGTCCCGGTGTGGAAACAGGATCTGTGCATTCAATGCGGCCAGTGCAGCATTGTCTGTCCGCACAGCGTGATCCGGGCCAAGGCCTATGACGGTGCGCTGCTCAAGGACGCGCCGGGGGGCTTTCCATGGGCTCCGGTCAACGCGCGCGGTTACCCCGGCAAGCGCTTCACACTGCAGATCGCCGTCGAAGACTGCACGGGTTGCGGGATCTGCATCGATCATTGTCCGGCCCACGATCCACTCGATCCGGGGGTCAGGGCGATCAACCTCAGCGAACGGTCGCAGCAAGTCGAATCCGGACGGCGAAATCTCGCGTTTTTCGAGTCGCTGCCGGAACATGCTCGGGAGCAGGTCGACCTGCATCTTTCGCGGGGACTGCAGTTTGTGCGGCCCCTGTTCGAATTCTCCAGCGCCTGCGCCGGCTGCGGCGAGACCCCTTATCTGAAGCTTCTGTCGCAACTATTCGGCGACCGTTTGCAGATCGCCAATGCGACCGGCTGCACTTCAATCTATGGCGGCAACTTGCCGTCGCTGCCGTGGCGCGCCGGTCCCGACGGGCGCGGCCCGGCGTGGGCCAACAGCCTGTTCGAGGATAACGCCGAGTTCGGTCTCGGCATGCGTCTCGCGGTCGACCAGCAGGTCGCCATCGCGCGCGCCCTTGTCAGTACATTGGCCGATCGAATTGGCCCCCGCCTCGCCGGCGAGATCCTCGACGCGTCCCAACACACCGATAGCGAGATTGTGGCGCAACGTCGCCGGGTCGAGGCGCTGAGGCGCGCGCTGGCCGGCGCGACGGATGGGCCGGCCCGCGATCTTCTCGCCTTGGCCGAGTATCTGGTGCGCCGGAGCCTGTGGATCGTGGGCGGCGACGGATGGGCCTACGACATCGACGCCGGAGGGCTCGACCACGTGCTGGCGCAAAACCGCGATGTCAACGTCATCGTGCTGGACACCGAGGTCTATTCCAACACCGGCGGCCAGTCTTCCAAGGCGACGTCGGTCGGCGCCTCGGCGAAATTCGCCTCCGCGGGCAAGCGGACGCCGCGGAAAGATCTGGCGCTGCAGGCCATCGCCTACGGCTACGTGTATGTCGCGCAGGTCGCGTTGGGCGGCAGTCCGGAACAAGCGATCCAGGCTCTGCGCGACGCTGAAGCTTATGAGGGGCCGTCTCTCATCCTCGCATACAGTCATTGTATCGCCCATGGTTACGACTTGCGCGACGGGATGAAGCAGCAGCATCGGGCTGTTGCCAGCGGGTATTGGCCACTGTTCCGGTTCGATCCAGCGATGCGCCGGGCCGACATGAATCCCTTCCGCCTCGACAGCACGCGGCCGAGGATTGCCGTTGAAAACTTTGTCTACCAAGAAAACCGCTATCGCATCCTCACGCGGACGAAGCCCCAAGACGCGCCGATGCTGTTGCGCGAAGCCCAAGCCGCAGTGGACGAGCGCTATCGCGTCTACGAGGACATGGCGGCGCGCGAGGGAACGCGGTTCCACCCGTTCTGGGAGGACAAAGCCATTATCCAAAAGGCGAGTACCCAAAGTGAGACAAAGGCGGAGGCCAAGTCATGAACCTGAAAACGAGCTATCTCGGCCTGTCGTTGCGTCACCCCGTTATCGCCAGCGCCTCGCCGCTTTCCGCGACTGTCGGCGGCATCCGCCGCTTGGAAGATGCGGGGGTGGCAGCGATCGTCGCGGCATCGGTCTATGAGGAGGAGGTTCGGGCCGAGGACGCAGCGTTCGAAGACTTCGGCGCGATTGGAGCCGAGAGCCATGCCGAGGTGACGAGCTATCTGCCGCCGCTTCCGGGTTACCGGGGCGCGCTCGCGGCCCATGTCGAGATGATCCGGCGCGCGGCCGAGAGCGTTTCGGTGCCGCTGATCGCCAGCCTGAACGGGATTACACGCGAAGGCTGGACTGGCATTGCCGCGGATCTAGAGGAAGCGGGGGCGGCGGCGCTCGAACTCAATCTCTTTCACATCCCCACCGATGAGCACGAGACCTCCGCCGACGTCGAGCGCAGACTGGTAGAAACCGTGCGTGAAGTGTGCACAGCGGTGACGATTCCTGTCGCTGTCAAGCTCAACTCGAACTTCACCGCGACGGCCCATCTCGCTGTAGAGATTGCTAACGCCGGCGCCAACGGGCTCGTCCTGTTCGGCCGCTGCTACGAGCCTGACATTGATCTCGAGACGCTGAGTTTCCATCCCAGCCTGCGCTTATCGACAGCGGAGGAGATCCGTCTGCCGCTGATGTGGATCGCCTTGCTGGCCGGAAAGACGTCGCTGAGCCTCGCGGCCGGGCGAGGCGTGGAAGGACCCGAGGAGGTGATCAAATACTTGCTTGCCGGCGCCGACGTGGTCTTGACCGCATCATCATTGCTGCGTCACGGACCGAGCCATCTCGATACTTTGGTGAAGGGTTTGGCGGGATGGATCGAGGCGCATGACGCCGGTTCTGTCGACGAGATTCGCGGGCGTCTGAGCGCCAAAGGGTTCGCTCAGGCCGAGGCGCTGCTTCGCGCGCAGTACGTTCGCACGCTGTTGCTTGAATACCCCGTTCTCGATCTTGAAGACGGGATTGCTGGAGCCGGGCAGGCCGGCGCCAATGTGGGGCCGGTTCAGAGATCGGGTGATCGGGTCCAGAGCGCAATGCACGCAGATCAAGAGTGCTTGAAAAGGAAACGCGACCATGGCGAAGACGATGAAGGCGGCGGTGGTGCACGCATTCGGCGAGCCTCTGACGATCGAGGAGGTGCCGATACCGGCGCCAGGCACCGGCGAGGTCCTGATCAAAGTGATCGCGAACGGAGTGTGCCATACGGATCTGCACGCGGCGCAGGGCGATTGGCCGGCCAAGCCCTCGCTCCCCTTTATCCCAGGTCATGAAGGCGCGGGGCTAGTGGCAGCGGCCGGACCGAACGTAACCCATTTGAAAGAGGGTGATCCAGTCGGGTTGGCCTGGCTTCACGATTCTTGCGGGTGGTGCGAGTATTGCCGGACCGGATGGGATGCTCTTTGTCTGGCCCAGCGCAACAGCGGCTACGCTGTCAATGGCAGCTTTGCCGAGTATGCGATCGGGTCGGCCGCCTATGTCGCGAGACTGCCGGACAACCCGGACTTTGCGGCCATGGCGCCGATTCTCTGCGCCGGCGTTACAACTTACAAGGGCATCAAGGAGACTGAAGCGAAGCCGGGAGACTGGATCGCAATCTCCGGCGTCGGGGGGCTGGGGCAGCTCGCCATCGAATATGCGAAAGCGATGGGCCTACTCGTTGCTGCACTCGACGTGACCGAGGAGAAGTTGGCGCTTGCCCGCATTTCGGGGGCCGATGTGACAGTGAACGCCACGTCACCCGATGCGATAGCGCAGATCATCAAACAAACAGGCGGTGGAGCACACGGCGTGCTGGCGACGGCCGTGTCGCCAGCGGCTTTCGACCAGGCGATCCATATGGTGCGGCGCAAGGGCACGGTCGTCCTCGTCGGCCTCCCGCCGGGCGAATTCCACGCGCCCATTTTCGACGTGGTTCTGGGCCGGGTCACGATCCGCGGCTCGATTGTCGGCGGGCGTCAAGATCTGGCGGAAGCGATCGGGTTCGCCGCGGCAGGGAAGGTCCATTCTCATTACCACGAGATGAAGCTCGAGGACATCAACCGGGTGTTCAGCGATATGAAGGCCGGAAAAATCGATGGCCGGATGGTGATGACGTCTTTTTGAGGGCGCGCGCGGCGATCCGCGCCATCGGATCGTCATGTCACTTCTATGGCAGGGCTTGGACGCTTGGTGCGCGGGATCTAGGAGAAATAGCATGAAAATCGGGATTGTCGGAGCCGGGCAGGTCGGCGCTACCGCCACTTATGCGATGACGATGGGTGGCGCCGGTCCGGAGATCGTGCTCGTCGATCGCATTGTGGATCTAGCGGTGGCCCAGGCGCACGACATTCTGGACGCCACCCCTTTCGCGTATCCCGTCCGAGTCAGCGCCGGGGAAATGGCCGATCTCAGCGGCGCGGGAATCGTCGTGCTTGCCGCGGGGGCCAGCCAGAAGCCCGGGGAGAGTCGGCTGGACCTGCTGTCGCGCAACGCCGAAATCTTTGCCGCGATCGTCCCGGCCGTGCTGGCCGCGGCACCGGACACCATCTTTCTGGTGGCATCGAATCCGGTCGACATCATAACGCAGATTGTGACTGTTCTTGCCGCCCGGCACGGGGCCGCGCCGGAACGAGTGGTCGGGTCGGGTACCATCCTCGACTCGGCACGGTTTCGCACGCTGCTCGCCGGACATCTCGGGATCGGCCCGGAATACATCGATGCTCGTGTGCTGGGCGAACATGGCGACAGCGAGGTGTTGCACTGGTCGGGCGCCGTGGCCGCCGGCTTGCCGGTGGCAGACGCCGCCCGCCAAATGGGGCGGGAACTGTCAGAGGCCGACCGCAGCCGCATTGATACCGCAGTCCGCCGCGCCGCCTACGCCATTATCAAGGGCAAAGGAGCTACCTGGTTCGGCGTCGGCGCCGGCCTCGCCCGGATGGTTCAAATTATTCAGGACGATGAGCGGGCGCCGATCACCTGCTCCATGTTGACGGCGGAATGCCAGGGTGTGCACGACGTGGCCCTGTCCCTTCCACGCGTGCTCGGCGCGGGCGGCGTGGTGACCACGTTCATGCCAAATCTCGACGTTGGTGAGACCGCTGCACTGAAGCGGAGCGCCGGGATATTGAAGGCAGCGGTAGAAGGTGTGCGGCTCTAGCGGTCGTGCCGGAGTAATCGGTCGAGCTTACGGCGGTGAGGACAGGCGAACTAAGCGGCATGATCGCCGATTCCGAAAACGTACTTCTGCGGGTTAACGATCGATTTCGCTAGTTGCCGTCTGCCCGCCGCGGTTTATGCCGCCGGCTGGAGCTCTATCCATCCACGTCTAAGGCGGTTATCCGCAGCCTTGGCGAGGCCCTAACGGGGTCATGCTACCTCGGTGACGCCTGTGAGATGAGAAGTGTCATTTAAACACAGGACCCAGGGTACGCCATCAGCAAAATCGATCTCGCTTATGCCGCAAGGCTCGAAAATGAGACGCCAATATGCGGATAGCGGTTGATCGAGAATCTGGGTCAACAGTGCGCGATTGACGCTGTCGTGGCCGACAAGAACGACCGTTAGATCATGATGCTGCCATAGCACCCACCTTAGGGCGTCCGCAGCGCGTGCAACAAGCTCTTGGAGCGACTCGCCCTGGGGAAAGCGGAAGCATTGCGGCCTCGTTCGCCAGGTTGCGTAATCCTCGGGAAAGTCTTTCGCGATTTCTTCATGCGTCTTCCACTGCCACGCTCCGTAATAGAGATCGTTTAGGGTCGCGAGGACTTTGACCGGTGCATTGCAGGCTTCAGCAATCGCACTCCCGGTCGAGATACAGCGTCCCATCGGGCTCGTGTATACCGCGATAGGCTCGCACGAGGCCGCAATCCTTATGGCGGTCGCTTTGGCCTGTGCAACGCCTAGGCCGGAAAGCGGGATATCCTCCCGGCCGCGAAACCGCGGTGGTTTAATACCCTCGACATAACCATGACGCGTCAGAATGATTTTGGTTGTCATAAATCGGAAACCCTCCGTCTTAAGTCCTAACCGCGCCAGTCTGGTACTCCGATTAGCGTGATCGTTTTGATTATGTTCTATATCTAGCCAGAAGGGGAGCGCCCGAGCTGTTTAACCGGCATGAAATCTCGACGCCGATCGGCACGTTAAGGTCTTGTTAGAGCTCATCGACTGTTGAAATCGGCGAATCCCACCACTTCTTCGACTTTTTTACAAATCCAGAACGCACAGCTTTTGTACCAATCAGCTCACGTTGAAGACCGGGCGTCGGCTTGGACCCTAACTAAATCTTCAGGTTTACAAGCCGGCCTGAATGAGAAGCCTCCGGATATTTGGCGTCGAGATGCGCCTGACCAAAGACTTCCCTGCCACCCGTGACGCTACCGTCTGGCACGGTTCGCTCCCGCGCCCCAATGCATGCCCGCAAGTCCTCGAATGGCGACGAGCTTTAAAAATATCTCGGCATTTACATAGAAGATTGGCTTCCCAGTTGTCGTCGCACCAAATTCCTCGCTCGCCGCAAAGGAATTTTAAGCATCGCTGTTACTGCGGCAGCGGCCGGGGCCTGAGGTCTTCTCCGATCGCGACGTAAACGAAAACCGCTTCGGTCACCTTGATGGTCGCCTCACTATCCCGGGCACGGCGCCAGGCTTCGACTTCGATCCTCATGGAGGTTCGGCCCCGGCTCACCATTCGGGCGAAAAGGCTCACTTCGTCGCCGACGAACACGGGATTGTGGAACTCCATGGCCTCGACATGCACCGTCGCCGCGCGTCCGCGCGAGACCCTAGTGGCAATGCTGGCCGCGGCCAAATCCATCTGCGACATCAGCCAGCCGCCGAAAATATCGCCATCCGGATTCGCAACGGCAGGCATGGCGATCGTACGTATGACCGGCGCCTCGCCCCGCATCACGGCCGTCTTTTCATCCATACATCCGTCCTCCAACAAAGAAACCAACCGATCCACCCGGATGACGGCAACAGGGTATAAATGTCCGGAAGCTGCGTAGCTGTTCCTTCGCTTTCATAGGCGGGCCAGCGCTGACACTGCTGTTGAGGTCATCATCGCCATTCTCAATGGGGAGCCCATAACTCTCCTGATGATGGTCTGCTACCCGGAAAGTGGTCAGGTGAATCGGTTAGTCTCGGCTTCGCAAATGGAGCTGAGAGATGGCGAAACGAGCCAAACCGGAAGAGATCATTGCCAAGCTGCGTGAAGTAGAGGTCCG
>JBAUNL010000972.1:0-3244 GCA_049579205.1 Rhodomicrobium sp. | reverse complement strand
GCAATGACAAGTGGATCGTCGAAGGGATGAACGAAAGTCAAACGACTTTGTTTTTGAAGAGCGGCAGCCATATTCAAGGTGATCTGCTCCCTAAAAACTCCCTCGTTTTTGATTAGAGTTTCCGGTCAGTTTGATGGGGCTGGACGGGAATGGAAGCGATGAAGGCATCGAGGTTTTCGGATGCGCAAAAGGCATTCATCATCAAGCAGAATGGTGATGGGATGCCGGTTGCGGAGATTTGCCGGAAGGCAGGGATCAGCCAGGCGACGTTTTTCAATTGGAAGAAGAAATATGCCGGCATGCTGCCCTCTGAGATGAGGCGCCTTCGCGAGCTTGAGGCGGAGAACGCGCGGCTAAAGAAGATCGTCGCCGATCTCTCGCTCGACAAAGAGATGCTTCAGGATGTCATCAAGCGAAAGCTTTAAAGCCTGGTCGCAAGCGCGAGCTGGTGGACGGGATGCGTGACGATTGGCAGGTCTCGGTCCGGCGTGCATGTTCGGCACTTCGGTTCGATCCCAAGAGCTATCGTTACAGATCCCGGCGCCCCGATCAGGCTGGGCTGAAACAGCGCATCAAAGAGGTGTGTGAGACGCGGGTGCGTTATGGCTACCGGCGCGTTCATGTCACGCTTAGGCGCGAAGGCTATAGGGTCAATCACAAAAAGACTTTGCGGATCTACAGGGAGTTAGGCTTGCAGCTGCGCAATAAAACCCCGAAGCGCCGGGTAACAGCGAAACTGCGCGAGGACCGCACAGAGGCAAGCCGGCCGCATGAGACCTGGGCCATGGACTTTGTTCATGATCAACTTGCCACGGGCAGGAAGCTGCGGATTCTAACGGTGGTTGATACGTTCACGCGCTTCTCGCCGGTGCTCGATCCGCGGTTTAGCTATCGCGGCGAGGATGTGGTGGCGACGCTCGAGCGCGTGTGCGGCGCCATTGGCTATCCGAAGACCATTCGGGTGGACCAAGGCTCGGAGTTCATCTCGCGCGACCTTGATCTCTGGGCGTATAAGAAAGGCGTGACACTGGACTTCTCGCGGCCAGGCAAGCCAACGGACAATGCGTTTATCGAGGCTTTCAATGGCCGGCTTCGGCAGGAATGCCTGAACACACATTGGTTCTTGACGCTGGATGATGCGCGGGAGAAGCTTGAGGCGTGGCGTCGAGACTATAACGAGGTCAGGCCACATGGTGCGATCGGCAATAAGCCGCCGATGGCACTCATAAATTGCGGTCAGGCAACAGCCCGCCATCGCGATGAAACCGGAAAACTCTAATTTCCAGCGAGGGCAAGAAGGGGAGCGCTTCACTGGCGAGCGGACCCTAACTTAAAATCGAGGGCATTTAAGGGGAGCAGGTCACTGCCATTCCTCGTGTAAAGCAAGGATGGCTCCATTTCATGCGGCGACACGTGTGAACCCGATGGTGCTTCCTCAGGTGTCGGACGGCCCAAAACTGAAGCGGTCCCAATTGTTAGGCCGCATCAGGATGATGTGAGCTGCCTGGACGAGGAGCGTGCGGATGTAAGTGCTGCCCCGTTTCGAGATGCGCCCCAGGATCGGCTTGCCGCCGGTGCTGTATTGCCTTGGCACAAGCAGACAAGAATTTCTGTGCCAAAGAGCCGCAAGGCAACGACGCTTTTGATCCAAAACAACCAATGACGGATTAGGCTAGCTCGATTTCAAGGCCATCGAAGGCGACGTCGCAGCCTTGGACCTTGGAAATCTGCTGCAGCATCTCTGCCGACATATGGGTAAGCAGGACCCGTCCACACATGGCCCGCGGACGCGATCCGGCTGGGTATCGCGTACTCGTAAACCAAAACGCCTAATCGTCTGAAGTCATCAGAGCGCTTGCGAAAGGCGTCGCCACATTGAGGCTCGCTCAAAGGTCGACATACCAAATGGCGCCGAACGGTCGGCCCGCAAATCGAGAACAACTCTACCAGAAGATCGGCACCCTGATTGTCAATGAACGGGGCAAGGACCACAAGATCGCGCTTTGCGGCGCGTGCCAGACTGAAGAAAGCGTCGCTTGTTTGGAAAACAATCGGAGACAGTGCGTGCAGGCCATCAATAGCTTTGCGAAGGCTGCTGTTTTCACCCGGCTCGGTGAGAACGAGCCGCACAACGTTGCGATCCTTGTGAACGCGCAAAAATGCTGCGATGCCCCTCAGGTTCTCAGCAAGATTTCGTAGCGCTTCCGGTGAAGAGACGAGCTTCGTGGAGAAGTTCGTCTGTTCAGCGAGTTCAGCCGCCAAAAGGGACCGCCGCACGATCGCTACATGCTCGGCGGACACTTCGCCGACACGCGACGAAAGTGAAAGGTCGGAACCGGTCAATCCCTCGGGAAAATCGGCCAGGTACGCGAGAATGCGGGAGGCCTGGCGAGCCAGTGGCCAAAGCTCGCGAAGAAACGCCTCGGTGTCGGCTTCATTGTCGTGATCGGGCATGGTCCAGCGCGAATTGAAGGTATCCCCTAATCTGTCCTTCACCGAGAATAAAATCCGGCCTGCCGCGGCCGATAAGCGTAGAACGACTGAGATATTTATTTGCAGTGAGGCAGATGACTTCGGGAATCATTATGCAATCGGGGCAGGCTCCGCCTTTCGTCATGCAAAGATTTCCGAGATTGCACCCCAATGATGTTGGAAAATTTCGTAGGTAAGACAGAAACGCTTCGTGGTGATTGCGCCACAAGGCTGACAAGTCGCCGAGATCAAGAGTCATCCCGTTGCGATAGACTACGAAGCCGAGATCGCAGGGGAACAAATACTCCCCGATCGACCCCAAATCGAGGCCGGAGAATTGCTGGATTCCCTGCATGATGTAGTGGGAGTACGAATGCAGGAGCGCGTAGGTCATCGTGTAGATGGTGGGGTTCGATTTGCGGTCGTGTTCCTCCAGATATCCACTCATCACCTCGGCGGAACCTAGCATGGCAGCGGCAAAATTGTCTGGATACTCCGCAAGAAGTCCGGCATCAACACAGCCTAGCGGAGTTTGCGACAGCCATGCCCTAACCAAGGGTTCGTCCAGCTTGAAATAGAAGGCCTCATTCGACTGCTCCAGAACGTAAACCGGGTGACGCGCCTTCGGCGCTGTGCGAAGAGATGTTGCTGGTTTTCAACTTTTTCAAATCCAACAGCGTGAATGCGTTCGGGCAATAGGACTGCCAGACCGGGTCTTGGGGGTGCTTTCTTAAGTCTTTTTCGCAAACGCCCTTTTCATTGCAGCACGCAC
>JBAUNL010000971.1:0-1563 GCA_049579205.1 Rhodomicrobium sp. | reverse complement strand
CGGTCTTGATTTTGAGCCAATCGGCGCTGCGCTCGCCCGAGCGATAAAGGCTATCGGCGCGCTTGGCCATGATGCCCTCAAGGCCTCGTTCCTCGGCCTCCTTGAAATATCGGGCGCCATAGTGCGGACGGTGGTCGCTGAACGTCAAGAGCGGGTCCTTGGGCAACAGGCCTCGCAGCCGGTCCTTGCGCTGAAGCAGGGGCAGGCCGCGCAGGTCTTCGCTGTCCAGAAACATGATGTCGAAGAGGCAGTAAAGAAGCTTCGCTTCGCTGCGCAAGGCGTTCTGCAGAAGCCGAAAGCGCGAGATGCCTTGCGCGTCAAGCGCCACCAGCTCGCCATCGAGCACGGCGTCGCGCCGCACTTTCTCAAGAGCCTTCGCCACCGGCCGGTAGCGATCGCTGATGATTTTGCCGTTGCGGGAATAGAGCGTGACCTTGCCGCCTTCGATGCACGTCACCACGCGAATGCCGTCCCATTTGGTTTCGAAAACCCAAGCGGCATCATCGAAGGGCGCATCGATGAGTGTCGCCAGCATGGGCTGGAGATGCCTGGGAAGCTTGGATTCACGCGGCATGATTTAGACAATGGCACAATTGCTCGCCGAGCCGAAGTCCTTGTGGCCACACGCAGGCGCGGCGACCCGATGCTTTCGGGAGCTACTTCTCGGAAGTCAGCGGCGGGGTGCTCTCCGGCGGACGGCGCAGATGTGTCGCCTGCTCGAAGGAGTAGGCCAGCGACAGGAGCCTGGCCTTACCGAAGGGCCGTCCGAGAATGTCCATGCCGACGGGCACCCCGAGCGGCGCATTAAGGCTCGGCGCAGAGAAGCCCGCCGGCACCGTGACCGCGGGAAAGCCGGTGACGGAGGCCAGGATACCGTTCCGGTCGGCTTGGTTCGTCTCGGACAAGGGAACAACGAGGCGCTTCTGCAGGGGGTAGACGATGGCGTCCAGCCCGTTGGCGTCCATGAGCTTTGCCAGCAGCGCGCGGGTTTCCGCGTTGCGCTCGAGCCTGACCCTGTAATCCGCCTCGGACATCCCGTTCTCATAGGCCACGGCCGTAGTGAGGAACTTCTCCAGGGTCGGGTGGTCGTATTTGCCGCTCGCAACAATTTCCGCCAGGGTTTTGACCGGGGCGTTCGGGAGGGCGGCGAGATACTGGTCCATCAGCGCCCTGAATTCGTATTTCTGCACATCGTTCTCGGCGATCAGCTTGCCGGCATCAAGAGCGGGCGCATCGAGATCCACAACCGTCGCCCCGGCCCGGCGCATGGCATCGAGCGCGGTCTCCATCACGCGGTTCACGTCCTGGTGCTCGGGCCTGGCGCCGAACATGACGCGCAGCACACCGATCCGCTTCCCCTTAAGCGCGCCGGCCTTCAATGCGGCAACGTAATCTGGGTGGTCGTGACCTGCGGTCGCAGGATCGGCAGGATCCGGGATGGTCTGCTACCCGGAAAGTGGTCAGGTGAATCGGTTAGTCTCGGCTTCGCAAATGGAGCTGAGAGATGGCGAAACGAGCCAAACCGGAAGAGATCATTGCCAAGCTGCGTGAAGTAGAGGTCCG
>JBAUNL010000970.1:0-5636 GCA_049579205.1 Rhodomicrobium sp. | reverse complement strand
GCAGGGCCCACAGGGAGCGCAAGGGCCAAGAATGGCCGACGGCTATGGCCCCTATAACCGGCCTCCTGTAGCAGATGGCACATATGCGGGTCCGCGCGTTTACACGCCCTACGATCAACCTGGTGATGCCCCTCCCCCTGCGCAAAATCCGCCTTATGACCTGCCGCGATATGAAGGCCAATACAGCCCTTCAACGCCGCCTTACTCGCGCTCCAGCGGCCCGGGCTACGGAAGCGGCAACGATGTGCACGTTTATGTTCCCGAGCCTCCGCGTGGTTATGGAGCTGAGCCCCAGCCGGGGCCGGGCTATGAGCGCAATTACCGCGATGGACCTCGCGGAGATGAGTATTACAGAGGCCCTTCAGGCGATCCGCGCGGGCGCCAGGTTGTAAGGGTGGTCCCGGGGGATACGCTTTACTCATTGGCGAGACGATACGGCGTTACCGTGGACATGATCGCGAGGGCGAACGGATTATCGAGTCTTAATGTAAGGCCTGGAATGGAGCTCATCATCCCACGCGCCGACCCTGCATCCTACGGTCAGTCTCAAACTGCGAGCCCTGTGAGGCCGGCATCGTGCAACGGCGAGCGCTGCCATGTCGTAACGCCGGGCGAAACCATGCAAAGCCTTGCCCAGACCTACGGCGTACCCGAGTATGAGATTGCCCAGGCTAACGGGTTGCCGGTTAAGACTCCGCTGAAACTGGGCCAGCCGATCTTTATTCCACTCGCGGATAGACCAAACAGGCATGAACTCGCTTCGAATGGGCAAGGCCATGACCGTGACGCAGCTCCACCTGTCAGGCCGGGTGGAAGCATAGCCCTCGCTTCACCTCCTGGCAAAGATGCGAAAACCAGTTCGATTCAAACGGTTGAGCCTCTCAAGCCCGTACCTAGCGTGAGGACGGCAGACGCAAAACCTGCGGCTGAACCCGCCTGCGAAGCGGCATTGGCGAACCCCATGCCCCGCATGGGAAGCACCTTCCGCAGACCCGTCGAAGGCAAAACAATCGCGCAATACGGACCGCAAAAGGACGGGACGATCAATGAGGGCATCACCATTTCGGTCCCGAAAGGAACACCGATAAAGGCCGCGGAAAACGGCGTCGTTGCCTATGTCGGCGACGAGCTGCCGGGCTTCGGTAACTTGATCCTGATCCGCCACGCCGACGAATATGTCACCGCTTATGCGCATGCGGACGCGATCTTGGTCAAGAAGTGCGATGTGGTTAAGCGTGGCCAAACCGTCGCCACTGCGGGCACCACGGGTGATGCGAGCCAGCCCGAGTTGCATTTCGAGATCCGGAAGAACTCAAAGCCGGTCGATCCTGCTCCACTCCTAGGATCGTAGGCGAAGCTCGAAAAGAAAAGGCCCGCCAAGAGGTGGGGCAAGATGCGGAACCACGAGCGCGGGTCCGGCTCAGTCGCAATGCTCCCTTGCAACGCACTCGCGATACTCTTTTTCGTGTTCGTGGTGGCGCTCGCGGCATTCACGGCGCACGCGTTCGCAACGCTCATGATCGCGATCATCAACCCTTGTAATGAAGCTTTGTTTGGCTGTACTAGCGGCCGGGGTTTCGAGAGCGGAGGTTGGGCCGGCAGCCAATGTAAACGCAGACAACGCTAATGTGAGGCCAATGCCGCCTGCAGTAATGACTCGCATGAAAAGCTCCTTGGATGAGACAACATCGTGAGCGAAAGGTTTCGGGGAAATTGAGAAGAAACTGTGGCGCAAGCTTTAAGCCCCTCGTTACCAGCTCGGACAGCGGAAGCTTCCTTCCTGTGCAATTTGTGACTTGTCTCGCCCGCCGAGGTGGTGCACTTCCCCGTTAGAAACATGACTGAGAGGCGATCATGGCCCAGACAATAAAGCTGAAATCACCAATGGACGGGTTCGAGTTCGGCGCGCTGCAGGCCGATGCCCAGGGCCCGAGAAGAGGCGGAATTATCATCATCCAGGAAATCTTCGGCCTTGATAAGTACGTAAGGGCTGATGTCGCGCGGTGGGCTGCTATGGGCTTCGAAGCGGTCGCACCCTCGATGTTCGACAGGCAGAAGCCCGGCTTCCTGGCTGACCACGACCCCGCCGGGATCGAGGAAGGCCGAAACCTCGCGACAGTTAACGGCATGGACAATCCTGCGTCCGACGTTCAGGCATGCGTGGATTACTTAAAGGGCAAGGGGCCAGTGTTCATTGTTGGCTATTGCTATGGCGGATCAATTGCTTGGTTAGCTGCCGCAAAAGTTCAGGGGCTCTCTGCCGCTTCTTGCTATTATGGGGGCAGAATTCAGGAGATCATAGATCTCAAGCTTAAGTGCCCCCTGATCTGCCATTTCGGGCGTAAGGATGCCCATATACCCGCCGATGCGATTAAGGCAGCGATTGAAAAGGCGCATCCTGAGGTGCCCGTCTTCATCTACCAGAATTCCGGCCATGGTTTCAATAACGCAGGCGGAGCTGACGCCGATCTAGCCGATGCCGAATTGGCGCGTAAGCGGACTTTGGAGCTGTTCGAAGCCAACGGCGCGAAGTAGAAGTGGCCCGCTTAACTGGCTACTGAATGTGTTACCGGGAAATCTGCTCAAGTTCCCGGTTGCGAGTCTTTGGACCCCACCCTCCGATCGAAATCACGACCATGAGCATCGCGAAAGCGATGACGGCGAACACACCTTTCGTGCCCGCAGTGTGAAGAAAAAAGGCGATGATGAAGCTGGCGAAAACCGCGCTGATCCGGCTGAGGGAGTAAGTGAAGCCAACTGCGCGCGCTCTTACTCTGGTAGGGAATAGCTCTGTTTGATAGCCATGAAATGCGTAGGACAGCACGTTGTTCGACAAGGTCAGAAGCACCCCGAACAATATAAGGAGGGGCATTGTAGACTGGAACGAGAAGAGCATGCCGAAAACGCCGATGCAGATGGCTGCCGCAACTAACTGCCACTTCCGCTCAAAGCGATCCGCGAACGTCATTGCCAGCAAAGGGCCAAAGGGGTTCGCGATGGCGATGATGAACGAGTAAAGGAGGCTCGCGCCAAGATTGATGCCGGCTTGCTGCGCGATCAGGGTGGGCACCCAGGCGGCGAACCCGTAGAAGCCAAAGGTCTGGAAGAACTGGAAGACCATCAGCATGATGGTCCGGCCGCGATAAGCGGGCGTAAAGATCTCACTAAGACGGCCCAGCGGCTCCGCCTTCTCCACTGAATGGCCCGCGGGTTTGGGCAGACGCCCACTGCCAAGATCCGCGATCACCTTCGCCTCTATCGACGCGGTCACCGCCTCCGCCTCGTCGAGCCGCCCCTTGTTGATCAGCCAGCGCGGACTTTCCGGCAATCCGCGGCGTATGAACCAGACTGCCAGCGCGCCCGCCGAGCCGATTAACACGACCCAGCGCCAACCATCGACGCCGAGAGGGCTAGCCGGGACCAGCAGATAGGCGACGAGCGCCACGAGAGGCACGACCGCAAACTGTATCGTTTGGTTGAAGGCGAAAGCGCGACCCCTTATGGATCGGGGAACGAGTTCGGACAGATAGGTGTCGATGGTGACCAGCTCTACGCCAATGCCAATGCCGGCAATCAAGCGCCACAGGCTGACGCCCAGTCCAGTATCCTGGAAGGCCATTACGAGCGTGGCCGCCGAATACCAAAGCATCGAATATGTGAAGATGGTCCGGCGGCCATACTGGTCGGCGACGTAGCCGAAGACGAAGGTGCCGATGAAGAGGCCTGTGAAGGTTGCCGCGACAAATAATGCGGGTCCTTTGAATATGCTCACCGATACGTTCGCGAGTATTCCGGCCTTCATCAAACCTGGAATGACATAGGCAGTCATGAACAGGTCGTAGAATTCGAACATGCCGCCCAAAGAAAGGACGGCAACAAGCAGCCACACATGCCGGGTTCCCGGCAGCCGGTCGAGGCGGGCAAGCACTGCCGCTGCCCTTTCTTGAGCGCTCGAGTCCAAAGTCAACGTTCCCTCTGCAATTATTCCGGCCGGCGTCGAGACCGGGATGCGGGCATGCGCCTTGCACCCCGGCCATTCTTCCATGTTTGCTTGCTGTCAGGAACCGGAACTTCGCCTGCGATCCCTCAATTTGCTGAGAAGGAAGGGTTTCGCCCAAAACAGCCCTCGCACCGCTTTTACGGCTCGTCAAATTCATCAGGATTAGGGCTATGGGACCAAAGAGGCATGGAACGAGTTGCATAGTTAACTTTTGAACAATGGGGCGAATGCGGCCCATGCCGCAGTTTCGATGTTGCACCTGCAATTTTGAGCGATGCCCCCGGCGCAGGTGCTTAATAGGAGGAAGCGGTTATGCGCGAAAAAGGCGATCATGGGCATCACATCCTTGGCAGCATTGGAGTTTCACGCCGGAGCCTGATCAAGGCAGGCCTCGGGGTAACCGCAGCCGGCTTTTTAATGCGCAATTCGGCTCCGGCTGCCTGGGCCGCGGAAAACCATCCGGCGCTTGGCACCTATCCCGCTGGCGTTGGAGCCAACAGCATCTTTGTTGGCGGCGTCATGCCCATTACCGGTCCGTATTCCTCCTCCGGAAAGGATATGCAACTCGGCTTCGAGCTTGCTGTTGACCACCTCAACAATGGCGGCCGGGTGACCGAGGCAATTCCCACCTTGAAAAAAGGCAAGGGCGTGCTCGGGAAGAAGATCCAATATCAGGTCGCGGACAGTGAAACCAACCCCAATGCCGCCGTGCAAGCTGCAACGCGCTTCATCCACGACAACAAGGCCATCATGCTAACGGGGGGTGTGAGCAGCGCCGTGTCCATCGCGTTGGAAAAGCTTGGCCAGCGCGAACACGTTCTCTTCATGGTCGGAAATAGCGGCTCAAACGACACCACCGGCAAGGACTGCCAGCGTTACGGTTTCCGTTCCCAGCCTTCCGCTTACATGGCGGCAAAGGCGCTCGCACCAGTGCTGGCAAAGGAACTCGGCAAAGACCGCAAGGCGGCTTATTTAGTCCCCGACTACACTTACGGCCATAGCGTCTACGATTCGATGAAAGAGTTTACCGAGAAGGCAGGTTGGAAGACCGTCACGGAGCAGCTTGCACCGCTCGGCACTGCAGATTTCAGCTCCTATCTCCTCAATATTGCCAATAGCGGCGCAGACGTCTTCCTCAATGTCGCCTTCGGCGCGGATGCGACCGCTTCAACCAAGCAGGCGCAGCAGTTCGGCATTCTTCAGAACATGAAGTACGTCGTGCCAAACATCTCGCAGTTCCAAGCCAAGGAACTTGGTGCTGACGTCATGGGAGGGACCTACGGCACTCAAGCCTGGTGGTGGACCGAGGAGGACCATTTCCCGCTAGCGAAGTACTTCGTCGAAGACTTCGAAAAGAAAAACAAGTACAAGCCGCGATGGGGCGCGAGCGAGGTATATGTCCAGATGCTGGTCTGGGCAGACGCGGTCGAGCGCGCTGGCACCTTCTATCCCGTAGAGGTGATCAAGGCCCTTGAAAGCGGCGATAAGGTGAACACGATCTATGGCGAAGTCTGGTATCGAGCCGGCGATCATCAAATGGTACGCCCGGTGCCTGTCATGGTTGGCAAGAAACCTTCGGAGATGAAGGGACCCGAGGATTACTTCCGCATTATCGAGCTGGTGCCTGGGATTGATG
>JBAUNL010000969.1:0-10676 GCA_049579205.1 Rhodomicrobium sp. | reverse complement strand
GGCGAAGGAACGGCCTCCACAGCGGCCGAACAAAGGAACTGGATCAACAAGGAGGATGACACTACGCCAGCCGCTCAGCTACCGTGATCCCAACACCGAACCTCTCCACGAAAACGGGGCAAGTCCACTATCTCCTCGTGGATGGGGCTTTTGCCATTGCAAGTGCTGTACGTGCTGCGCGCCGCCACGAACGTTGGGGGCTTCTTGTGCTCGATGGCATCGCAAGCATTGCCGCGGGTGTGGTCGCGCTTCTTTGGCCTGGGATCACCGTCCTCGCATTCGTGCTCCTGGTCGCGGCGGCATCAATTCTCTCTGGCGTCTTTATGTTTGTATCTGCGTTCCGCTTGAACCTGGATCATGGCCGGATTTGGCTTGCTCTTGGAGGGCTTGCATCACTGGCATTTGGGATCCTTTTGGTCTTGGCACCACTCGCGGGGGCTCTGGTCCTGACTTGGTGGCTCGGTGCCTATGCTCTGGTCTTTGGTTGCTTCCTTCTCATTCTTGCGTTCCGGCTCAGAGCAAAAAGTAAAAGTCCCGCCTCATGACCACGACGAGTGCGAGGAGAGAGATATGCGCCCTATAGGTATTCCGAAGGCCGAACGCTTTTTTCGTGAGGCTGCGGGTATCGATATCGATAAGGGAGATGTCAAGCGCTACGAAGATTTCATCAGTTCCAAAATACAGGACTTGCTTTTGCGTGGCGAAGCGAATGCGCGCGCAAACGGCCGCGACATTATTCAACCCTTCGATCTTCCCATAACCAAGGGCTTGCAGGAGTGCATCCATGTGTTCGAGAAGCTCGACAAGGATATTGGTCTGGCGCCCTTGTTGGACGAACTCCCGATCCGTCCCCAACCTTTTGCCGTCGATAAGTGACGAGGCCGAGGGAAAGCTCCCCGTTATTGCAGGCGGATTGAGCGTCGCGCTTGCCCGATCGTTCAAAATCATTCACCCCCACCTCAGAAATCCGCAGCCGGAGCATTGGCAGCTATCTTTTCAAATTTTTAACCTCCTGCTTTAGCCGATAGCGCAGCAGAAACTTCGGATGGGAAAATCCGCTCACCTATCGTGGGGAGCCCGCACAGCACTCGCCACCGCAAAAGCCCCTTCAACAAGCAAGTAGCAGCAAAAGCGGCGACAAGCGAGAGACGCATAAATCAACGATGATGTTCCTCAATCGTTTCATGCAACTGATGGGCAGCTCTCAATGTCGAAGTGCTCATACTGCCCCGCCCTGTTTCCTGCGATAATCAGACCATCCCGAAACCAGGAGACGGCATCTTGGGCGCCTTGCAGTGGCGGGCGCCAGCGCAAAGTTATGGCGGCGGGTTTGAGCGAGCAGCCGCGCGCCCTACGCTGAAACAACATCCGCTTAGGCCCGTTTTCCAACAGACGGCATCGTCCGGCCGTTAGCGGAAAATCGAACCGGGGAAAAAGCGTGTACTTCTCGGCGCTCGCCTGTGACTACGACGGAACCATCGCGCATGACGGCGCCGTCGATGACTCGACCTATAATGCTCTCAAGAACCTGAAGGAGAGCGGCCGGCGGCTGCTGCTGCTCGTGACAGGTCGCGAATTGCCTGATCTTAAAAAGGCGTTCCCTGGCTATCCACTCTTCGACCGGATCGTGGCTGAAAACGGAGCTGTGATCTTTGAACCGGCAACGAAAAGGGTGGAAACGCTTGCACCACCGGCTGACAGCCGCCTTGTCTCAGCCTTGAAAGACAGGGACGTTCAGCCCCTTTCGGCTGGGCATGCATAGTTTCTACGTGGGAACCACACGAAAAGACCGTGCTTGAGGTCATCCGCGATCTTGGGCTTGAGCTGGAAATCATTTTCAACAAGGGATCGGTGATGGTCCTCCCGGCGGGCATCAACAAAGCGTCGGGCCTGATCGAGGCTGTGCGAAGCCTCGGCCTTTCTCCCCATAATGTTGTAGGCGTGGGCGACGCTGAGAACGATCACGCCTTTCTTCGCTGTTGCGGCTGTGCCGTAGCGGTTGCGAACGCGCTGCCTTCCCTGAAAGAAGCAGCGAACGCCGTGATGAAAGGCGAACGTGGGGAAGGTGTCATTGAGTTGGTGGAACGTCTGCGTCACGCTGAAACCAGCCTCATTCCCCCGGAGCGGCATGCGATCCCCGTCGGAAAGGATCGCGACGGGAAGGAGTACTTCATAGTACCGCAAAACGGATCCGTCCTTATCGCCGGTTCCTCCAGGATCGGGAAGTCCACGCTTGCGACGGCGCTCACGGAAAAGATGAGCGCAAAAAAATTCGAGTTCTGCGTTTTCGACCCCGAAGGCGACTATCTCGAACTCGAGAACGCGGTCCCGGCGGGCTCGCCCAAAATTCCACCGAACTTGGAAGAGGTGATGAAGCTTTTGGGCAAGCTGGGCGCGAATACCGTTGTCAACACGCAGGCCATGGAGATAGCTGAAAGGCCTGGATTTTTTGCAACATTGTTTCCTCAGATCGAAAGTGTACGAGCGCGAACGGGACGCCCTCACTGGCTGCTTATCGACGAAGCGCACCACTTGCTTCCCGCCTCGCGAGGTGGGATGGAAGAGGTCTTGCCGGAGAAGCTCGATGCCGCGGTGTTTATAACCGTGTATCCGGATGCGGTGGCGCCCGAAGCGCTTCGCATGGTGAAGACGGTTGTCGCGCTAGGTCCCCACGCCAAGGAGATTATCGAAACCTTCTGCAAAACTGTGGGGGTCGAGCCGCCGCGAGAGCTGCCGCAGCCACGGGAGAAAGAAGTTCTTGTCTACTCCGTTAACGGCGAGGCCTTCACCATAAATCCGGAGCGGCCGGAACAACAGCATAGACGGCACATCCGTAAGTATGCAGTAGGCGATCTTGGCCCCGAGCGCAGCTTCTACTTCCGTGGTCCCGAGAATGCTCTCCATTTAAGAGCGCAAAATCTGATGATGTTCTTGCAGATCGCGGAAGGCGTCGATGATCGTACCTGGGAATTCCATAGACAAAGGGGAGATTATTCGAAGTGGTTTCGCAACGCGATCAAGAACGGAGAGTTGGCGGACGAAGCCGAGAAAATCGAGCAGGACGGGCAGCTCGGTCCTAAGGAAAGCAGAGAGCGGATCAAAGATGAGGTTCTGCGCCGCTATACGGCGCCCGCACAACCGGACGGCGCGTAATTGCTGGCGCTAATGCCAGAATCGCCGGCGCCTTCTTAGCCGGCGCCAGCAGTGCGGGGCGGATTTCCAGACATCCTGCACTTTTGCTTCATGGTAGCCTAAGATGTAGCCGGCTGCTGAACATGCGGCAGGCTCCTCGCCGCCGCAGCGCGCTGCACAAATTTGCCGCACCTGACCTGCCATCCTGACATCATTTGCATAGCCAAAGACGTCTTGAAGCTTTTTTAGCTCCTTCAAGAAGGGTTTGACCTCTTTCTTCTGGTAAAGCGGAGCAAAAAACTCTGACGTGTATCTCAACTTCTTGAGCACTTTCCTCATCTGGTGCTGTTTCGCACCCTCAAGGCACTCAATATCACGGCCAAGCTTGGCAGCCTTCTTCCAGCGTTTCTGGAGGGCCTTACCCGCATAATCATCTACGGGATTTTCGAGGGATGGATCCCTTTCGAGCATGAATGGCCATAGGGTGAGGCTCAGAAGCAGCCGCGACCATACCGCCCCGTTCAGAACATGCCTGACCTCCTGCAGTTTGGATGCGCGGTGCGTCTGCAGCTGGTCAAAGCCTTCCGGTGGCGGATCGCTGGTCACCGGGGCGTATATGTCCTCGATAAGAACGTCCGCGTCCCGAAGTTCGCCGACGGCGCGCGCGATTGCCTGAGCATCGGTTTCGAGCTGCTCAAGCTGTGGCGACTTTACGAGCGGCTTCACGACCCGTTGTGCGGTTCGGAGCCGGGTTAGGCCCACACGCAGCTGATGAACACCCTCCGCTTCGCCCGTTTGAAGCACCACGGTCCTGTTTTTGACTATCTGATCCCTCGCCGATCGAAAGATCGCGGCAAAAGCTTGGCCGCAGCTTTGTCCGCTCTGAACATCAGGTGCCGCTGCGTGAGATGGCTCGATCTTAGCGGGCGCTTGCTCATCGAGAAGGAGCTGATACCCACCCTCCGCCTTGGACGCAGGCGAAAGGCGCACCGCGTTTTTCGCGAATAGGGATTGCGCGGTCGCCAGCAGATCCTTTGGATTGCCTTCGACGAGCTCAATCTCCGCCTCGCAGATTTGGCTTCTCTTGCCGCGGGCGAGCGTTTCTCCCCTATCGATTGCAAGCTCCATCAGGCTTGCCCGCTTGCGGAGGCGATGCAGCGTTCGCTGAACGTTCGTCTCAAACGCGGGCGTGAGAGGCAAACTCTTCAGCGCATTGGCAACCCGGCGGCGGACGCGCTTATCGCCGATGCGATCAAGGGCGGGGGCGGGGCCATAGACGCGATCCTCGATCTCGATGGGATTCAAAATCCCATCCGTCAAATTGGCGTCCAGCTTGACAGTTTGAACGAAGCCCTTGCCATTGTCGCGCACACGCAGCGAAATGCCTTCCTGATGCAGCCTGTAATCTTCGGTATCGTAATAGACGGACCTCAGAGCACAATTGGACTGCTCGGCCGAGGCCAACTTGGCATTCCCAGCCAGCCGGTCAAGCTCTTCACCGGTGAGAGAAAGCTTCAGCTCGAATTCCCGGCGTGCTCTTGTCATGAAGATGCCTGTCGTCTGTCGGAGGAGCTAAGGGCTTTGTTGGGACCCAGCCTCCACTTGAGGTATCGATCTCGCGCCAATCGCTAGGCGATTCCATCCATTGATTGCAACAATGACAAGGCTGAGCTTGACGGTTTCCTCTGGTGAGAAGTGTCTTCGGACTTCGTTGTAAGCATCATCCGGCGCGTGCGTATCAGCGATGAGCGTCAATGCTTCCGTCCAGGCCAGGGCAGCTCTCTCCCGCTCCGTATATACGGGCGCGTCTCGCCAGGCGCTGAGCAAATAGATGCGCTCCTCGGTTTCTCCCAGCTTTCGAGCATCCTTGGTGTGGAGATTGATGCAGAAAGCACAGCCATTCATCTGCGAAGCCCTCATCTTCACGAGCTCGATGAGCCTGTGCTCCAGGCCGCAATTGCGAACGTAATGCTCTAGATCGAGCATCGCTTTTATCGCGTCCGGCGCGACAGCGTAAGGATCGAGCCGTGCCTTCATGGGAATCTCCGCGAGGAGCTAAGGAGCAACCCCCTATTGCCGCGGAAGTTCCTGCCTGAATATTCGCAAAAGGCTTGGCTCCGTAGCCGCAAATATGGGCACCGGCTCATAGAGCTTAAAAAGATTTCCTAACGTCATGGAGCGGGTTGTCTATATGTTAACTGTCATAGAGAAACTCGCTACTACCAAACGACATAATGGACCAAACTAAATTAAGCCGAGCTTGAAGTTTGCTGTTTCCTCCATCACAAGCTTTAGCGATCGGCAAGTATAATAGACAGGGGAGAAGCTATGAGCAACCTCGTGGTGCTTGACTTTGATGGACTCCATACCGCGGACGAAGTCCTCAATAAACTTCGGTCTCTTCAGAAGGAATATTTAATTGATTTGGAAGACGCTTGCGTCGTCGAGCGTGACGGGGCTGGCAAGGTTCATATCAAGCAAGCGGTCACTCTCACTGCGCTTGGCGCGGCATCGGGTGGCACCATGGGCGCCCTGTGGGGCACTCTTGTCGGGCTTTTATTTCTAAACCCGCTTGCCGGGATGGCGGTCGGCGCGATTACCGGAGCCGGTGCCGGTGCCATATCTGGCTCGCTCAGCGATTACGGCATCTCCGACGACTTCGTGAGAAAGCTTGGCGCGACGATCCCGCCAGGATCTTCGGCTCTGTTCGTGCTTTTCAGAAGCATTAATGAAGACAAGGTGCTGCGGGAAATCGAGCCCTATAAGCCGCGCGTGCTTAAGACCTCCCTCTCGGATGAAGCGGAGCGGAAGCTTAAAGCGGAACTGAGCAAAGCGGCCTGAAGGCGCTCCGGCTCATATCCAGAAGGAGATCCCAAGTGGTTAAACAACCCAAACAGATAATCGAAAGTCTTCGATCGGCGTTAGCGACTATCGAGAGCGGGCTCAATGACCTCAAGACCAAGATTGGCGCTAAGGCGAAGAGCTCAGAACAGGAGGTCCGGGGTCAGCTTGAACACTTGCAGCAACGCAAGGAACAGGATCGCAGCAAAGTCTTGGAGGCGAAAGCCAAAGTGAAGGACTGGGCGGAAGCGCGAAATATTGAGACCAGAACTAAAATCAACGAGTGGAAGGCCAGAAATGAATTAACCAATCTGCAAAACCGGGCCGATAGAGCTGAGATTTATGCTGCAGCTTGCATGGATATTGCGGCGGCGGCAGTGCACGACGCTGAAGAGGCGGCTCTGGAAGCCTGGATTGCATGGCTTGATGCAAATTCTGCTACGGCGGAGAAGGGCTCGGTCCGCACGTCTCTATAGAGGCGCGGGACGCGTCTAAGGTCAGTATCAAGTGCCTGCTTGCCCAGGCTCCACCTCAGCGGGGCCCAGCACATCCGCCTCGGCGTCTTCAACCGAGATGCCGAGCTCGTCCAGGCCATCTTCCAGATAATCCGGCAGCAATGGCAGGCTGAACAGATAGGTGGAAGCATTGCCAGCATGTTCGGCTTTTGCCGTGGCTATCGCCTCCATAAGCTCGCCCGGCGCATATGTGCCGCGTCCGATCCATGCAAGCGCGACGAGGCTCGCCTGCTCGTCCTCGTTTAGGCTGTCCAGGAACTCCTTGAGCTCCTGCCGGGTTGCGTCACCCGGTAAGTCTTCAAGGATCGTGCTGGGGTCCCTGTCATCTGGATCGAACGAACCCTCCTGATCCCAGGCTTCCGTCTTTACATCGACCTCACGGGCACGCAGAATCACATGCCCTACTTTCTCAGGTGCGATTTCCAGCATATCCCTCAACTCTGCCATTTTCGGGCTTGTCCGGTATGAGCTGCGATGGTCTCCACGACACTGTGAAACATGGCGTGCGTCAAACGGCCCGTGCTGGTATTATACCGTGAGCAATGATAGCTGCCGAAAAGTTTGCGGTCTTCACCAATATCAACAGCGCCGCCGTGACTGAATTTGTTCTGGCTTGCCTTCATGCCTAGAGCCCGAATCGCCGAATCGAAAGCGATCCTGCCAAGTGCGAGGATCACGCGGAGGTTGCTCATATTGCGCATCGTCGCGGAAAGAAAACCGCGGCAGGCCGCAATCTCATCTGGAAAAGGCTTGTTTGCTGGCGGCACGCAGCGGACGGCGTTGGTGATCCGGCAGTTGACTAGTGTGAGACCGTCGTCGGGTCTCTGATCGTAATGACCCTTTGCGAAGCCGTATTTTATCAGGGTCTCGTAGAGCAATACGCCCGCATAATCACCGGTAAATGGGCGCCCTGTCCGGTTCGCACCCCTCAAGCCAGGGGCAAGCCCTATTATCAGGAGTTCAGCGTCAGGAGGACCAAAAGAAGGCACCGGGGAATTGAACCAGCCCGGAAACTTCGCGCGGTTCGCCTGGCGAAAATCAACCAGCCTCGGGCAAAATATGCAGTCGCGATCAGGCGCCTCGACTGATCCGTTATACGCCGGGGAGAGAGATTTGGGGGCTGCAAACGCCGTCATGCCCCTTATCTCGCCCCTACTCGGATCCTGTCTGGCCTTCCCTCAGGCCCCCGCCGGCGGTCATGCCTTCATGCACCCTCCGCTCATGGATATGAGCCTGATAGTCGCGGCCATTATTGTTGGTGTCCGCTGGCCGCTGGGTTCGGCAAATCTCCTTTTGGAGGTCCGACAGATCAATGAACTGGTCGGCCTGGCGCCGCAATTCATCCGCCACCATCGGAGGCTGCGTTGTAAGCGTTGAGACCACGCTCACGCGCTTTCCCTTGTGCTGCAAGGCTTCGACTAGCGTCCGAAAGTCCCCATCTCCAGAAAAAAGCACAATATGATCAAGGTGATCGGCGAGCTCCATTGCATCAACGGCAAGCTCTATGTCCATGTTTCCCTTGATCTTGCGGCGCCCCGAAGCGTCGGTAAACTCCTTGGTCGGCTTCGTAACCATTGAGTAACCGTTGTAATCGAGCCAATCAATTAGTGGCCGAATAGACGAGTACTCTTGTTCTTCTGCAAGTGCTGTGTAATACAGCGCTCTGAGAAGCACGCCCTTGCCTCGGAAAAGCGTAAGAAGACGTTTATAATCGATGTCAAAGCTCAGAGCTTTAGCTGTAGCGTAAAGATTTGCCCCGTCTATAAAAAGAGCGATGCGCTCTGTTGGGTAGAAATTCATGCGGTTACCTGGCTGCGAAATTTGGGGTTGCTGTTCTAGTTTTGGCGAATCGAGACCCCACTATCCGGAATCAAACCAAAATATAGTGATACTTGACACGATATCAAAGTTTTAGGCTATTAATCAAGTCGGCATGATCATCCTCGCCCTCGGTTCAAACGAATCAAGTTCTGTTGCGACGCCTAAGCAGGCGCTTGGTAACGCACTGAAAGAACTTGAGATATCTGGTATACACGTAAGACACACGTCGAACATCTACAACACCCGGGCGGATACTTACGACCCGCAGCCGGATTTTTTGAACGCAATCATTACCATTGAAACGTCAATGCCTGCTAGCACGCTGTTGCGACTCTTGAAGAAAATTGAGGCGACAGCTGGGCGGTACGCAACAAATAGTATGCTGCGTCCACAACATACGAGACCGCGACCCCTCGATTTGGACATCATCGATTACAAAGGCAGGATCTACAATTGGACAAAAGGTGTTTCTGGTCCCCGCCCTCGGTTGGTGCTGCCGCATCCGAGAGCGCATGAACGGGCCTACGTCCTGAGGCCGCTGGTGGAGACTGCGCCGGATTGGCACCACCCTGTCTTTGGACTGACGGCGGCTCAACTTCTAAAGCGGCCGCTGGCGCGCGATACCGGAAAAATAACAGGGTGCTCCGGCCCGCTGCGCTGAATGTTGCCTCATTTCCTCGGTCCCGACAAAGTTCTGACCGAATAGCCCTCTACCCAGAAAAAGAAATTAGATGAGGAGCGCATGAAAGGCCTGACCTTCGCAGTGATGGGTCTTGCTTGGGTGGGAGCTGCCGCCTCCCTGTTTCCATCAACCAGCGGCGCGGTCCAGTTCCCGGCAAAGCTATCAGAGGCCATGCGGAGCGGTGCCGTGATAGAGGCTCGGCAGAATCGTTGCGCTAATTGGCATCGGATCTGTCTCAATCGCTGGGTACATGGTTGGCGTTACCGGCGATGCATGGCAGTCCACGCGTGCTTTCGCTACCGTCACAGGTAAGGTTCCGGCAATCGAATTAGGCGAACGGATTAGGCGCTTGCTTTTGGTTGGATTTACTCCAGTCATAGATACGATCGATTTCATCACGAGGATCGAATGATTATTCCGGTTATCCTGGCGGGTGGTTCGGGTTCAAGACTTTGGCCTTTGTCGCGTGCTCAGCATCCGAAGCAATTTCATGCGCTGGTAAGTAGGGAGCCACTCCTAATCGACACGGCGCGGCGCGTGCCTGCGACGCCTGCTTTTGCGTCACCTCTTGTCATTACGAATGAACAAAGCCGCTTTGGCGTCGCTTCGGCCTTTAAGAACGCGAAAATCTCTGTTCAGGGCATCGTTCTGGAACCGGAAGGCAGGTCGACCGCGCCCGCGGCCGCGGTTGCAGCGCACCTCGTTTTGGAAAGGACAGGCCCCGAGGCCGTCCTCCTTATCATGCCTTCGGACCATCATATCGAGGACCCGAGTGCTTTTCTCGATTCGGTCGCTGCAGGGCTTGATGCTGCCAAGCAAGGCATGCTTGTCACGTTCGGCGTCAGGCCCAGTAAACCCGAGACGGGTTATGGCTATGTGAAGGCGCTTCTAGAACCTTCGAACGGCGGCTTTTACGCCGTGGAGCGCTTCGTCGAAAAACCAAGCAAGGAAACCGCCAGCGAATTCTGCAACAACCCTGCCTATTTTTGGAATTCGGGCATCTTCCTCTTCGGGGCACGCGCATTTTTGGATGAGCTCAACCGGCTGGAACCAGATATGGTTCACGAAACGCACGCCGCCGTGAAAGACGCGACCACCGATTTTAATTTCATCCGGCTTGCAGCCAATTTCCGGCAATGCCGCTCAGACTCCATCGACTATGCGGTCATGGAGAAAACCGGAAAGGCGGCGCTTGTGCCTCTTAAGGCGGGCTGGAGCGATGTTGGTACGTGGGATGCGCTTTTTGATGCCGCAGAGAAGGACGCGGGCAACAATGCGGCTCGCGGCGATGTGCTTCTGAAAAATTCAAGCGGCTGCTATGTCCGGTCGGAAAACGGCATAGTGGCGTTGGCCGGGGTTGAGGACCTGATCGTCGTATCCACCAAGGACGCCACCCTCATTACGAAACGAGGTGAGAGCGGCATCGTCAAGGCGGTGGTGCAGGAGCTCTCCGCAAAGAGACGCAATGAGACAGAACACCATCTCACCGTTCACCGCCCCTGGGGCCACTACGAAACGCTCCATCTAAGCGAACGCTATCAGGTGAAGCAGATCATCGTTGAGCCCGGAGCCAGCCTATCGCTGCAGCGGCACCATCACCGGGCCGAACATTGGATTGTGGTCAAGGGCACGGCAAAAGTTACGATCGATGAGGAGGTAAAGCTTCTGACGGAAAATCAATCGAT
>JBAUNL010000968.1:0-2957 GCA_049579205.1 Rhodomicrobium sp. | reverse complement strand
GGCCGGCCTCGTCGTGAGCAAGCGGCGCGGCCGGGAGAAGCTGCATTTTCTAAACCCCGTTCCGATCCGGCTCGTCCACGACCGCTGGGTAAACAAATTCACCGAACCGTGGGCCGCCGCGCTGAGCGGCCTCAAACACAGACTGGAGGACAGGACAATGGAAAAAATATTTGAAATCTACATCAAGACGACGCCCGAACGGCTCTGGCAGGCAATCACCGACAAGGAGATGCGCCGCAAATACAACTTCGGAGCGGTCGTCTCCTCGAACTGGACTCAAGGCTCCCGCTTCGAGGGCGTTGGCGGAGAAAGTGTAATTTTCGAGGGCGAGAATCTGGAAGTCGACCCGCCGCTCCGGCTCGTCCAGAGTTTCACAGCCCTATGGGGCAAGGACGTGAAGAGCGAGGGCACCTCGCGCGTCACCTGGGAAATCGAACCAGTCGGCGATTCCTGCCTGCTGCGGGTTACGCACGATCAGCTGCGCGAGGGCGCCAACGCTCAGCTCTATGGCGGCTGGCCGATGATCCTCTCCGGAATCAAGACGCTGCTTGAGACGGGCGAGATTCTGACGACGCCCGGCTCGCTGCGCTGGTTGCAAGGCGCGAAAGATCAATTGGCTGAAGTTGGCCGGAGGCGATGAAGGAGGACTATCGGTGATTGAGGCCTCGCCTCATCAAGCTTAGCCACGTCAACCCCATAACAAGTCACTGACCAACGAAACTGCAATTATGAGCTGCGGTTGAACAAGAGAGAGAATGAACATGCGGAAGCTAACCGTTTATAATTCGGTCTCGCTGGATGGCTACTTTACGGACGCCAGTGGCGACATGAGCTGGGCCCACAAAATGGACCCGGAGTGGCAGACTTATGTGGCAGAGAACGCGAGCGGCGGCGGCGAACTCTTGTTCGGCAGGGTCACTTATGACCTCATGGCGGGTTATTGGCCGACTCCAGCGGCTCAGAGCAATCCCATTATCGCCGAGCGGATGAATAGTCTGCCGAAGGTCGTGTTTTCAAGGACGCTAAACAAGGCGTCGTGGAGCAATGCCAGGCTGATGAAGGGCGACCTGGTGGCAGAAGTTCGCAACTTGAAGGAAGAACCAGGACCCAACATGGTCATCATGGGCAGCGGCAGCATTGTCGCGCAACTGGCGGAGGCGGGTTTGATCGACGAATACCAGATCGTGATGAACCCCATCGTTCTCGGGGAGGGCCGAACATTGTTTGACGGCGTGAAAACGAGGCTGCCGCTGAAACTCGCAAAATCGCGAACCTTCGGCAATGGCAACGCCGTGCTCATTTACGGAGCGGTAGCTTGACACGCAAGGGCGTGCAGCAGGATCGCCTGACGCGCTCGGCCATCGCCAGCGGCGGGCTCGTCGTGGAGGCATGGCGTCACCATCGTGCGTGGGAGCCACGCAACATCCCAGATAGCCTGGCGATCAGCAACGGAGGAGAACCCATATGGCATCATTTGTCCTAGTCCCCGGCGCGGGCGGAATGGCTTGGTATTGGCACCGCGTGGTACCGCTCATTCGAGCGGCGGGGCATGAAGCCATCGCTGTCGATCTGCCTGGCGACGACGGGCGCGCCGGTCTCGCGGCGTATGCGGACATCGTCATCCACGCCATCGCAGAACGAAGCGATGTTATTCTCGTCGCTCAGTCGCTAGCTGGCTTCACGGCGCCGCTTGTTTGCGCGGGTGCGCCCGTGCGGATGCTTGTGCTCGTCAATGCTATGATTCCGAAGCCCGGCGAGATGGCTGGCGCATGGTGGGCGGCAACAGGAGCGGCCGAAGCGCGGGCAGAAGCTGCGACGCGCCGCGGCTATGCAACGGAATTCGATGTGGCGACGTACTTCCTGCACGACGTGGCCCAGGACGTGCTGCGCACTGGCCCGGCGCAGCCGCGCGAGGAAGCCGAGACCGTTTTCGGCGAGCCCTGCCGCTTCGAGCGGTGGCCAGCTATCCCTATTCACGTTCTGGCTGCAAGAGATGACCGCTTCTTCCCGATCGAATTTCAACGGCGAGTCGCGCGTGAAAGGCTCGGAAAGGAGGTGGAGGAAATTCCCGGCGGTCATCTCGTCGCGTTGTCGAATCCGAAAGGGCTGACTGAGCGCCTTCTTGCGAGAGGACCTGTCCAGCTAGGCCCAGCACATATTAGTTTTAGTAGAAGTTTCTTCTTCCGCGGATACGATCCGCTAGGCATGCTGACCTTGCCCGCCGGTGTTGTTAGTTTGGCAATGGCTTAAACCTGATAGGTAAACGACAGTGGCGATTTCGCTCTATGATGCGAGTGTGATGAGTTACCTGCAAACGCTGGATGCCGTCAGCGGCTGCCTGGAGCGGGGCCTGCTATATTGCCAGGAAATTTCATCGATCCGGAGCAGATCGTTGAAACGCGCATCTTTCCAGGCACTCCTCCCTTCCGCTTCCATATTCAGCATGCAGTCTACCATTCCAGAGGCGCGCTCGACGCCATGAGAAGCGGCTTCCTCCACATGCCGGATGAACAACCCTCCCACGACTATGCGGCCCTGCAAGCCCTGATCATCAATGCACGCGGCACCCTTCGGAAGCTGACGCCCGAGGAGATTAATGGGCGGGAAAACGCGGACGTAGTCTTCGAGGCTCGAGGCCGCCGGCCACGCCGCAAGTAAAGACCCGCAAACGCTGCAGAGCAAGCGGTCGAAACCGGTCGGGGAGCGATGGCGGCCGAGTTTCTCCGCTCCGCTTTTCCATAGGAATTCGAGGATTCTCGCGCCAGCATAGGCGATATACGCTGAGCCACCCCATTTCCGGCACATGGAGCAATGGCAATTGCCAGCTTGTGTAATACCGAATCCGACTGATTGAGTCGCCGCGCGCATGGGATTCCGCTCGGGATTCGAAGCAGTTATATGGAAGGGTCATGATTCGTTTGCGGGGGCAAGATCATGACGGCGATAGCATCGCATTT
>JBAUNL010000967.1:0-4157 GCA_049579205.1 Rhodomicrobium sp. | reverse complement strand
GGCCGGCAATGCAAATCGCAATGCCATAAGGAAGGATACCCAGCCGGGCCCATGCCTTTACCCGGGTTGAAGGGATATAGGACTGAACAAACGGCCAAAGGTTCATTGCCATCCTAAGGATGAGTAGAATTCCTGCTACAAGGCCCCCAACCAGACTCATGATCAGCACGAACTTCAGCCCCTCCGCATAGCCTCCCCAGAGCATCAGAGCGCTGATCAGCTTTACATCGCCGGCGCCCATTAGGCCTGCAACGTAAAGGGCGAATGTCGCGATAAATGCGGCGCACGCGCTCAAGGCGTGTTCGGGCAGGGATGCGGGCGCAGGCATCAGCCAATGATTGAGAAAAAAGAGCGCCACCAAGATCAGAGAAATCGCGTTCGGAATGGTGAAGCCCCGAATGTCTGTAATGCAGCCGTAACAAAGCGCGCCCGCATAAGCGAGTTTAATGACGATCTGAAGGGTCGCGGGGTCAAGCATGGGGTAGGTGCACTCCTTGAAGTGAGACCGGGGAGCATCAGCCGGCTCATCAAGTACTCCAACGGGCCGTCAGTCAAGATAGAGGTTCTTGATTCGCAGCCTGGCGCGCATCCAGGTGCTACAAGTGCTGCCGCGTTACGGAGTGGAACTCCTGAAGCGTAGCTTGGTTTAATCTTTAGGATATCTGTAAACTTTGCATCAAATGTGAGAGCATTATTGTCAATCTGAAGTAGGAGGTTCGCATGAAAACGATCTATGCGGCCTTGATTCTTATCTTGATCTCAGCAGTTGCTGCCTCAGCAGGTGAAAACGTCTGTCCTCCAAAGAAGTGGGTTAAAGCCTGCATATGTCCGCTGGGCTCAAGACCGGTCTTGGCAACTATCGAATGTTATTCGGGATGCGCCGCGCCCAAGTGTCAAAAGTGTCACTGCAAGAAGGCCGAGCTAGACAACTATGCAACGACCGCCCGGCGTTGACAGATAGCGGCCTGATTTAGGTTTGGGCTTCGAAGGCCTCAGCCTACGTCGCTGAAGGGCTCCCCGAGCCACTGCGTAGCTGAAGCTGCAAGCTGCTGGTTGTGGGAATTAACCAAAAAGCTGTGGATGCCGCCTGCCGATCGAGACGCCATCGGCTAAGATGAAGCAGGGGCTCGCGTCAAAGAGTACAGAGGATGTGGTTAATGTCAGTCCACTTCGATGAGCATCCAAGGGCGGATCAATTTGAACTCCGCTATCTCTACGGAAAACCCAAGCATGAGCGTCTGAGAGATTGGCTTCGCCGCATGGTTTCGCGTTTAGAGTTAGCGCTGAGCGTGATTTATCTATGCGGCTTCGCATCCCTCTTGGTTCTAACAGTCGTGGTCGAAAACGATGGGCGGTCCCGTGAAACTGCGCCGGAGTCAATCGCCAACCAGGACGGCTGGAGAGCTTATGAAGCTCCGCTGAAGGCGGCTGCGAACGGCGGTGCTGCGGAATGGAAAGCGCTTACGTATCCTTCCACATGTTGTGCTTTGCCAGGCAAAGAGTGGACTCCGGTTGTCGAGAGGACGGGCCGATAAGCTCCAGCGCTCGCAGAAAGTCGACGCTGGCCGCTGAACTGTGTCGCGTGTAGTGGATAGATATCGCGCACGGCGATAGTGCTGGGTGGCGCTGGGCGCGCTGCGATCGCGAGCGCATTTTTCCTGTTCGCCTAGTCCGCAACAATGGTTGCAGAGAAATTTATTGACAATTTTAGATTGTATGTGCGATTCGCTGCCTGTGAAGCCGGGCGGTGAATTTCGGAGAATTGTCATGCAAATGATCGAGCAAAAAGCGCAACCGAACCTTTTTGAGGTTACCCTCTACTTTGAAGGCGATTTATGGTCCTTTTCCACGAGCGCACAGGCCACCAGATTTCAAGAAGCGCTTGAGCGAGCCGAAAAGGAATTTTCCATCCATTCAATGCATCACCGGCTGAGTCACAGGGAAATGAATGCGACCTCCGCCTGCGTGTTGGGTGCAAATGACAATCAATCCTTCACGAAGCAGGATGGGAAGTGGCAGCCCGCTCATTGAGCGGATGCGGGCGGTCAGGCTCCAGATAGCCTTGACTCGGGGCTGGCGACATGGTTTTGGGCGAAAACACCAGCCGCCGGGTCAGCTCGCATGGCTGGCGGGAAATTCCGGAAAAAAGTATCAAAACAAGTCCTAGGCTTAAGCTTGCGGATACAAGTTATCATTTTCGTAATTTTCAATAGAGATTTATCAGTTATTAACCTTATGCTATCTTGTACCGGCACAGATACTGCTAAAATAGAAGCTGTGTCGGGAGAGATGCCATGAGTATCAACAGTAAGTTTGTGATTCTGATTGCTTCTTGCGCGGTACTCGCCACACCATCAAATGCAGGCGCCGCCGAGCGTGAGACCAAGCTCCATCATCGGCATTACGCCAAAAGAGCAAGCGGCTGCCCCATCCACAAAAACGCCTATGGCGATCTGATTGATTGCCGGGGCTGGAGGCTCAGGGACAATGCAACCGGCTGGGATAATACCTGCTTCCACCTCGATTATCTTTCATCCCAGTTCGCGTGTGCTTCACCGAATGGTCAACACTAAGTTATCGTGATCTTAGCGGCCTGTTTTCTTGGTCGCGCACAAGTCCACGACGGCCTCCCTGTTCACTTGGCCGCCGTTGGTCCTGACTTTGATTCTGCCTGAGAGACGGCCGCCGCGAAGGTCTTCGCAAAAGTATGTACGTCTCCTGGCCAGCGTGCCGAAACATAATTGCTGTCTTGCACGACGAACGCAGGACTGCTGTCTTCGGGCGTATCCCGGTGCAGACCGCTGGTCTTTTTGCGGTAGCTGGCCGAATTCTTAGGCACATCCAAAAAGTCTTCAGGCTTTTGCAAGGCGCGTGTTACTTCCGCCTGAACCGACATAAATCCGCGGCTTTGACCCGGATCGTCGCGATAGGTGCGGTAATAGAACGGATCCCAAAAGCGGGTCAGGCGCCCGGCCGAAGCTGCTGCGCCTTCCAGCGCCCAGGTCAAGGCAGTGGTCTTTTTGCCATAGAGAACCGATTTGCCTGTCTTGTTCGAAAGGGTGCGCGCGACAAGCAGCACACCATGACAAATGGCAGCGACCGGCTTATCGGCGTCGAAGAACTCCGCCACGGCACTTTGTAAGACAGGGCTTTCCAAATAGGGGCGCATTCCGCGAGCCCGATGTCCGCCAGGCAAGAGCAGTCCATCGAATTTGCCTGCATCAATGTCAGTCCATTTTATGGGCACTTTGAAGCCGGGGTCACCAGTCATCGCTTCATAAGCGCGGCGTCCGTTTTTATCGGCGCGCACAAGCAAGCCAAGCAAAGGAAAGCGCCGCAGGACAGGGACGAAGCCCCACAAATCCAGCCCCCGGCCGGTCAGCATCATTTCACCTGCTTCAGCGGCCTTCCCAGCGGGTGTCGCAAAAGTGACGGCGTGACCGAGGGACTTAAGGACCTGCCAGCTGATAGCGGCTTCGCTCGGATCAAAGTCTCTTGCCGGAATCGGAATAAGTATCTGAGCCACCGGTGCGCTCCGCTAATCTGCCATCCGAATATAGTTTCGATGAACGCCTTTTGCTTCCTCGTTTCACGAGCGTGCCACGATCAAACCCTTTTTCCGTTCCGAGGAAAACGCGATGGCCGGTATTGATCTCATTTCTAAGTCCTCGTATGCCCAGGCCCCCGCGAAGCAGGAAGCCAGCCCTGAAGTCTCGCTTGTAACCGCTCGTTGCTCTTGTTACAGCCTTCCGCTCGATTGCCTGATGAAAATCCGGAGATTGCAATGCCCGGCCTTTATTTGGAACCGATTGGATTGATTTCCGGTCACATCGCCAAGGAAGCCGTGGGCCTCGGCGGGGCTTTGCCCCTTGCGGGCAGCTCCCTGGCATTCGACTCGGTCCGCCTGTGGGAAGGCGAACCAGGCAAGGTCAAGCACGCAATCGTCCGCATAAGCACGATCCAAGCTATTGACGAACCTCGCATCAAACAGCTTTTAGACCGGATCGTTGCCCCACGCGCTGCGATCGCCGGCGTTCCTATGGATCGACCGCACATCATGGGGATCGTCAACGTCACTCCCGACAGCTTTTCCGACGGAGGCGAGCATTTTGAGACCGGCGACGCCATAAGCCACTCCAGAAGGCTCGCTTCTGAGG
>JBAUNL010000966.1:0-10879 GCA_049579205.1 Rhodomicrobium sp. | reverse complement strand
GTTGCTGCCCGACAGCGCGCTCCGGCCGTCGGGGGAGAAGGTCACCGAATAGACCCCGTCCGAATGTCCCTGGAAGGTCTTCAGCTCGCGGCCGCTCACCACATCCCAAAGCTTCAGGGTGTTGTCGCGGCTGCCCGAAAGCGCGCTCCGGCCGTCGGGGGAGAAGGCCACCGACAAGACCGCATCCAAATGTCCCTGGAAGGTCTTGAGCTCGCGGCCGCTCGCCCCATCCCAAAGCTTCAGGGTCCTGTCTAAGCTGCCCGACAGCGCGCTCCGGCCGTTGGGGGAGAAGGCCACCGCGTTGACATACCCTGAATGTCCCAATTGCAGGACGATTTTTACCGGAAACTTATCTTGCACCGCAGCGCCGCCACCTGCGCACGCCACCATCACGGCAAAAAAACCGACCCCCAAAATCACCGAAACAAATCGCAAACCCAACATCGTCGCGCCACCCACTCAAAACAGCAAACGATTTCCCTAAATACCATCTTTACGGCCGAGCTTCGAATGGCAATTGCTGCGTGTAGGTTCCGAGCTAAGCTCGGCAGATCTCCAGTGGCAATATTTCCGAAAACCGGCTTATTCAAAATCCTCGCTTAGAGCTGCCCGAACTCGATGCACCAAACGCTTTGGAGGCTTTCTATCTCCCGCAAGCACCTTGCATAAGTTCGAATGGTCCCATTCAAGGCGCTGCGCGAGCTGACCTGACCCGTGCATTTTGGATTGCGTTTGCAACCAAGCAACGACCTCTTCGCGACTTGCGTCCGTTTCTTTCTTCGTATCCTCGATTTTAAGCGCAGCCTCATATAGATGCTGCAAGCTCCGATCGGAGACCTCAGCTTGAAGAGCTGCATCAGTCGTGTGATCAGAGACGTGCGCTAACTTAGCTAGCTCCCTCTTAGGAGCCGCCGCGATTGCCGCGATCATCCTCGCTCTTTGTGCCTCCGAAAACCCGTAAGTGACCGTCGAACCTTCATCCGCACCGAACGTTTCATCCTCCTCGATCTCGTTCGCCTCCTTGCCGATCGGATCGATATCGTCCACAAAAACATGCCGCCTCAGCGTTAGCCCGCTATCCATCTGCCTGCCCTGCAGGAACTTCGCTTCCGGATGCAGATGATATTGACGAAGCGCTTGCCCGTAGTTCCTGAGGATGTCATGCATTACGGGTTCGCCGGTATCTCGATCGAAAAGCTTGCTGAGTGCCTTTCGCGGGTCCTTGTCGTATGGGGCTGTCGGCTTCGGTTCACGCTCGCGGGGATTCCAGTCCGCTTTGCCGTCCTCGAAAACCTTTTCCAGGTTTTTTTCGGCCTGAAACATCAGCAGGAAATTGAATGGTTTTACCTGCTGGTCATAGGGCAATCCCTTATTATAGGTCTTGAACCAATCGAGAATGATTGGCTTGGTCGCGGAGTAACGGCTGGCCGCAGGCTTTTCCAGGTTGTCATGCCAATCGATGGCGAGATGCCGGGGGTTTTCACCTTCGGCGGCTTTGATGATGGCGCGCCATAAATCCTCCTGCCAGAGTTCTACGCCGCTTGGCAGGACCTCATCATCTTCTTCCTCATCTTCATCCTGCTCGGTCTCATCCTTAGAGGCAGGTTCTTCCTTGTAGGGCGCTATCAGGTGGCCGAGCCCATGTGCCGAAGCCTTGCGGATGACAAGCTCCCCATCAGGACCGCGATTGAACAGCGCATAACGCTTTGCCGAGACCGCGAAACAATAAAGCGGCACGAGTTCTCCGGTTTCCTGCGACTTGTTTTCATCTTCGAGATCAAGGATCGAGCCTTTGGCATCATATGGATTTAGGTCCTCAAACCAGGCGCGGATTTTCTGGACCCTTCCCTCAAAGCCGTCTTCCGGTTGACCCTTCGGCAAAGCTATGGCGATCCCGTCCGTGTCACAGAATGCCCAATCAAGCTGCTCCTCGCGGATGAGGCTCTCCGTGATCGCCATCATGAGCCGAGCGGCTCCGGTGATCAGCGTGGCAAGCAGCGGATGAAAATACTCCCCCGGCTCTTCCCTCTTTTTTGGCTTGGCCGTGAACGAGCCTTGCCCGGCATGCACCTCGAACGGCTTATCATCCTCGTCCATGTCCTCCACATTGAGTTCGATGAAGATGCCGTAGCTTGTGGCGTTGGCGAGAATCTTGAGTGCGAGTTGCTCGCCTTCTAGTTCCCTCGCGCGAGCTCGGTCTTTCGCGGCTTCTGCTCGCTTCAGTTCTGTTTTAACTTCGCGACGCCGATCAATGACACGCTTATAGAAATCATTGGTGCGATCGGTTCGATTGGGATCGACGCGGAAGGCGGGGTTGCCTGCAATGTTGACCGGCTTCAGATCGTCCTGGACGTCTCGCGGCGTGAACCGAAGAGCTTCAAGGACCTTGGGCACTTTGCCGGTCAGAAGCTTAGATGCGATGCAATCGGCAAGCGTGAACCAAAAGCCGCTGTCGGCGGAGAGGTAATTGAGTCCGATATTGGGGATCGGCTCTTTGCTATAGTGGGCTCTGACCGGGAAAATGTCTGCATCCGGTTTGACCTTCACCAACACATGCAGCTGTTGCCACGTGTCCTGCGATTGTAGCTGTTCGAGGCTAATTTGATCCAGAAAGGCCCTCACCTCTTTGGTCGCATCCTCAACATCAATGCCGTTCGCGATAACGAAGCGCCAAAGCCCCATCAAAGTGCAGACGGTTGGATACATTGAGGCGAAATCGCAATAAATCGCCCGCATGATCTCGCGCCGGATGTGGACTTCGGCACGGCCTCCGAAATAGGAACTCATCATCGCGCCGATGATGCGCGGATCGAAATCCGGTTGCACTTCCCGCCAAGGCTTCACGCCCATCTGTCGCAGATAGGCTTTGCCGAGACCGGCTTCGGAGTAAATGCGTTGCGGCGGAGTAAGTGTAAGGCCGTGACTCTCATAGCGCGCCTTCAAGGCATCATAGCACTCGGCAGTGACTTCGACGTCCCGGACGGCATAGTTGATGAAATCCTCGGTGAGCGGCAGTTCGAACTCGTCGTAGTCGCCCTTGCGTTTGACCCCGAGCGTATTGGCGAGACTTCTCAAGGAATGCGACTTGCTCGTCAGCGCTGCCGCAAGCGTTTTCACATCGATGAACGTGCCGCGTTCGGCGATGCGGGCTTCGGTTACCTCCGTCTTCTCCGCAACCGCCTGCTCGGCTGGCAGCGCGAAATTGATGAAGGCCGCACGCCGGGAAAGATGCTTCACCCGGACATGGGGATATTCATCCCCCTTTAGCAGCTTGAAGGTGAAGCCGCCGACCATGGAGCGATCGACAATGCGCTTGCCGGTCTTCTTATGAGTCCGGACGACCTTGCGTGCCCGGCTCTGACCGATGGCAAGCCTTGAGATGTCAAATGGGAGATTAAAGCCGATGATGGGCCCGCCGTTATCGTAGCCGATTTCGAGAAAGCGCTCTCTTACGAAATTTTCAACCGCCATGCATTTGAGGTCATGGCGGCGGGCATAATCTTTTAGAAGATCGATGTCGCCTTCACACTGTTCTGTGGGATGGTAGAAGATCCCTTGCTCAAAGGGAAAGCCGTAATGACGAACTTGGTAGACACCGAAGCGCAATCGCTGCGCGGCGCCCACTGTAGTCTCGGTATCGAAAATAAGCTCAAAGCCGGAAGCTTTGAGCGGTTTACGCCTTGACGAACGCTCCTTGTGAGGAGGCTCGCCATAGGCGCGAAGCATGATGACCCGCTTTTCAGCTGGCGGCGGCTCATCCGATGGAGACTGTCGGGAGTTCGAGGTCTGCCCCATGACCCTCCTTTGCAAGTTCGATCAGGAAAGTCCCGAATCGCTTCAGGTAGGGGATTAGCATCTCAAAATACGCCGCCATCCCCAAGAGCCAATGCCCGATTACCTCTAGAGGATTCCGGGGATTATCTGATGGCGGTGGCTCGTTTTGCTGCCATGCCGTCCGAATGGCATGATGGGTTTTGCAAAGCGGACAAGTCTTATCGTGATGCCTTTGCCCTGCCACGTGATCGTACTCGAAAGCGGCGGGATGGGTTTCCCCGCAAATCGGACAGACAAGGTCATCCCGTCCAAGCCGCCTCGACTTCTTGCGCTTGCCCGCTTCACGGGCCAAGAGTTCATCCAGGTCTTTCATTATGGCCTCCTCAGGCTGCGATCTTGTAGATTTCGGGGAAAGAGAGCTCGCCAGCATTGTCGAGCTCATAGAGGACATTGGGATCGGTTTCGAAGGGGTAGAATTTGCCCTTGATGTCTCTGACGCCTTGGCCTTCGAAGGGCTTCAGAACCTTCTCATTCCCAAAGGCGAGGAAGGTCTTGACGGCGTGCATGAACTTTCCTGCATCCGAAAGCTCGCTCGATTTGAGCCAGGCTGTCACAAGGCGTTCGTCCGAATAGAACGGGAACTGGCGTGCCCGATCATCCACGATCTGCCAGCGGCGTCCCTTATAGGAGGCTTGCGTATTTTCCTTGAGGTAGCGCCGGAGCTTCTCCTGGCTGATGCCTTCGGAGGCGGCGGCGTCCTTTAGGCTTGCCCCCTTTCTCATCGCCTTGATGGCTCGCTCTTCCGAACGCTTCGAATCAATGAGCGCGAAGGCTTCTTTCGATGCCTTTGGCGGCTTTACTGGTTTCGAGGATTGCGGCTTCGAAATGAACGTCTCCCCGGCCCTGGGGTGTCCCCTGGCCTGGGTCCGGCTAAAGCCGCCAGCCATAGCCCTTGCGATGCGCCGCTGGTATTCAAGTGCATGGTTTCTGGGTTTTCGCATTGTGACCTCTTGGTTTGACGCGCGAGATTCGCGCTGAGGTCACGATGGGTTTCGAGGGCCTGATGAGTCGAAATGTCAAAACATTAATAAGTAAGGAAAATAAGAGGAGAAGAGCTATTTGCGCTTTCCGAGGATCCGAACCAGATGAGGCTGGATAGTTTCGTTGTCGTAGCCTATCGTTACATTGGCCTTTAGTTTCTCTTGGGCGTACTGCCGAACACGTTCGCAGGCGTCTTTCCGTTTCATTGCTTTGAGGTCAACACCCTCTTTCAGCAATCCATAGATCGCATCGTCTCTCTCTTGGGCTTTCGACGGTCTACCTGGCTCGCTGCTGAGGAGTTCCACGTTGGTCGTGTTTACCTCTAAGTAGGGGCACTTAGACGGCAGCCCAACTTTAACGCACACATATTTATAGTGCATGCTTGAAACAGCATTTTCCTTCCAGTCGAACTCAGGCTTATGAAAAATCGCGGCCGATATCTTCTCGAAATCGTCCCGCAATTCAGGCGCGGCCATGATTCCGAATGCCTCTAACTCCCGTTCGTACAGTCGACGCCGTAACTCTTCGCGCATCTCCACCCATGGTTTTTGCTGCTCGCTCACGTGCTTTATCACCACCCCAGCGAACGAGGTCAGTGCGAGCCCAATCGTTAGTTTCGGTCTTCCATCAATTTCCACATCATTTTGGATGGAAGCGGCGCTATCACCTTTGATGTCCTGTCCTGGCTGTCCAGTCCATCCCGCTCATCCGCATTGATTGGCAGGGCAAGACCATCACCGTGATGAGCGGGGCGGGATACGGCGCTGCGCCGAAGAAGGTCAAGGAGCAGCGCAAAGCGATCGAGACCGGGAGATCGCTCGACATTGCTTGCGGGCTCATCGGGCAGAAGATCGAAAACGGCATCGACACGCTTACAGCAGCCATACCCTCATCAGCAATGCGGGATAAGGCGTTGGCAGTTCATGGGGAGATTTCAAAAACACTTAGGAAGTCTCGCCCGGCATCGGTGAGCAAACTTCTAGGTTTGGAGGGCAAAGCGGCGTACTTCTATTTTTGCGCTTGGCAATGTATTCCCATCAATTGGGCTGGAACAAGCCGCCGTCCGATTCCAGAGGAGTGGCGGGCGATTGGGCCAAGAAGTTCCAACCGGACCAAACAGCTCGCATTCAACGGGCTCGCCAATCATCCGGTGAATGCAATGCTTAATTATGCCTACGCTATCCTTGAAGCTCAGGTCCGGATTCAGATTGCGGTGGATGGCTACGATCCCATGCTTAGCTATCTTCACGCATCATCGCCCGAGCGGCCTGGACTTATCTTCGACTTCATGGAGCCGCACCGGCCAATTGTGGACCGGAAGATTTTGGATTTTGTGCAGGCGCAGACTTTCAGGCCGGGGGATTTCACGCTCCGATCGGATGGTGTTTGCAGGCTCAATCCGGAGATGTCGCGAAGGGTTGTCGGGTTGGTGCTGGAGGGGGGCGGAGATAAACCCTTGGTCTTCAATCGTTAGTCCACTGCAATTGGCGAACGTAATTTTGAAGCTTCGTGAGTATATATTGAGCTACGGTCGATCTGCTTTGGGAGTCGAGGAAGCTGCCTTTCCGCCATGTGAATTCGATACAGACATATTGATCTGAGTAATCCAATAGTATATCGGGCCGGATTCCACAAAACGGGAGTTGCTTTTCAGCAATGACACTTTGAAAAGGCATCTTTTCCTGATCTAAAAGCTTGTTGACGGCTTCCGCGACAACCCGATTTAGGCCCTTGTCCGAACCTAGATTGAAGCCCTTGTCGGCTAACTTCTTGAATGCTAGTGTCGCTCTGTCCGCAGATCGCCCTCTGGCCTCGAATCGGTCCAGGTCTTTACCACACAACATTTTACCAAAATCCGTCGCAAGAAGTGTTCTTAGAACGTTAAACAATTTGCGTTTTGGGTAACCTAATTCTTCATACTCGGACCAATCTCCATTACCGAAGGCGCCAACACAGGACATAGTGGCGGAGGGCGGTAGAGCTATGGCTCGTGCATTGAGTTGTACGATTGCTCTGGTAAGCAAACCACGCCGTTCCCCCCACCATTTACCAAGCTGACTTTGGCTTGTCACGGCGATCAAGGCTTGACCATCCAACAAAGTATATCGTGATGGATTGGTTAGCTGCGTTAGGATTCCAGGATCACTGCTCTCAGACGCAAAAACTATTATCAGAGATGTGGGCTTTTGTATCTCCGAACGGTACTGCTACCGACTTTGAGAGAGTCATAGCTTATCTCTCCCTGGTAACTTAGAGTCTGGGTGTAAATGCTCGGAGCCCAATTGGACGCATTCATCGCAAAGGTCGTTTTTCCCGATCCAGACTTGCCCCAAATCGGGACCAAAACACCTTCGCTCCGGCTGCGTACCTCCTGCGCGATAGACTCGATAACGCGAATCGAGTCTGTCGGAGGAGCTACGAGGAGTCTTGCGACATCGTCTTGGAGAACTTCGACAAGCCTTTCGTATCGATCTGGAAATGTCAGTTCTTCTATTGGATGGGATAGCGAGAGCATCGGTGACCAGGGGGATGGAGTGTAGAGCAAAATAAAAGATCGAACAAAAAGCAGCTTGGCAACTCGTCTCACTCACATCTATCATTCACCATCACGTTCCGCAATAACAACGGTCTCCGAAGCCGAGGGCCGCAAAAAGCTGCATGGGGTGCAGATCGCATTTGGATCTCGCGAACACGAACCGAAGGGCGACCGTGCCAAGAACCCTAGACAGCGAGTGACAAAAGAGCGGGTAAGTACCTTCCGCAACGCTAGACGTTTGCAACTTCACGTAGATTTTGCATAGAAGCTACAGGTTTGTCGGTTGGGTCCGGAGATAGCGCGAAGGGTTGCGGAAGTGCTGATGGGGGGGCGCGGCTTGAATTAGTGGCGGCTGTGACGAGATGAAGTCGGTCTGGAAGCGGTCTGGGCCAATCGACTTCTTCTCCTCGATGGTCGCAAAACCAGATTAATGCTTGCCGATATATTAATGAAAGAGGAGCAATCAATTCCCGGAGGCTTTGCATGATATGTACAAAGTGTTACAGGTTCAGCATTCCTTGCTGGTTTAAGGGCGATAAAAGGCAGACGTGGCGAGCGGGACTTCTTGGAGCTGCATGCAGCCAAACCTCTACTAAAGCCAGATTCGGTATTCCAGCTGATAATCGATCTATTTTTCGAATTAACTCATTATCAGTCATGTCGCCAAATAACAAGAATATAGCTCTCTTATATGCTAGCCTGGTAGAAAATAGTGACAACGTCTGCAAATCTTTGCGAATATCATTACTCTCCGCGTTAGATGATTTTACTTCGATGATTGCATAATTACCTTGCATGCTGCCGGGCTGGTGCACTAAAAAATCTGGCTTTGATCGATCAGCACCGAGCTGGCCAAGGATTGGATGCGCGGCTTTGTCGACCTCGCCGTTTAAGAAGAATGCACTTCCTTTTGGCCACCGACGGCGCATTTGGTGGTAAAGCTCGTAACAATACACACGCTCCCTATAGATAGGATCACCTCCCGCAATATGCAACTTAAAATACGGGGGTTCAATAGAGCGGGTCGCCTTAATCAAGATATCCGTGAGATGTTGCATCAATCGTTTTCTTCTTCATTACTCTAACTAGTTGAGTTGAGAGACGCTTGGAACCATAAGTCTAAACTGCGAAATTCGCTTGTCCCCGCAAAGCGCCTGTACAACAATCATCTCCGACGAGGTCGAGCTACAACTCGGGGGCCCGGCGCCAAGGCCGCTGAACTATATGGACCAGCGTCGTCAGGCACTTCCTCGGAGGTCGCGCCAATGGCAATCGCAAGCTGAGAAAAGTATGGTAACCACTCAGCGTTGGACTCTGCCATCCATTTTGGTGCCTCCAAATATTTCGTAAATTTTAAAGACCGCCTATCATACCGAAAAGGCGTTTCAAGCATCGCACTGACAAAAGGAAGTCGCGCCCCACCACCGGTAATATATACCTCTGCATGATACGAGTGTCTTTCAAATGCTGGAATTCCTATCCTGCCAATGAGATCTTCGAAAGTTGATTTGAGAGTTTTTTCCATATATTTGATATTCTGCGAATTCAGCAGATCATCCAGGTAGATAGTTATCCCCTCCGTTCTGATAATTTCCAGATCAATATATCCATCCCTAAACAGTGCCTCTTTTGACTCTCTTGCCTGACGTCTAAGCGACCGGAACGTGGCCGATCTTTGATGTTCGGGCGCAGAGCTCTTCTGAATGGCAATTTCCGTCAAACACTCATCAATATAGTTCCCACCGTATTCCACAGCAAGACTTGTATCTCTAAGTTGTGCCAATTTAAAATTCTGGTCTCTCCTGGGTAAGGGGCGAAATAAAACAAACCCCCCGAAATCTATCGTACCAGCACCCACGTCAATGACAATGAATAAGCGGGGGGTTCGCCACCGTGGATTAAAGATGCACGCGCCAGCGGCGCTGGCCTCATGCATTCCCATGTCCACCAGTTTGAGAGGAAGCTGCTCAACACTGAGGTCAAGGATCTGATCTATAGCTTTACGAACGTCCTCAATTGGCAAGCCCTGTTCCCACCTACCGCCGAATGTGTCAGCTAGAACCTGGGCGCTCGCTAAAAGCTCAAACAATTGCGCTGCATAACGCTTCGCGCGAAATGGTGTCCATCCGGGTACAGCAAATCGTCGTGGGAGGTGTCGATTAAGATCGTAGCGCTGGAGGGCGCTCCCTACCATCGAAGTAAAGTAGCCTAAATAAAGCAAGATCAGGTCGTATTCAGTGAACGTCACAGCTCCCGGCACCATATCCGAAGAAACCGGTTTCTCCATAAGAGCCGAAAGATCATCCTTGTTAAAAAGCAGCTTGGGTGAATCAAATCGGCGGCGTCCAGCGGGCGCATTCAAGCCCGCCGAATATGCTGAGGGTCCGAATAAAAATCTCCCCTCATCTACAAAGATCGTGGAAGCTAAGACATAAGGATTGGGCTGAGCGGAGCTTCCAGAACTTCCGCCCGATATAAGACCCAACTCAAGGGGGACTACGGAACCACCGAAACCTCCCTTTCGGACGCACGCCTTGGAAAAGGCAGTACCAAAGTCAAGAGCGAGAAGTCCAGCGGAGAAGTTCGCGTGAGCCTTCAGAGATGTTAGATCCAGGTTTAAATCATAATTCGATTTCTTAGTCATTTTTTTCCACTTCTCCCTGAATAAGAATTTCGCTCGAACCATTAGGTAATTCTCGTACAATGGGTGATTCCAAGATCTTTACTAGCTCCGCCTTGTTTAATCCGGTTGACGAACTTGTATGCAATCTAGCATCGAAAGGTGCCAATTCTCCGATGGACCCTTGAGCTTTAAATTTCCTAAAGGCTGCGATATTTCGGATTGCCTGCAATAATGCCCGATGGCGAGCCATCATTCCTGCGAATTGCTTGGCGACCTCTTCATCGCTCTGAGCTAAAATCGACCTTATTTTCTCGTTTAAACTTCTAGGCCAGAAAATATCCGGCCTAAGAGAGAGTTCAATCTGGTAAAGTCGTGCAATTGAGCAATCGAGATCATGTGTCGAGGGCTGCTGAGTACTTGGCTTGTGATGCTCATCTGCTAAGTGGTCCCAAATTTGAGCCCATAAGACATGGTTTATCGGAACTGAGAGTTTTCCCCAACGATTATAACGCAAAAATATATTGAGATCTGGCGCAAATATAGGTGAAATTCGATTGATGGGATCTTTTGCGGGATCTAACTTCAAACGATAGCCGCGGTCAGGAAACATCATTCTCAAGACAGAAATAAAACGCAAGGCAAATTTAGCGTAGTTGTTAGGAGTGTTTAGGGGGCCATAAGCCATTACAAAGGCCATCAGAGGAGATCTCAACTCTTCTACAGAACCTGAAGTTTGCAGCCAGCGAGATTTTTCCAATGTTCTCAGGATTGCATCGATGATAGGTTTTCTTGCTTTGACTCCAAGAATTTCCAACGACCTGTTAAGTTTTTCGAGTGTTTCCCTTATCCTATTTTTGTCTCTGAGTATGTAATGTAATAAAAGATCGTGCAGTTTAGTATCTGAC
>JBAUNL010000965.1:0-1812 GCA_049579205.1 Rhodomicrobium sp. | reverse complement strand
AAATGCGATGCTATCGCCGTCATGATCTTGCCCCCGCAAACGAATCATGACCCTTCCATATAACTGCTTCGAATCCCGAGCGGAATCCCATGCGCGCGGCGACTCAATCAGTCGGATTCGGTATTATTCGGTCCGCAAGTTGTTCGCTGCGATCTTGCCGGTCCGGCGATCTTCCTCGATGTCGAAAGAAACCTTCTGCCCTTCAACAAGGTTGCGAATGCCTGCGCGCTCAAGGGCTGTTGCGTGCACATATACGTCTTTGCCGCCATTGTCCGGCTGAATGAAGCCAAAGCCTTTTTGACCGTTGTAGAACTTTACTGTGCCGGTGCTCATAGAATTTCCTTTTCCTAGGTGGAACCAGACAAGCCATGGCCTAGCGATGCACTACCACAACTTGCTTCGTCGATGTTTGGGAAGATTTTAGAGCGCGCCCGGCTATGCCAAGGTTTAGCGGCCTCGTTTTCTGGCCAAATTCGATGACGGAACATAATCCAGCATGGTTTCCCTGACAAGGCCGGGATAGGGAACCGTTGAGGCAAGCTTACAAGCAAACCTTGATAAGCCCAAGCCTTGCGAATGCGCTTTGGATTACCATTTAAGGTGGATATCCGGCTTGGTCATCGAAGCGTCTTAAATCTCTTGGCCGCTCCGGCACTTTCACTTCGCAGGAATTCCTACCGCGAACCCGTGGCATTGCCTGAAGGCTGTGCAAGATCTTGCTGGTCAGAATTCAGGCAAGTGCAACAACGGAATTCAGCAAAATGACCGCATCCCGATCGAAGGCCGAGGAGCGCTACGCCGAAATTCAAAAGCGCGAGCGCGGCATAAGGCAGGAGCTTGATAACGCGACGAAGCTTCGATTGGAGAAGGCCGCCAAGCTGCGGAAGCTGCGCCTGGCCAAAGAAGCCGAAGACGCAGCGGAGAAACAGGCTGCAAAAGACATCAAAGCTGCAGGCAAAAGCGCCTTCAAGAAGGCGCGCCCCAGTTCTTTGTGAATTCCTACCAGTTGGCGGCGAACACGAAGGTCGCCGTTATCCTGATGAGACCGGCCGAGCCGGGGACTTCGGCCGCGCCGCGGGGAACGCGAAGCTATGTGCACCCCAGAGGGTTTCAGAGGAGCTTGCGCGGATCGTACGGCGTCGTGGGACCGAACTCTCCCGCCAGGGCGCGCTCATGCAAGTCCCAGTGTGACGCGCCCTCCTCACGCGCCGCAATCATTTTGCCCGCATCGAAATGCACCATCTGAGCCATGGAAGGCGAAGTCCTCACGTGTTCCGTCGCCGTCCATTCGTTGCCGTAGTTGTTGACGTTCAGCTCGACGATGTTCTGGTCGGGGTCCGTGTAATAGAGCACCATCTGCACACCTTGATCGGCGGCCAGCGCAGGCAGGATGCCTAGGCCTTTGAGCCGCGCATAGGTGCCGAGCAGATCGTCGAGAGATTCATATTCGAAAGCGACGTGCTGAACCCTTGCGTGGCGGGGCTTGCCGGGGTCGGGGAGGAGACCGGACATTTCGAAGAAGACGATGCGGTGATTGACCTCATAGTTGCTGACAAAGGCTGCAGCAGAAAACGGACCTCTTTGCGCCCCGCCTCGCACCTCCGAGCGGTGATTGACTATCATTCCCAAGACCTTGCGGTACCAGTCGAGCATGGCGTCGAGGTTGGAGGTGGTCATCCCATAGTGTTGCAGCTTGGGATGAACGATGATCTCGGTATTCATTTGAAACTCCTCTCGGCTGAAATTAGCCTCGGGGCCATCTGTCATCCAAGACCAAGCCTGGCAAGAAGAAAAGTCCATTATAGCGGTGAC
>JBAUNL010000964.1:0-4768 GCA_049579205.1 Rhodomicrobium sp. | reverse complement strand
GCACCTTCGAGACGAGAAACGCCTCGTCTCTGCGCCCGCGGATGGCGTCTCCAATGACTATCTCTGCATCGCCATACATCTCCGCGGTATCGATATGGTTCATGCCAAGATCGAGTCCGGCTTGAAGTGCCGCAATGGCAGTTTCACGGTCACCGGCGTCGATGTACCACGTGCCCATGCCGATGACGGAAACCTGCTGACCTGTTGGACCAAAGGGACGGTATTGCACTGTCATCTCCAACTTAGAATTTCCACCGTGAGCAGAATAGACTGCCGCTTCTGGCAAGGCGCTGACCGCCGTCATGGAATGACGATCGTTGTCATTTGAGAATGGTCTGTGCTCGTTGCGCCAGATCAAAATGAGGCTACCCAACACATGACGCGCGTCGTCCGTTTTCACCGTACCGGTGGCCCCGAAGTCCTTCAATTCGATGACCTCGACATCGGCGATCCCGGTCCCGGCGAGGTTCGGGTTCGCGTCGAAGCCATTGGGCTCAACCGGGCTGAGGCCCTGTTTCGCGCGGGCACGTACCTTGAACAGCCCAATCTTCCCGTACGGCTCGGCTATGAAGCATCGGCGATTGTACAATCGTGGGGCGAAGGCGTTACCGGCTATCAGACCGGGCAGGCGGTGAATGTGATTCCGGCCTTTTCTATGAACAATTATGGAGTGTACGCCGAGGAAGCGATTGTCCCGGCCATGGCCCTGGTCCGGCGCGCGCCGGGTCTGAATGCCATCGAAGCCGCGGCCGTCTGGATGGCAAATCTGACGGCAGGGGGTGCGCTCCTCGAGATTGGGAATCTTGACGCCGGTGACGCGGTTATTATCACGGCCGCGTCCTCAAGCGTTGGCATCGCTGCAATTCAAATCACGAATAGCAAACGGGCCATACCAATTGCCGTCACCCGTACTGCCGCAAAAAAAGATAAGTTGAAGGAATTAGGGGCAAAGCATGTGATCGTTTTGGTAGAGGAAGATCTTGTCTCGGAAGTCAATTCGATTACTGGCGGAGACGGCGCACGCTTCGTCTTTGACCCCGTTGCCGGTCCGCTTGTAACGAAATTGGCGCAGGCGGCGAGCCCGCTAGCCGTTCTCTTCATCTACGGCAATTTGAGTGGCGTCGAGACGCCGTTCCCGACCGGAGCCGCAATCCGTAAGGGCCTCACTCTCCGCGGCTACACCCTTTTTGAGATCGTAACAGATGCGGGCAGGCTCGCGAACGCTGTCGAGTTTGTGATGGTTGGCCTGCGTGATAGGCTTCTGAGGCCGGTAGTCGCCAAGGTCTTTCACTTCGACGAGATCGTGGAAGCGCATCGCTACCTCGAATCCAATCAGCAAATCGGCAAGATCGTCGTCACGGTGCCATGAAATACCTTGGCGCCCCGAGGAAGCCGTGAAAGCGGTCTGAGAGGGAACGGAGCCGCCTTATCCTTAAGAAGCGGATGCGCAAGCCCCAGCCATAGCGGACTCTCGGCTGAAAAGCTTGATCATTTCGCGGTTGAAAGCAGGAATATCGTCCGGCCAGCGGCTCGTCACGAGCTTCCCGTCTACGACGACTTCCTCATCGACCCACTCGGCGCCAGCATTTCGCACATCCGTCTTCAAGGATGGCCATGATGCAAGCCGCTTTCCTCGCGCCGCGCCCGCCTCGATCACCATCCACGGTCCATGACAAATCGACGCCACCGGTTTTCCAGCGTCGAAGAACGACTTGGCAAATGCAACGGCTTTGGGCTCCATTCGAAGCTTATCGGGATTGATCACGCCACCAGGTAAGAGAAGTGCATCGTAATCATTGGGATTAGCCCCATCGAGCTGCTGATCGACAGGGTAATCCTTGCTCCAATCAGTGAAATCCCAGGCGCGAACCTTGCTCTGCTGTGGCGAAACGATAACCGTTTCGGCGCCAGCTTCGTCCAGTGCTGCTCGCGGCTTAGTCATTTCGACTTCTTCAAAGCCGTTTTCGATTAGGATTGCGACTTTCTTTCCGTTGAGAGGACCATGGGTCATAGCAGTTTTTCCTCTACTTTCTTCTCACGCCCCCAAGCCATGCCAAATGAAATCGCCAGCGCCCAAACGTGCGTCGTTAGGCTGCTTCAGGTCCTTGCTCTTGTGATCTGTCGCGGTTCAGGAGCTTGTCCAAGAATATCCAACCGGCGCCTTCGGCGGATTTCGGGTTCTGCCCAGTGACTAGGTTTTCATCGACAAGCGCGAATGGTTGCCAATTCTCAGCCTTGGAGTATTTGCCTCCGTTCTGCTTGAGCATGTCCTCCACGAGAAATGGCACGGCCTGAGTTAAGCCCACTGCCGCCTCTTCCGAATTCGAGAAGCCGGTGACGGACTTACCTTTCACGAGAGGCGCGCCGTCCGGCCGCTTTGTATGCCGGAACGCCGCCGGCCCGTGGCAGACCGCTGCAACAGGCTTGCCGGCAGCAAAGAGCGTTTCGATGATTCTGATCGAATCCTGGTCCTCGGCCAGATCCCAAAGCGGGCCATGTCCTCCGGGATAGAAAACCCCCTCATAATCATCCGGGGTTATTGTTGAAAGCGGTACCGTGTTTGCGAAAGCCTGCTGTGCTTCACTATCCGCCTGAAATCGCTTGGTTGCCTCGGTTTGGGCCTGCGGCTCTTCGCTCCGCGGGTCAACGGGGGGCTTTCCGCCTTTGGGAGAAGCCAGCTTTACCTTAACGCTCTCGTCCCTGACGATGTAATAGGGCGCTGCAAATTCCTCGAGCCAGAGCCCGGTTTTCTTGCCGGTATCACCCAAACGGTCATGGGAGGTTAGAACCATAAGGATACTCATGCAGACCTCACCGCTTCAGCAAGCCCGCCCAATCAGTACAACGTAAATGTACGCCACCTGTTCATCTCCGGCATTGATGGACGTCACAATTGTAGGTTTTGCCTATTCTTTCTGCCTCACCCTTTCGGGGTCGGTGAGAACGGCATGCAACTGAGCAACCACAGCCGCTCCTTCGCCAATCGCTCCTCCGACACGCTTGACCGACCCAGAACGAACATCGCCCACGGCGAACACGCCCGGGACATTCGATTCCAGGCCAAGTGGCCGCCCGGAGTGAAAGTTCGACGGCTCGTCAACCATCGGCGTATCGGAACCGGTTCGAACAAACCCTTTTGCATCCAAAGCCACGCCGCAGGCCTTGAGCCAATCCGTCGCGGGCTCGGCACCGATCATAACGAAAAGATTGCGGATGGGCTTCTCGGTCTCTTTGCCGGTCGGGTTATGGCGCCATCGCACGCGCTCCAGCTGTCCCTCCGGAGTGCCGGAGAGTGCGACAACTTCCGTTTCCGTCAGAACTTCAATGTTGTTCGCTGCCCCAATCCGGTCAACGAGATATTCCGACATGCTTTCGGCGAGGCTCCGGCCACGGACCAGCACCCACACTTTCGAAGCGAACATGCGTAGATAAACAGCTGCTTGACCGGCAGAGTTGCCACCACCGACGATAGCGATCTCTTCGTTCCGGCAAATCCGCGCTTCAATCGGGGAGGCCCAATACCAAATGCCCCGGCCTTCCAGCTCCTTGTAGTTTGGCAGGTTAAGCCGCCGGTACCGGGCGCCGCTTGCCACGACCGCTGTCTGCGCACGCACCTGCTGGCCATCGGTCAGCTGCAATGAAAGTGGACTATTGGCACAGAGCAGCCTTTGGACTTCAGCGGGAATGAGCATCAATGCCCCGAATTTCTGGGCCTGAACGAATGCCCGGCCCATGAGAGCATGGCCAGAAATACCCGTTGGGAATCCGAGGTAATTCTCGATTCGTGCGCTTGCTCCGGCTTGTCCCCCATAAGTTCGCGCATCGAGAACGATCACGGACAGCCCTTCTGATGCGGCATAAACCGCGGTCGATAGCCCTGCGGGGCCAGCACCGGCCACAGCTACGTCAAAAATGCGGTTTGCATCCTCGATGCGTGCCATTCCGAGCGCGCGCGCGAGTTCGGCCTCGCTCGGATTTTTTAAGACATTTCCCTTCGGGCAAACAGCCAGAGGCAAATCCTTGGAATCAGGCGCATATCGCTCCACAATAGTGGCGGCGTCCCGATCCTCGGCAGGATCAAGCACCTGATATGGATAATCGTTGCGGGCGAGGAAGCCCTGGAGGCGCACCATATCGGGGCTGGACACAGGGCCGATCAGCACCGGGCCGCCCGCGCCGGCCTCAACCAATGCGGTACGGCGCAGGATGAGGGCGCGCATGATCCTGTCCCCGAGTTCAGGTTCGGCAATCAATAAGCTGCGTATACTTTTGGAGGGAATGAGGAGGGCTTGCACATCATCGATCGCGTAAACATCGACGAGAGCGGGCTGGCCGGATAAATGTCCGACCTCACCGACAAATTCGCCGGGTCCCCGTTCCATAATCGGAGCGAGGTGGCCTAAAGGATCGCGCGGGCTGACCCTGATCTTACCAGAAATAATTACGAAAAGCCCTGGGGTACTATCGCCTGTCAGCATTAGTGGCTCACGCGCGGCAAATCGCCTTATTTCACCGAAGCGGCGAAGGCGAGCGACCTCCTCCGCACTGAACTTCGGATACATCTGCTCATTCCGGACATCCATCTCGGACATGACGATCCTTTAAGTAAACGCGAGGGCCTAGCCGATCGCAGAAATTACCGCAAGCAATCACTAATCATGAAGCCCAAGCGCGACGCGAACAATGACGCTTATCAGTTGTTTTAAAACCCGATAAACACTTGTCCGTAGTTAGAAAGCCTCAGTAAGGTTCCGGGCTGTTGGAAGAC
>JBAUNL010000963.1:0-1625 GCA_049579205.1 Rhodomicrobium sp. | reverse complement strand
TGCGGCGCGGCCTTTACAAAAGCTGACACTCTTTGCGAGAGGAACGATGATTGCCATGAGTAACTCGCTTCAGAGCGATCGCGTCTTCAACGTGCTTTTTCTATGTACGCACAATTCGGCGCGATCGGTGCTCGCGGAATCGATCCTCAACCGGGCAGGCAAAGGCAGCTTACGGGGCTTCAGCGCAGGCAGCCAGCCGCGGGGCCGGGTCCATCCTTACGCCTTGGACCTTCTGTCAAACCTCGGCTACGATGTGAGCAGCCTACGCTCCAAATCCTGGGATGAATTTGCCGTCCCCGGCGCACCGGTGATGGATTTCGTGTTCACTGTCTGCGACGACGCGGCTCAAGAGGTTTGTCCCATATGGCCCGGCCAGCCGATGACCGCCCACTGGGGCGTGCCCGATCCGTCAAGCGCGGAAGGCAATGAGGCGCAAAAGCGGATCGCGTTTGCCAACGCCTATCGCATGCTTCAGCGGCGCATCGAACTGTTCATCAGCCTTCCCGTAGCTTCACTGGCGCGTCTGACGCTCCAGAAGAAAGTCGACGAGATCGGGCGCATGCAGAATGATGCGCCGGAGGACATCACGTGAGCGCAGCACCCTTGCCGCAAAAACTCGCCGCCGAAGCACTCGGCACAGGCCTTTTGGTCGCCGCCGTTGTCGGTTCCGGGATCATGGCGGCAAGACTTGCGGATGGAAACCAGGCGCTGGCACTTCTCTGTAACACGATCCCGACGGGCGCCATCCTTGTTGTGCTCATTATCGTTTTTGGCGGCATCTCGGGAGCGCATTACAATCCTGCGGTGACGTTTGCATTTTGGATGCGCAAAGAGTTGACCGCGAAGGAGCTGGCACTCTATGCTGCCGCGCAGATCCTCGGCGGTATTCTCGGCACGCTCGCCGCGCACGCCATGTTCGATGAGACGCTGTTTCAGCTATCGGTCAAAGTGCGAAGCGGCCCGTCCCAATGGTTTTCCGAATTCGTGGCGGCTTTTGGCTTGGTGTTGACGATTTTCGGTACTCTGCGCCATCGCCCGGAAGCCGTGCCTTTCACCGTCGGGCTTTACATCACTTCTGCGTATTGGTTCACCGCCTCGACGAGCTTTGCAAACCCGGCCGTCACCATCGCACGTGCTCTCTCGAACACATTTGCAGGGATCAGGCCGGACGATGTCCCGGCCTTTATCCTCGCTCAAGCGGCTGGCGCTTTCTGCGCTGTTCTCGTGGCGCGGCTGCTCCTTGGTATGCCCATGCGAAAGCAGGAAGGCGCAGCGCGGCCGGAAGACCTACCGTCTCTTAGCCCCGCCGAGTGAATGACGGCCGGGTTTTGGCTTGCACTCGCTGATAGCAGCGCAAAAACCAAGAGGCCCTCGTCCTATCGCAAATACGCGTTGACACCGGCCACTAATTCTATAATCATGGAAGTATGGAAAAAGAGGACGTTATCGCCGCCCTCGCCGCTCTCGCGCAGGAGAGCCGTCTGGACGCTTTCCGGCTTCTCGTGCAAGCGGGACCTGAAGGGATGGCGGCCGGGGAAGTAGCAGCGGCGCTGGATGTGCCCGCCAACACATTGTCATTCCACTTCGATCGCCTGCGCAATGCCGGCCTGATCAAGGTGCAGAGG
>JBAUNL010000962.1:0-3065 GCA_049579205.1 Rhodomicrobium sp. | reverse complement strand
TTCATCGGACACGCTCTGCGAACCCGGCCGGCAATGTAACGGCCAAGAGTTCTCAACTGCGCTCATGGATTTACAGAGGCGGTGGGCACTGGCGCCGGGTGGTTGCGTGCGAAGTGCCTGAAGAACTCAACTTTGCCCGCCATGGATGGTTGCCTGATACGCCATACAGTAACGTGGCTGAAAACGAACCAGGATGCCGACGCACCATGGCTGCTGGCTCAACCGCAGCCAACGCAGTAAAGCCAATATAATAGCTGTCACGTTTTGGTGCCTCACTTACCCAGGTCAACCGGCTCTAGTTTCCGCATCTGCGGCGCTGGCCTACTTCGGCGCCTTTCGCTTCCTATCTTTGCATCTGCGCCAAGCATCACAGGCGGATACTCTTAGAAGTGGGTCATTCGTCATCCCAAGGCGCGAGGTGCAAGGTCGAGTTCCTTGGCTTGCAGCTGGAGATATGGCTGCGCGCAGCCGTCATTGACACGGCATTCGGATCTAAGAGCCAGCGCCACTGCCGGCAGTCAGCGGGCAAGGAACGCAGCCTCATCGTAGGGGCAAGCGTGATCAACCACCGGCCCGGGTGCCTGCTTTCCGCTCGCGACGGCTGTCACCCGGTCGAAATAGCCGGTGATCGCGCCAAGCGCGTCCGCCGGACTTTGAGATGGTGCTTCGACCTCGTAGCGCATGTGCACGGAAGCCTGGGCCGTGACCAGCGCCGTGTTCAGCCCGGACGGCGCGCGCATCCTCACCGCCTCCCGTGACAAGACAGCGCGGCTGTGGGACGGCCAGCGCGGCAGCTTGATCGCCGTCCTCAAGGGACACGGGGACGGAGTGACCCAGTGCCGTGTTGAGCGCCGTGTTCAGTCCCGAGGGAGCTTTGGTGATGAAATCCAGTGCAGTGCTTCACGTGCCCGGCAACAGGTTTGTCACCTTTCTCTGATCCATCGCAGCGATCTCTTGTTTGATCCAGGCGCGGAACGCAGTCACTTTCGGCTGATTTTCGCGGGTCTTTGTGCAAACGAGATAATAAGCACGGGTCATGGGATCAACCTTGGCTCGTCGCCAGAAAGCGTTCGATCCAGGGCCAGAGCGTTACAAGACCATGACGCTCGGCCCGCAAGGGGATGCTCAAGGCGCTGAAATGGAGGTTTCTGTGCGGCTAATGGTTATGAGCCCCTGACGGCTTGGTATCGCGACGCGGTCTACGAGCCAGAAATTGGATTTCGCGCTTTTGGTGAAGGTAATTTCCCATCCCAGATCCTGTTGGGCCGTTACGCGCGCGAGCGGTTGAGTGAGCGCGGCTTGGCAGCGAACAAGAGCGGGCTCCGCCGTTGACGAGCCTGCCGGTTTGGGACGCAGATTCAAGTCAAAACGGTCACGGCCAGTAAAAATGGGCAGTACGGTGTTGCAGGGATGACCGTCTGACGGTTTAAAGGATGCGGCGAGCAAGGCCGACAAGGGATCCACGACCCCGCGCAGGCGGACAGCGCCGTCCGCGGCCGCCTCGGCCGTCGTTGCGAAATCAAACTCGATGCTGTCCTCGTCGGTGCCGGACATGACGATCTGAAAATGCTCCGGTGCGAGCTTTGCGCCGGAGAGTGCGCCAGAGGCACGTCCCTCAAGGTGCGTCAAGATAAGCAGCATGCCAACATCGGCAGAAAGCTCAACCTTATAACGGCTCGCATCGAGATTGGTGCGCAGGGTCGCGCCACCGGCGCGTACGCCGTCAAGGCTTACGACGTAGCGCGATATAAAAGTCTCCGCACTTGCCGCTTCCCAGAAAACCAGGAGTGTCAGGATGGCCGCTAAAGCAATCTTGCTTCGGCTTGCGGTTATGGCAGCCGCGCGCTTGAGGACCCTGGAACTCGCCTTGAACTTTAATCTCATACAAGGAGACTGGCCACTTACGAACGCGGAGCGTATGCGATAGGCCCCTTATTTCTGAGCATGAATTGAAGCTTTGCTGTGGCACGTGCTAGCGCAGCTGTGCAACGCTTGAGGAGGAAACAGGCATCGCGGGTTCGAGATGTGAGGGAGAACGGTTCGGAAGACTTCCTGGAGGACGTGGCCGGCGCGTTCGCCGGACCGCATTGGCATCGCGGCGGTCGACGGCGCATATTTCAAAGGAATGCCTGCCATCGCTGAACACGAACATCTGCCAGAAATCGCGGCAACCGCTCTTGCCAGCTACCTTCTATGCCAAGAGCACGGTATCGACAAAATCCGGGCAGCAGGCCGCCCTCAGCGGCAAGCCGGTTTCTATTTGTAGTCTAGTTCGTAGACAAAATTCACGTATTTTTCGTAACTAGCGGAAACTCTTGGAGTTTCTAATATAAACTGGCGGATGCGGTGGGTGCGGCCGTTGCGGAGGATATCGAGGATGCGAGGCGTCGTAACGACCGATCCGAAAAAATGGCTCAGTAAGGCCGAATGCGGAAGTTTCGGACCGAAATGAATGTGACCGCTTTCGAGGATGAAAGCTGACCTTTCGCGAAAGCCAGCGCAAATTTCCGAGTGATGCGCCAAAACCAGACCTGCGGTGCGATTTTTCCGCCCTTATTCGGCCGCTGCTTGTTTCGCCTCCCGATCGGCATACAAGCGCCGCAGCGCCTTTTTGTCCACCTTGCCCGTTGCACCAAGCGGGATCGTTTCAACGAATTTGATCTCGTCCGGCATCCACCATCTCGCAATCTTGTCTTCGAGATAGCGCCGGTAGTCCTCGGTTGTTGCCTGCGCGCCGGGTTTGAGCTGCACGATCAGCATCGGGCGCTCGTCCCATTTGGGATCTGGCAGTGCAATCACGGCGCAGACGGCAGATGCGAGGTGACCCAGGGCTATGTTCTCGAGTTCGGCCGATGAGATCCACTCGCCGCCAGATTTGATGATGTCCTTCGCCCGGTCGGTAATCTGCATCACGTTCCACTTGTCGATGGTGGCAATATCGCCGGTATCGAAATAGCCGCGATCATCGAGAATTTTCTGGCTTGATTTGAAATAAGCTTTGGCAACAGTCCCGCCTTTGACTAGCACGCGTCCCATGGTCTTGCCGTCCCGGGGAAGATCATTGC
>JBAUNL010000961.1:0-7591 GCA_049579205.1 Rhodomicrobium sp. | reverse complement strand
CTCTGTCGATCCGTGACATCGTCTTGATCGATAAGCTCGATCTGAGCTTTGGTGCAGGGTTTACCGTCTTCACCGGCGAAACAGGTGCCGGAAAATCCATTATTCTAGACAGCCTAAGCCTTGCCCTTGGAGCGCGGGGCAACAGTAGCCTTGTGCGCAAGGGTACGCAGGCGGCGTTTGTCACAGCATCCTTCGAATTTCCGGCATCGCATCCATCGAGCGGGATGTTGCGTGAACACGGCCTGGATGATGACGGGATACTCATTCTCAAACGCATCCAATATGCTGACGGAAAGACAAAAGCATTTATCAATGACGCGCCGGTTTCGACGGCGCTCATGTCCCGAATTGGGCGTCTCGTCGAGATCCACGGGCAGCACGACGATCGCGCATTGCTTGAGACTGCGGCCCACCGGCATCTTCTCGATCAGTTCGGCGGGCTAGTGCCAGAGGCGCAGGAGGTAACCCGGCTTTGGAACTGCTGGCGCATACTCATCGCGAAAGTCGAAAAGCTCCAGAATGGCCTTGAGCAGACCTCACGCGAAGCCGATTATCTCACCGCGGCGTGTGAAGAACTCAACATGCTCGCTCCGCAATCAGGAGAAGAAGAGACGCTCGCCGCCAAGCGTCAGGCCATCCTCGCATCTGCAAAAGTGAGATCCGATCTTGAGGAAGCCTCCCAGGCGCTTTCTAGTCCGCAGTTTCCGTCAGGTAAAATCAGTTCGACCCTTCGACGGCTCGAACGCCAGCCTAACCTTCCCGACAGTTTGAGGGCGGTCCTCGCTGGTCTCGAACGGGTACTTATCGAGGCGGACGAAGCACGAACCGCCGTCGAGGCGGAGCTTCGCCGAAGCGCCGGCGAAGATGTTGAAGCGATTGAGGAGCGGCTTTTCAAGCTTCGGGCTGTGGCCCGAAAGCATCGAGTGCCCGTAAGCGATCTGCCAAATCTTCACCGCCGTTTTTTGGACCAATTATCCGCTCTCGAATTCGGCGCCGAACGGCTTATTGCCGCGCAAAAGGAAGCAACCGCGGCAGCTGGCGCCTACACCGGTGCGGCGGAAACGCTGCGCGAAAAGAGGCTGGCGGCAGCGGCACGGCTCGACCGTGCTGTGCAGAGAGAGCTGAAGCCGCTGCGGCTTGAAAAGGCTCGCTTCCTTACTCATAGTGAAAGGCTATCCGAAGATAAGAACGGAATTCGCGGCGGCCCATCGGGGCTTGAAACGATCATGTTTTATGTTCAGACAAATCCCGGCGCTGATGCCGGACCCCTCATGAAAGTGGCGTCCGGGGGCGAGCTTGCGCGGTTCCTCTTGGCCCTGAAAGTGGTTCTAGCGGAGAAGAACACCGCGCCGATTCTTGTCTTCGATGAAATCGACACCGGGGTCGGTGGAGCGACGGCTTTCGCGATCGGTGAACGCCTACTGCGTCTCGGGCGCCGGGCCCAGGTGCTGGCAGTAACTCACTCGCCTCAAGTAGCGGCGCATGCCGATACCCATTACCGGCTCTACAAGAGCTCGAAGGGCGCGGGAGCGAACATCTCGGTAGAGACTTTCGCCGAAGCGCTCGACGGCTGCGGCAGGCGGGAAGAAATTGCCCGAATGCTGGCTGGCCGAAAAATAACCGAGGAAGCGAGAGCGGCCGCCGAGCGCCTCATCGGAGCAAAGCATGATCTCGGGTGAAGGATCGGTGGGTACTGCCACCGAAATGGAAAAGCCCGTGGAAGAGTTGACGCCTGCGGAGGCGGCGACCGAACATGACTTTCTAACAGGCGAGATCAGAAGGCACGACCGCCTCTACTACCAGGAAGATCAGCCGGCAATCTCCGATGCAGATTACGACCGGCTCCGTTTGCGCTTGAATGCCCTGGAGCAGCGGTTTCCCGGCCTTATCAGCGAGCGCGGTCCGTCGCAGACGGTAGGCGCACCGCCTTCGGAGAAGTTCGCGAAAGTTCCGCATTCCGTCCCCATGCTATCACTCGGGAATGTCTTCACCGACGAGGATGTTAAGGACTTCGCCGCGCGAGTACGGCGTTTTCTGAAGTTTGGGGAACGCGATCCCCTCGATTTTACTGCGGAAATGAAAATCGACGGCCTCTCCGTTTCACTGCGATATGAGCGCGGTGCACTCGTGGTTGCTGCGACCCGCGGCGATGGCTCGGTTGGGGAGGACGTTACCACCAACGTGCGAACAATTCGCGATATCCCGAGGCAGCTGAAAGGGCGCAACATCCCGGATGTTTTCGAGGTAAGGGGTGAAGTCTATATGGCACACGCAGATTTCACTGCTCTCAACGAGAGGCAGGCGAAGTCTGGAGGCAAGGTCTTCGCGAATCCCCGCAACTTCGCCGCCGGATCGTTGCGCCAGCTCGATGCCTCAATCACGGCCTCGCGGCCTTTGCGGTTCTTCGGTTGGGGTTGGGGAGAAGCAAGCGAAGTTCCATCCGATACCAATCATGGAGTCCTGGAAGCGATCGCCGGGTGGGGCTTTCCCGTAGCGCCGGTCAAGATCTGCAAATCCGTCGATGAGATGATCGCGGCCTATCGTGCGATTGAACTCAACCGCGCCGCGCTCGGATACGATATCGACGGGGTTGTTTACAAGGTTGACCGGCTTGATTTGCAAGACCGGCTAGGCTTTATCTCGCGCACGCCTCGCTGGGCCACTGCGCACAAATTCTCTGCCGAAAAGGCGGTAGCGCTCCTCCGCGGCATCGAGATTCAGGTCGGCCGTACCGGGGCTCTTACACCGGTCGCAAAGCTCGAGCCGGTGACCGTGGGGGGCGTCGTTGTTCAGAATGCGACCTTGCACAATGAGGACGAGATTGCACGCAAGGACATTCGGACCGGCGACACCGTGATCGTGCAACGGGCGGGCGACGTCATTCCGCAAATTGTGGGGGTAGTCTTTGAAAAACGCCCCGCGAAGTCGGTACCCTTTGTCTTTCCCTCTACCTGTCCTGTTTGCGGAAGCCACGCCGTTCGCGACGTAAACCCGAAGACAGGCAAACTCGACGCCGTCCGGCGTTGCACTGGCGGGCTTATTTGTGCCGCGCAAGCAGTCGAGCGGCTTCGCCATTTCGTTTCCAGACACGCCTTCGACATCGAGGGGCTCGGCGAAAAGCACATCAAATCCTTCTACGAGGAGGGGCGCGTCCAGACACCTGCGGACATTTTCACGCTGAGGGCGCGAGACGGAGTCACTCTCCCGAAGCTTGAGGAGAAAGAAGGGTGGGGCCCACTGTCAGCCGCAAATCTTTTCGCGGCCATCGAAGAGCGCAGAACGATATCGCTGGAGCGATTTATCTTTGCGCTCGGCATCAGGCATGTGGGCGAGACGACCGGCCGGCTGCTCGCCAGGCATTTCGGGTCCCTGGAAAAGTTCGTGCAAAACATGCGGGAGCCGGGTGCACGCGAAGAGCTTGATGAAATCAACGGTATCGGTGACGTGGTCGCGCAATCAATCGCTGATTTCTTCGACGAGCCCCATAATAGCGAGGCGGTGTCAGCGCTCATGCGCGAAGTGACCGTGAAGGAATACAAGTCCAATGCCGTGGACTCCCAGCTCGCGGGCGCTACGGTGGTTTTTACCGGCAAGTTGGAACGGTTGACCCGTGACGAAGCCAAGTCTCAAGCCGAACGGCTAGGTGCCAAGGTTGCTGGTTCGGTATCGAAAAATACTCTTTTCCTAGTCGCAGGCCCAGGCGCTGGTTCGAAGCTCAAAAAAGCCGAGGAGCTGGGGGTTAAAGTGCTGTCCGAGGACGATTGGTTCAATCTCGTCAGCGCGCGCTAAATTGTCCCGATAACCTTTCGCAATGATCAGATTTGACGACTCGAAAAATAATTCTATTTGACTAGTTGCGCCCATTCTTAAACTTACGCATTATAATTGGCTAGCAAAATCCCTGAATTCGGAAGCCAACTCATTTAGAATTTAGCCTCCACCAAAGAAAAGCACCTTCAGTTTTTTAGCAACGTCGAGAACTAATCCAAAATCTGGAACGATGCGTCCGGCGGAGTATCATTCCCAAATTGACGTCAATCAAAGAAGGTGCATCATCTTTTAGCGTAATCATTAATTTACGAATAGTCACTTGGTATACAAAATGACGATTTCTCCCGAACTCTGCAGAGCCGCGCGCGGTTTATTGGGCTGGTCCCAGCAAGAGCTTGCAACACGCGCGCAGGTTGCACGAAAAACCATCGCTGACTTCGAGCTCAGCCAAGTGACCCCCCATCCCCGCACGCTCCGGGACGTGATCGCCGCCTTGGAGGCTGCCGGCGTCGAATTTATCGCACCTGAAGTGAATATCACCAGAGGGGGTGTTCGCTTCAAATGGAAGGACGGAGGCTAGACTAGAGTCTCGAAGATGGGCGCGGGAGCCTCGGCCGGCATAACCATTTAAAAATGGCAAAGCCACCTGCCGCGGGACGTGCCCGGCAGGAGCAAAGCTGCCTGCAGTAGTGTTGTTGTAAAACAGGGAGTTGCCAATAACCACAGCGCCGGGGCTTGCCTTTTCGAGGGGCAAAGCAGTCAAGGTAGGGGAAGTCGATCAGCCCGAAGCTACCACCGCGAACTAGAACGGAAGTGTTTCTCGGTCATGTAGCAACACTTTTGATCATTGCTGCGCTTTTTGCCTTTACCTATGTATTTTTCGATGTTGTTCTTCTGATCTTCAGCGCCATTCTGATTTCGATACTGCTGACGCTGCTCGCAAACCCCCTCACCCGATACTTAAAGGTGCACAGATGGGCGGCCCTGACTATTGCTGGGATTGCTTTGGTAGGGATTGTTGGCGGAACCGGATATTTGTTCGGGTCAAGGATCGTTACGGATTTTCAGCAGGTTGTGTCCCGTATGGCCTCGGCCGAGACCAGTATCCGGGCGACTGTAGAAAATTCGGAGCTGGGAAAACTTCTGCTTGCGCATGCGGGCGCATCAAACATACCCGTTACGCAAATCGCAACCAGCATCTTCAGCATGAGTGCGAGCGTCCTAGCCGGGATCGCGGTGGCAGTCATCGCTGGGATATATTTAGCCGCCCAGCCTAGCCTTTATCTTGAGGAATTTCTGACACTGTTCCCGCCTGAAAGGCGCCCGAATGCCGAGGAGACCACCAACGCCGTTGCGAATGGCCTCTACCGCTGGTTGGAGGGGCAGTTCATTTCAATGCTCCTTGTCGGACTGCTTTCGACGTTTGCAACTTGGTTGATTGGCCTACCCTCGTTTTTTGCGCTCGGTCTTATCGCAGGAATAACGGAGTTCGTGCCTTACGTCGGCCCTATCATCGCGGCGATCCCTGCGTTGCTTGTCGCCGCCACTCAAGGCCTAGACGCCGTTTTTTGGACCCTCGGCGCTTATATCCTCATCCACCTCATCGAGGGGAACGTGATCGCGCCCCTCATCCAAAGGCAGATGATATACATACCGCCCGCGATCATGTTGCTCGGCATCTCCACCCTCAGCATCATCTACGGAACTAAGGCGATTATATTCGCCGGACCCCTTGTCGTCGTGGTGTTTGTGCTCATCAAAAAGCTATATGTCAGAGATAGCCTGGGCGAAGAGACAGTTGTCCCTGGCGAGCCGCTTAATGAATGACGGTTTAGTCGTTTAATCCAAGCATATCGTGGCTTTGATCAAACCTGAACTGATGTATTCTCGAGCATTAAGCCAACGATTATATTGTTATTTACTTTAGTTTTTTCGTTGGAACAATATCTTTTTCTCCAACATTTCCACTTCTGGGTCTGATTCTCGTAGATCGAGAAAGATGCTTAGGAGAGCGGCGCGCGAACGGCCTGCCCCAAGTCCTTAAACGCGTTGAGGCTGATTAGACCTGGCAAAGTAAAGCCGCAAGAAACCAAGTGAACAGTACATCGGAGGTCCCAGATGCCTTCCAATCGTGGCGTGGTTTACGTCGGACCCGGCAAGGTCGAGGTTCGGCCGATCCCTTATCCAGTCTTCCGCAATCCACAGGGAAAGCCGATCGAGCACGGCATCATCCTCAAGGTCGTGGCAACAAACATATGCGGCTCCGACCAGCACATGGTCCGCGGCCGCACCACAGCACCCTCGGGCATGGTCCTCGGGCATGAGATTACAGGAGAGATCATCGAAAAAGGCCGCGACGTCGAGTATCTCGATATCGGCGATCTCGTATCGATTCCCTTCAATGTGGCATGCGGGCGCTGCCGCATGTGCCGTGAGCAAAACACCGGCGTCTGCCTCAACGTAAACCCTGAGCGCCCTGGCGGAGCATATGGCTATGTCGATATGGGCGGCTGGGTTGGCGGCCCGGCCGAGTACGTTATGGTGCCTTATGCCGATTTCAACGCGCTGAAGTTTCCGGACAAGTCACAGGCCATGGAGAAGATCCTGGATCTGACTTGTCTGACCGATATTCTGCCTACCGGATTTCATGGCGCTGTGACGGCCAAGGTTGGTGTTGGATCAACCGTTTACATAGCCGGGGCGGGGCCCCGGTCGGCCTCGCCGCGGCAGCCTCGGCGCGCGCGCTAGGAGCCGCTGCCGTGCTGATCGGGGATTTGAACAAGGATCGCCTCGCTCATGCAGAGAAGGTAGGTTTCCAGCCTATCGATCTCACGAAGCACGATCGCCTGGGCGAGCTCGTTGAACAGGTTCTGGGTGTTCCGGAAGTCGATAGTGCGATCGATTGCGTCGGCTTTGAAGCGAAAGCGCAAAAAGCCGGCAAACCTGTCGACGCGCCCGCCGTGGTGCTGAACAGTGAAATGGAAATCATCCGGCCGGCGGGCTCAATCGGCATTCCCGGCCTCTACGTGACTGAGGATCCCGGAGCCAAGGACGAAGCAGCAAAACGTGGGAGCCTAAGCCTGCGCTTCGGTCTTGGCTGGGCAAAGTCTAATAGCTTTCACACGGGACAGACCCCGGTGTTGAGATATAACCGTCAGCTCATGGAGGCCATTCTCTGGGATAGGTTGCCGATCGCGAAGGCTGTCAATGTGAAGGTGATCTCTCTCGATCAGGCGCCCGAAGGCTACAAAGAGTTCGATGCTGGCGCCCCACGCAAATTCGTCCTTGACCCGCACGGAATGCTACCTAAAGCGGCCTAACCAAGGAACCTGCCATGATAAACCTGAAGGAAGCACGGCGCATCATCGCCGCAGCGGAAGCCAAGGCACAAGAGATCGGTCAGCCCATGAACATCGCCGTGGTCGATGCCGGCGGCAATCTGGTGAGCCACGTCCGGATGGATGGCGCCTGGATTGGCAGTATCGATATCTCTATCAACAAGGCATTCACCGCACGCGCGTTTGATATCTCGACCGCGGACCTAGGCAAGGAAAGCCAGCCAGGTAAACAGTTCTACGGAATCCAGGAATCAAACCATGGGCGGATCATGATTTTCGCCGGAGGCATCCCGTTGCGGCGCAATGGTAAGGTGGCTGGTGCCATTGGGGTCAGCGGCGGCGCTGGCACTCAGGATCAAGCTGTCGCAACAGCCGGTGCTTCCGCGTTTGAAAGTTGAGGAACATCGGCGGCGCAACACAGAAAACCGGCCTCTGCGGCTAAGACCGAAACTGCCGCCATTGGCGTCAGCGATCGCCAAGAG
>JBAUNL010000960.1:0-3154 GCA_049579205.1 Rhodomicrobium sp. | reverse complement strand
GATTTGAAGCCGTGGAAGCCGGCGAGCCAGCGCGCCACTTTCGGCCCAGTCCATAAGCCGCCATCACCTGGCGGAGTCTTGAGCCGCTCTTTTAGGGAAGAAAGCGCCTCCGGCGTGAGGATCGCATAACTGCTTCGAATCCCGAGCGGAATCCCATGCGCGCGGCGACTCAATCAGTCGGATTCGGTATGACACGTTCATGCCAGTCGCCTTCAAGCTCGGGGTCCGCGAGCATTTTAAGACTTTGCCAGATGGTACGGTCAGGGATGTGATCGTAATTGCTGACAGTCTGAAGATCGCTTACACAGATCGGCCAGTCGCCAAATCTGCGCTGGCACTCATCGTCAAAGTAGTCGCTGCTGTCCTTGTAGATTTTACTCTCGTCGCGGGGTTCAGGTGTAGCCGCGGTCATTTCATCGTTTAGAGCCCGCAGGCATTCATCGTTCAGGGCCGCCAAAGCGGGATAAGCACAAAGGGCGTCTTGATCACGCCTAACATTTCGACTAAACATCGCACGCTGTTCCTTTTGTTAAGCCGCCTTGCCGGGCGGACGTTGACTGACAACGAAGTTGAAATTCGATGCCACCGTGGTTCCCGCCTCGGTGGCATTTCCGTTTGATCAAGTCTGATACAATTTGTTCACGTTTTGTTCTCACCAAGATTATTAGGCAGCCGAGCGGCTATCGCGGTAGCGTTTCACTTCGCTGTCAAAAACACCCTGGCGCCGCGCACTCAACTTGACGACCTTGATCTCGCCCCTTGCTGCCGCCCGCTTGATGGTGCAGGGATGGCCGTAGCCGAGCTGCTGAAGCTCCTTTAAGCTCCAGATACGGTCTGGTGCCGGTTCCGTAAGCTCTGTCTTCCTTTCCGTCTTCATTTCAATTCTCCTCAAATCCAGGCAAATCACCTCTTGCATGGGAAGAATTAAGCAGAAACAAGCATTTGGCAAGTAGTTTATTAAGGAATATTTACGACTGAGCTTGTGCTGGTCTTAGCGCAATGACGTTGCTTTCCTTGCCGTCAACCAGAGCGGTGATATGAGCCGCCCACATGTCCAGCGCGCGGCGCCTCTCAGGCATGTAGAGCGCTCGATTATAGGTTCCCGCAACACCTCGCTTATGGCCGCTGACATGATTTAAAATAGCTTCAACGATGTGGGGCGGAGCGAAACCAAGTTCGTTCAGATGCGTGGACACGCTTCGCCTGATATCGTGAAACGTCCAATGCGGCATGCCTGCGGGCAACTTGGCGTCGAGACGTACTTTGTAGTCGCTCCACGATTTCCGGCCGGTGCTAAAGACAAACAAGCCGTTGTCATAGTGTGGACTAGAGCGGAGGATTTCGACGGCTTCCCCGGAGAGTGGGATTACAAATGGATGGTTGTTCTTGGTCCGGCGTCCTGACAGTGTGACCTGCACTGCTTCGAAATCAACCTCTGACCACTCAAGATTTGCAATCTCGCTCTTTCTTGCCCCCGTGAGCACGAGCAGCCGGATTATCGCACCCGAAGCTTCACCTGCACATGCATTCCATAACGCAACCAGTTCGCCTTCGCTTAAAACCCGTTCCCTGCCGCCCCCTCGGGCTCGCCGGCTTATGCCGTCTGCCGGGTTTGCCTCCAGGTATTGCCGCTCGACAAGCCACGCCAGAAACGAGCTGAGGGCTGCTTTTGCCCTATCGGAACTGACGGCGCCGCTCGCTGCCTCGACGCTGTCCAGTGCGGCCACAATGAGGGAGCGGGACAGCTTCTCTACCGGCACGGGATGAAGCTCTTTCAACCCGCCTTGGAGATACCGCTGCACTTCGGTGAACCACGCGGCCGAATAGCGTTCTTTGCGGGTCTTCAGGAATGGTGTGATCAGCGAACCAATGGTGACGGAAGCGGCCTCCTCCGCCTGGACCGCTTTGCGCCTCGCTTCTCGCTTCCCTGCTTCATCTATGCCACGGCGTGCGTCGGCCCATATCGCATAGGCTTCCATCCGCATCGCCTCGCACCGCCCGCGCTTTTTATCCAGTGCGTTTCCCAGCACGATGCGTCGCTGCTTTTTGCCTATGGAATATTTGACGCAGAAGCTAGCTTCGCCGGAAGCATACTTCCTGACGAAGAAGCCTGGCACCAGATCATCGAAAACGAGGATTTCTTTCTTACCCTCGGGCACCACAAGCCGGGCCGCAAGGCCGTCCGTAAGCTTCACCACTTCCCGCACCCCATCTATCCCACGGAACGCTCACGGAACGATCGCTATGTGCGAGTTCGTGCTTTGTTCCGAACACTGTTGCTTTTTCGTGAGTAGATAGACAGATGCTAAGTATCGATTTGTCAAGAGCTTTTATGATCTTGTGCGTCTTTCTGATCACTATTGCGCTCTATGCGTGACTGGTACACTGCCAGATGTGTATAGGCAAGCGTAAGAAGAGGCACGGCGATATTGGCCTGCCTACCCCTGTTCAAAAGGTCGCCGATAATTTGGTCCGCCTCTATAGGGCTGCCGTTCTGCAAATCGCGGTACATGGATGCGGCAAGAGGAGAGCCCTGCGCCGTCAGCAGTGACCGCGTCTGCGCCAGAAAAGTCTCGCCCGGGGCGTGGCCTTCCGCGGTTACGACCGAGGCAACCTCATCGAGAAGCCGGTTTATGAACTCCTTGCCGCCGGGCGCTGCGACGATTTCACCTGTGGTGCCGCGCATCAGGCAGGTTACGCCCGCAAGAGTCGCCAGCATCACCCACTTCTCCCACATTTCACGTTCGATCGTGAAAGAAAGCCGGGCATGAAATGCGGCACCCTGCATGAAGGCATCCAGCTCCGCGATGCGTGCGGTGCGGGCGCCATCGAGTTCGCCATAGACAAGGTCTTCAAACTTCGCAAATTGGACGATGCGGCCCTGATCGTCGAGATGGGCGCTTATCCTGCAAACGCCTCCAAGAACGGCCTGCTTGCCAAAACGGACGCTGAGCACATCGATGTGCTTCATTCCGTTCAGCATCGGCAGGATCATCGTTTCAGCACCGACAGCCGGAGCCATGTCGTCTAGGACGCCCTCGAGAGAATAAGCCTTCACGGCCAATAGAATGGCATCGTAATGGCCTTGGATAGCGCCGGGCGAAACAATTCTAGGCTTGAGATCAAAGCTGCCGCCCGGCGTAACAACTTGCAA
>JBAUNL010000959.1:0-4676 GCA_049579205.1 Rhodomicrobium sp. | reverse complement strand
TTGAGCCCGGAGCCAGCCTATCGCTGCAGCGGCACCATCACCGGGCCGAACATTGGATTGTGGTCAAGGGCACGGCAAAAGTTACGATCGATGAGGAGGTAAAGCTTCTGACGGAAAATCAATCGATTTATGTGCCGCTGGGTGCGGTCCATCGCCTGGAAAATCCAGGGCTCATTCCGCTAACACTCATCGAGGTTCAGTCCGGACCATATCTCGGCGAAGACGACATTGTCCGCCTCGAAGATGTTTATGCACGGGTGTAGAACCTCTATTCTGCTGGGACCAGCTCTTTGTTATTCTTCATCCCAAAGCGCTTGGCTTCGATCATAAGGCCCCGGACAAGCGGTGTAATGGGCTCACGCGGCCCGGCAACTAGCCCGATCATATAAACCGTTTCCGGCTCTGTGATCGGGATAACCCGGACATCTGGTGAGGACCCGAAAATACTCGTGATTTTTTCCGGCATGATGCCGGACCACCTGCCCGTTTGAATGTGGGCAAACAGGAGCGTCGTGGAGTTGCTTTCAAGCATCGCGGATGCCGTCCCTCCGTTTTGCTGAAGTTGCCTGTCGATGATGCGCCTGCTTTGCATCTCGCGAGTGAATAGGCATAAAGAAAGGGTCGAGACTTCAGCCCAAGTCACCTCTGCCCTCGCGGCAAGTTCGTGAGTGCTGGCCGTCAGCAGGCAATATCTTTCGCGATAAAGTGGTATCTTGCTGACTTTGCCCAAGGGCTCATTGTCGAGATAGGTGAAACCGGCATCAATCTCGAGATTTGCAAGTAGTTCCAAGATTTCCGCAGACGTACGGGACAGTATCGTGTAACGGACCTCCGGATAGCGCTTGCTGAATGGCGCCGTCAATGCCGCGACCATTGGCAGGGCTGCGGGAATTGCGGCCAGCCGCAAATGCCCGGTCAGGCCATGCTTCAACGCAACCACTTCCTGCTTCATGGTGCGCGCTTCGGCAACGATGCGCCGCCCATACTCCAAGACGCGTTCGCCTTCTTCGGTGAAGCCAAGGAAGCGGGAGCCGCGGCGCACGAGCAACACGCCAAGGGAGTCCTCAAGCTGCTTCAACCCTGCCGACAAGGTAGGCTGCGTAACCCTGCACGCCTCCGCCGCACGTCCAAAGTGCTTCTCCTGCGCAATGGCAATCAGGAATTCAAGTTTGTCTATCATGGCCGGACGAAGACAAACTCAAGAGAGAACAGGGATGCTCTTATGACTTGCCAACCAGTATTCCCCCAAGCGCCACTCACTCGTAGTATTGCGGCGCGTATTTCAGAGTGCTGCTCTGCGGCTTGTCGTGGTTGATCCAAAGCTGCGCCTTGTTTTCCGCCATAAGGTCCGCGATGCGCTGCATGGACGCAATCGTCTGCTCCTTATTGAAATTGGGAGCCGGCACACGGCGATTGTCCCAGTTATCCTTGAAATGAACAGCATCTCCGCTGAGGATCACCGCGCCGGTCTTTGGCAGCTTCACCAAAAGCGACTGATGGCCAGGTGTGTGACCGGGGGTCGAGATAATGGTAACACTTCCGTCTCCAAAAACGTCGTAGTCGCCGGCAAGCTTCTGGACCGGATGCTCAGGTTTGAAACGCCCCACGCCGAGGGGTCCAGGCCAGTCATACTCGGCAGCCTGGACGAGCAGAAGAGCTTGAGGGAAGAGCTCTACATTGCCAATGTGATCAGGGTGGGTGTGCGAGACCGCGAGATACTTCACGCTTGATGGTTGAACCCCAACTTCTGCGAGCTCGGCGGCCAAAGCCTTGGCGCGCTTCCAGACCGGTGCGCCGTTCATGCCGCCATAACCGTCAGGTTTGCCGGCAACGGAGTCGGGGATACCCGTGTCCCAAATCAGATATCCTTTTGGATGGCGGATCAGGTAGCAATTATCGACGACATCAAGCGGCGTGCCGACATTAAGCCCTGGAGTCCAGCGCGACATGTCCGCGGCTTGGCCCTGCCCGCAATCGAAAATATAGAGCCGCATTGCGTCAGCGCCGAAACAAAGCGCAGGCGTCATCGCCGCTATTACCGCCGCGAACAGCAGTGCTGTTATCCGTTCAAGGCACTTGATCCGCATTTCCCTCTCTCCCTCTAGCCGTAGAAACTCAGACAGAAGATCTTAAGCGTCATCGTTGCTTAGAGTATCAGCCAGCATTTGCAATGTGAAAAGAATTGGCCCGAAAGCCGCTCGCAGGTGCAATTTTCGGCCGAGGACGATGAGCCCGGGTGGGGTGGCCTTCACTTTCCCGTTATCCTTGCCGGACATCGGTACTTTGAACTTCTCCCTGACCCCTTAGCGAGCCATGTTCGCAATGGTTGCTTAAATTGCGGAATGGATGTTCAACCTGGTACATGGAATGAAGCTCGTTAAATCCCTTGTCGTGGTCGCCTTGCTCTGGCCAGCGTCCGCGCTCGCTTTCGATGTTGGACCCCCGACGGGCTCCGTTATTCCACCCCTGCACGCAACCGATGCCCTTGGCAAACCGGCTGATCTTGCTTCGATTGCTGGCAAGAAAGGTGCTGTGCTGATATTCTTCCGGTCCGCAAAGTGGTGCCCATTCTGCCAAAAGCAGCTGATTGAGTTCCGGGATGCACAAGCTCCATTGGAAGCACGTGGCTTTAAGCTTGCGGCAATCAGCTACGATCCGCCCGAAGTGCTGACGCAGTTCGCAAAAAAACAGCAGATCGGCTATCAGCTTCTTTCCGATATAGGTTCAGTCACCATTGATGCCTTTAGGCTGCGGGACCCCCAATATGAGCCAGGCAGCTTCGCCTACGGCGTGCCGCGGCCCGTGATCTTCGTCATTTCGCCAACGGGGCAGATAAAGGCTAAATTAGCCGAGGAAGGGTTCAAGATCCGTCCCTCAGTACAGGCGGTTCTCGATGCTGTTGACGGCTTTGGCAGCTGATTGAAAAGCAACGAAGCGGCGGCCTAGCGGTCTTAAGTCTTGACTTTCCAGCGCCCGGCGCTCGCCTCGTCGCTGTCCCGCGCGGAGACCCAATGGCCACCGCCTGCCGTCTCCTCAGTCTTCCAAAATGGGGCCGCGGTCTTGAGATAATCCATAAGAAATTGGGCCGATTCGAACGCCGCCTGCCGGTGCTCTGATAACGTTACGACCAACACGATATTGTCGCCCGGCGTAACCCGTCCTATCCGGTGGACGATCAGGCTATCCTGCAAAGGCCATCTCTCCCTCGCCTCGGCCTCAATGCGCGCCAGTTCCTTCTCCGTCATCCCCGGATAATGTTCCAGTGTCATTGCGGTTATTCTTCCGCTTGCCGCCTGATCCCGCACCGTGCCGATGAAAGCGGCAATGGCACCGATGTCAGTGCGGCCGCTGCGCAAGGCGGCAATCTCGGCTCCAACGTCGAAATCCTGCTCCTGAACGCGGATCATTGCTTCTTCTCCTGCGAAGGTCTTTGCGACGGCGCGTACTTCTTGCGGAACGCACTTGGGCTCGCGCCAAACACCGCGCGAAATCGGTTGTTGAAGGTCGACAGATCTCCAAACCCTTCGTCAAATGCGATACCGGAAATGGGCGCAGCCGAGGCAGCGATCCGCACCGCGGCTTTCCGCAAGCGTATGTTCAACAAGTACCGGTAAGGGGTGGCTCCGACCTCTTGCCGGAAAGTGCGCAGAAAATGATATTTGCTGAGCCCCGCCTCCGCGGCGAGGTCATCCAGCCCAAAATTCTCGCTCGTATTCTCCTCGATGAACCGAATCGTCCTGGCAATCCGTGCTGCTTCGCGATGCGAAGGGGTCCGCGACGATGACCGGCATTGCGCCGGTTCTTTCAGGAGCGATCCCACGAAGCAGATGATGCTTTCCTCGATCGCCATGAATTCCTTTGCCGCAGCAAGGGATTCGAGCTCCGCAATCAAGGGAAGAAATCTTGGCATCGCCGGCAGCGAAGCGGCTCCGAACCGAAAACGCGAGTTCAAAGCGTTGCTCGCGGCAATCTCCTGAAAGTAGTGAGGCGCGATGCCAATCGAGATACACCGGTCGCCACGGCTATGGTCGTGCCCGCACTCGTAGCACGAACCGTAATTTCCAAGCAGAAAGCTGCCAGGATAAAGGATGTCCTTTCCGGCGTCCGAACGGTATTGAAATGACCCGGAAACAACCGCGGCGATAGACGCCCACTGATGCTGCTCCTCAAACGGCCGGTCCTCCGGCCCCGCGCGGCAAATATATTCCCTGACGTACCAATCGGCGCCCTGTGCAAGCACCCGCGCCGTCGGACCATTATGCTCTGCTCCGTTCGCTGTGCGGTGTCGTTCGTCCCGGTTCATCAGGTGTAGATAGCAATTTTCCCCAAGCAGATAAACGGCGCGATGGCTAACTTTCAGTCTGTGACCAGCCGAAGGGAAAAAGAAATGATTGATCACGTCTCAATCGGGGTTCGCGACGTTGCGAAAGCCGGGACATTTTACGACGCCATCCTGAGGCCTCTTGGCTATAGCTGCCTCAGCCCTGGTAGCACCAGCCTTGGTTACGGTGAGGATGAGGTAGCCTTCTGGATCTACGAAAGTCAGAGTCCTGTGCCAGCGGGCATGCAATCCGGCCTGCATTTCTGTTTCTCTGCCCCCACTAGGAAAAGTGTGGATGCCTTCCACAAGGCTGCCCTTGCAGCAGGAGGGCAAGATAACGGCAAGCCCGGCCTCC
>JBAUNL010000958.1:0-2266 GCA_049579205.1 Rhodomicrobium sp. | reverse complement strand
AGATTATATTGCATCTGCTCCATCAGCTGGCGTTCAGAGCGGATCGAGAACAGAATCTGGATCAGCGCAGCGCGCAACATCCGTTCGGGCGCGATTGAGGGCCGGCCATCCCAAGCTGCGCAGCCGCGCTTCATTTTCTTACACGTTCTTTAACAAATTTGCACAATCGGCACGGCGCGCCGGCAATTTCGCACGCAATCGAAAGGACCTCGGATACGGAAAACAATAGCTACTGGTTAGGTGAAGCCATCGAATGCACCCGGAGCACCAGCCATGAGCCTCACAGTAGCCAACATAGCCGCCCAGAGCGAGAAGACGAAGGCCGCCCATCTACCGGCTCTCGTCTGCGAGAGCATCTTATCCGGCACCGCCAACAAGGCGTATCTGCGAAATCAGGAAATATTTATTGAGGGAGATGCCAAGCAGAACGTCTACCAGGTCGAGTCTGGAGCCGTTTGCCTCTACAGAACCATGGCGGATGGCCGCCGGCAGATTTTCGATTTCGCATTCGCGGGTGACATTATCGGCCTTGGCGCCTCAGGCGTACATTCCTGCAGTGCGCAGGCAATCGGCACCGCTATGTTAAAATCCATTCCGCTTTCGCGCCTATACCGGCTTGCCACGGAGGATTCCCGTTTCGCCCTTGACCTTTACAGGGCGGTGTCCGCACAGCTTGATGCAACGCGGGACCTTCTTCTGAGCCTCGGGCAGCAAAGTGCAATCGAGCGCGTCGCGATCTTTCTTTTGACGCTATCGAAGCGGAATGCTGCGAACGGCAAGAATGCCAATCTCCTCAGCATTCCAATGACGCGCTCGGACATCGCAGATTTGCTTGGCACTACCATCGAAACGGTGAGCCGGTCGTTGAGCAAGTTGCGCCAGGAGAGATTGATCGAAATCATCCGCGGCTCGCTCATCCAGGTCATCAATATGGAAGGCCTGAAGTCCGCCGCCGGCCAAGCCGAGGCCACTTTCCACTGAAGCTCAAGTGCAGGGATCCGAACCGCCAGAAGCACGCCGATGGACTCGCACACGGACATCCAAACATCAGTCTTTATCGCCAGGCTATTAGGTCCTGTTTTCCTTACGGCTGGGTTTGCCCTGCTGCTTGATGGAAAACGCTTCCGGGAGATATTGCGAGAATTCATAGACAGCCCCGCCCTGCTTTATTTCGCTGGTTTCCTCGGATTGCTGGGAGGTTTGGCCTTGGTATTGACCCACAACGTCTGGCTGATCAGCTGGCGGCTTCTCATCACTGTGATGGGATGGGTGACCCTTGTGCGGGCTTTGGCGACCATGTTCCGGCCTCAATGGATTGTGGCTGCTGGCCGGGTCTATCTTGAACATCCAGCATATATTTCGGGCGCGGCAGTGCTAAGCTGGGTACTCGGTTTTATCTTAAGTTACTTCGGATATTTCGCCTGATTAGCTGGCACTAATAGGGGTGTCAAAAGTCGCCTGACGGCGCCAAGTCGGGAAAAAGGACAAGAAACTGTGAAGCACGCCCGGATCTATATTCTCATAGCCGATGGCTCCCGCGCTCGCCTTCTCTTATCCGAAGGCATTGGCACGCCCCTGGCCGAGGTTCAAGGCGCCCAGTATCATGTAGAGCTAAAGCCGGATCACGAATTGCACGGCGACCGGCCAGGCCGGGTGCAAGAATCTGCCAACGCTGCGCGTCACGCCGATTGAGCGCGAGAACCAGCACCGGAAGCAGAAGGAAGACTTCGCTTCTGAGCTTGCAAGCGTACTCAAGGACAGTTTGGCGAAGAAGGAATTCCAACGCTTGATCACCGCTGCCCCACCCCAGGCGCTTGGTCATATCAGGACGGCGCTAAGCACAAAGATGAGAAACGTGGTATTTGCGGAAGTTACGAAGGATTTAACGAAGCTAACACCTGTACAGATTCATGCGCTCCTGTCTAAGGAGGTCCCCTTGTAAGCGGGTAACGAATTGAGAGACCTCAAAGCCAGACCTTTGCGCAGGCCATAGCATGCACTGTCTGCAGACTTGGAGCTAGGATATGCCCATTAAAACCATTCTTGTGTACTTACCTTCACTGAAGGCTGCCGGGAATATCTTGCCGGCGGCCCTAAATATTGCTGCAACTTGGAAGGCGCATGCCATTGGCTTGCATGTTTCCCAAACCGTACCCCTCTATGCAGAGATGACGGCTGAACTGCCGCCGGATGTTTACGAGCAGCTCGGGGAGGCCGTCCGAAAGAACGAGGAGGCGGTCAGGCAGGCATTCGAGGCCTTTGCGAA
>JBAUNL010000957.1:0-1819 GCA_049579205.1 Rhodomicrobium sp. | reverse complement strand
TTTAGGTGCGTGTGTATCCATGCCCTGCGATCGTACGGCCTGGCTCGTTCGAGATTTTTTGGAGAGAGATCGTCAGTCAGGCGCGCTATTGCGGCAAGGCCAAGTCGTTCAGCCGAAACTCGATATGAGGTAGATGGCCGTCACAGCCGTGTTCCGCAAGAGAACAACTTCCCGGTGCGATGCGGTCACCGGCAATGAGACATCCGAAATCTCGCGCCAGTGGAACATTATCGAACCCCTTTGGCGACGCGAGAAAACTGCCGGAAGGCAACGACAGTGAAAACCGTCGCGGTCGGCCCAGAAACCGAAATCGTAAGCCGCCGTAGCAAGACATGCGCCGGAGAAAGGCGATCCCGACAGGTAGGGCGAGGGTTCATGCGCTTACGACGCAGGCCACATGAGCAACTAATCGTCGAAGAAGCCCCAGCTTTGGCCGCTCGCCCAAGCAAAATCCCTTCTTCGGTGTCTCGTCCGCCTTTGCACGCTTCTTCTCTTAGATGAAACCGGTTTCGCTAGCGCTGCCTCAGAGGATGACTTGATCTGCATGGATGGCGGTAGATAGGAATGATCATCAGAATCCGGTGTATTTGTTGCCTCCGCGTTGGGCGGCGTCTGCGAAAAGACAGGAAACGAACTAGTCGTCAATGCTACGAGAATGGCTCCAGCGCAGAAAATTGAAGCTCCGAGACCGTTGACGAGAAACATCTTGCTGCTGGGCCGCAATCCCAAGCCACGCACGCCACCCTCCATGAACTTACGCACTCAATCGCTTTAGCTTGAGCACAAGCGAGTATTCTTTGTTCGTGGTTACTCGAAATGAGTTAGACTGCCGCCAATGCGGCGGCATAATGGCCCCGGCTGTCTTGGTTATGTTCTGCTCTGACGACACCAGTACGGCGTCACCGATGCCGCGGCCGCCGCTTTGCTGCGTGGCTCGCAAGGCGGTCATAGCCTAGCCCCGAATGCAGCTCTTCGAATCGGCCTCCAGAGCTGCCTTCTCACACAGTACCGCATCTTTCCCGCCCACCGGCCCCGGCTTCTAGGGACTCGCGAAACAAAGGCCGTTTTCCAGCTGGCGAACTCGGATTCCGGGGGCAATAGCCCCTTCTCTTCGGCAATCTTCCATGAAACCTTCTGAATACGCGGGACCTCGCGTCCGAAGCGCCGCTTGAATTGCGCTCGCGCACGTTCTCCATGGTCCGCCAGGTCGTCACATAGGTTTTTACTGAAGCGGATGCACTCGTCCGCTCGACGGCAGAGACCCCGTAGATTGTCCTCGAAGGTCGAGTCTATCAGCCCGGCTCGTGGCAGCCCAAAGATGAATGCAACCTGCTGAATAGGCGGGGCATCGCCCGCTTTGAGCGATGCAACCAACTCATTCCGAGCTTTCGGTGCGCTCACACGGACCGGCGGCGCATGGGCGGCTCAGAGGATTGCAAACCAGGCGAATACGTGAGAGTCAGCATATGGGCTTTTGGTGCCGATACGAAAAGCCGCCCGGCAGGGGTACCGGGCGGTAAAGTACTAGCTACAAGCTAAAACAGGGATGCAGCAAAAGTTCCCACTTCCAGCTTGCAACTGGCACAGGTCGCCTGATCGTTACAAATGCGTAGCAATTTCAGCGGAGATATCATTGGGAAGACCCCGCCGAATGTTTCGCGTGTTTTACCTGTTTCGCCGTTCCGCCTGCTCTTCTTCCCCGACGGTCAGCACAGCTTCGGGAACGACCTCCAGTCGGGCTTTAGGTATCCGCTTGCCGCTCAAGTCCGAAAAACCGTAGGTGCCCTCTTCGATCTTCTCAAGCGCCCGGTCGACGGCC
>JBAUNL010000956.1:0-12893 GCA_049579205.1 Rhodomicrobium sp. | reverse complement strand
CACCGCCGACTTGAGCAAGGTCCGCCTCAACTGGCCGTGGGCTGACAGTCCCAGATAATTGCCAATGTTCAACTCGGGGGGCCTCTGGCTTTTCGGGATTATTGAAGCGGATCTTGGCACGTCACCTCGAGTTCGTCTCCCCGCAGGGCCTATTGCATTTCGGGATTATTGAAGCACATGGACCGACGACCAGTTATTCATCTCACTGATACCGTAACGTCGCGCAGACGGCCGCCCCCTTCAAAAAACACCTGTTAAAATCCAATTTCTGCACCCGTTCCGAATATTTAGGGTATTACTAACAGGCGGCATTAAATACCACATCAGATTGGCGGCGCCCCAAAACAGTATCATAATCCATCAAATGATGGAGCCTCGGAGCGGGTCCTGAAAGAATACGGCGTTTCAGCCACTCTTCGCAGCGCGAGTCCCGGCAATGCTGTGGAGCGGTCCGCCTCAATCAAAAAGCGCCTGCGCCAGTGACAGCTGTGGCTGTCCTCCAAGTCCAATCTCCATAGTCACAGACGCTGCCCGCGGTTTCGTTCTTCGGGGCTTTCAGACGCCGGCCGAACCGGGGACACCTGCGCGCCTGCATGCGGCCGCCATCTGAAACCCGTCACGAACTCGGACATTCCCGGCTGGAATGACTTCTTCCGCAATGGGGGGAGCAGCAGAATTGAAGCTCGTATCAAGGGCTTAGTCAGCACCGGTCCAGCGATCGCCAGCTCCCTTCCGCAAGCTACCTCTGCGACTTCCCGGCAAAGAGAGCCTTCACAAGGCCAACAACCGCTTCGTGCTGTTCCGCGACTGGTGCGCTCAGTTTGGGTCTGTGAGCAACCAGGCACGCGTGTGCGCAGCCGAACTGCAGGCCATGCTTGCGATAAATCTATCTAATTTTAGGCTTGAATCTCCGCGGAAGGCCGGGAGCCGAAGTTTTGGTTTCTTTCTGCTGCTAGGGGTTAAGCGGGGGTATAACGCACTACCTGCTGCCAGTGCGGCGCCGTCGTCTATTAAGGATCCTCAACCGCTCCCCCGAGCTTTTCACCGGCCAGAATTTAGCGAGGCCCCCTTCTGCAATCTAGGCTTGTTCTAGATCGGTTTCCTAAATTTTCGGTTTTGTTAACCTTTAGCGATGGTCAGCTACTGCAATGGGAATTGGACCGCGTCATCGCAGTACTAAAAAACCCGATTTCATGGAGGACCGTCAGCGCTGAATCAGAAGAATTCGCAGGCCATTGCGCCGGCAATAACTTTGAGGAGCGCTAACAACATTTCTCATCTTCGAGCAGCGGAGCCCCGTGTGCTCGTCAAGCGGTTTTACTGTTGTATTGGTATCAAAGTAGAGGAAGCGATGTCGAAGGTCAGCTTAAGCGTGCTTTGGTTTCTCGTTATCTTTTCGTTTCAACCAGCTCATGCAGACGCTTTCATGGACAGCCGCTGGTCTGCTGTGAGTGCTGAAATTCAAGCTCTGAAACAGAAAGGAGACTACAAGTTAGGGTTTCTGGTGTTGGATTATTACATTAAGCAAACAGTTGAGTTGGTTTACCTGAACGACTTCCTACTTGCGGATGCTCTGAGGGAACACGCTTATTTTCGCCAGACACCGGGCGACAGGCAAACACAGATAATCTCGCTCTGGAAGACCATCGCGATGGACGCCGAAGGCCTTGGAAGAAACGATCCTGTCGTTGGCTATGACTATGCTGCGCTTGGCGCTGCCTACGCAGCGCTGAATGACTTTAAACAAGCGGAGACCTATTACTCGCAAGCGATCAAGATTCTTACTGCGGCTTTCCGTTCCTATCCTGTTTCGGAAACAGTCAATCCGACGCAGTCCGGCGTGTTTTCTGCAAAAGAACGCTACTTGGGAGCGCTTAATCCATCCGGTGGCGATGTCCGTGCTTGGATTCCGCCGCGATAGCAAGTCTTGAAGCTGTCGTAACTGGTGACCGTCGCCCCGCGAGACCGTGTGGCCTACCCCCAGGCTCATCGGAGCCATAGTCTGGCCTTGAATTCAAAAGCTAACATGTCCCTCCTAGGTGAGGGCCTCTAATCGAGGATATCAATGCACCAACTAGCCCCTCAGCTACAGATGGGCTCGAAATGTGGCGTTCTCGTCAAATGGGAGCAAAGGTGTCGCAACAAATCACACAAGCTTCGCCGCGTGGGTGTGCTCAGACAAGTGCCGAGAGCACACGAACCTCAGAGCAGCTCGCGGGATCGTCTGTGGACGGGAAGACCCAAGCCTAGCGAAGTCATTTCCCGTCGATGATCGCCATTGCCACCTCGTGAAACTCATTCAGCTCCCTATTGATAGCTTGCACTTCTTTTTCTCCCGCGATCCATTCCTGTTGTATTTCCACCGCGTCAGGACTAAACCAGAGATTGCTCAACACTATTTGCAATACCGCTCTTCGGTTCAAAAGCGCCTCTGTTTTCCTTATCAGGCTCTGACCCCTTTCGCTGCGTGAGAGCGTGGCCCAATCCTGTTCGGATAGGTCTGCGAATGCAGCCATTTGGGTTCGTGTTTTCGCTTTGATCTTTGGTTGGGCTCCCGGCGTATCCACCTGAGGAGGGACCGCTGCTAGCTTGTCTCCAGCGGGTTCGTTTGCTGCTTGCATTGAGTTCGTGGCGGCGGACGCCCCAACATCTTTGGCCGCGCCTGCACCTTGGTTATTTGCTGCCTCAGAAGGGGCCGTTTGATGATAATCGCTGGGCTTGAGCGGTGGTCCTCCCGATTTCGAAGTAATGGGGACAGTATCTTTTTTGGCTTCTACCGCAGGTTTCCAGAACTTTCTTGATGGTTTTTTAAACCGATGCCTCAGACATCGGGATTCAGCGGTCTTTTGCATTGTGCAGCCAAAAGAGCCTGGAATGCTATCCGCTGCTGATCCTCCGACCTTAACAGTGAATCTCGTTCCGTCGCAGCGGCGGATCGTGGCTTTTCGGCACTCTGAACAGTCATTTATAATGTCAGCGGTCCCAGTATCGTCGTCGTATCTTAGGAGCGTGAGGCAAAGGCGGGAATTTCGAGCAGCTGCTTCGAAAGAGACAAGGGCTAATGCTGCACAAAATACAATCGCCAGCCACGGATGGTAGAGTTTTGGTGGCATGGTGCCTTATGCCTTCTGCACAATTGTTCTTGTGCGGTAGATATGTACATAACTTGATTGATTATATTCTAAAGATGCATCGCGATTGATCTCAAGGATCAATACCCTTCAAGACATTACAGCAGCAAAGTCTGCATGCCTGGCCCCTGATGAGTAACTCAGAAGTGCTTCGACACCATTGTGAAAATCATTCTACCGCGGCGACAGAAGGATAGATTCCGCTGCTTGGGGTAATGCGGTTGTGCCCTGAAATCGCGCTTGAGTCTGCAATCCACCCGACTGAGACCAAACGGAGGATTGCGGCAGGAGGCTCGCTTCGGGTCAAGATTCAGCGTCGATGACGAACATCTCCGGACCGAAGCTATGCGATGCGGATATGCGAACCCTATTGCCGTCGGCACACGCGCGCCTGGGTTCAGATATGTGAGCAGCTCGCGCATCAGATATGGAGCAGGTTATCTCGATCACGATGTAGCAGAACGCGCTGCCCGCCTTGTTCGTAGTCATGATGCGATTTCGTGTTTCTGGATTGTATGGGCCGAGCATGGCCCTTCTACCGCAATTATCTGCCCTTCATTTCGTTCCTTAATTCTTGCGCAAGCGAGCTTCGAGATCGGGGCGTTTTGCGAGCATACCTAGGTTCTCCGCAATGCTTTGACGGTCTTGCACCCAGCGATCACTGGCCTCATCGGGGGATTCGCCCCTTCAAGGCAGACTTACCCGATCTATCGAAGGCCACCACGGCATCGAAGACGGTCACCTTCGACGGCCCAATTTCTCTCCAAACGCAATTCCTTCCGTCCCGAGTCGTATTCGGAACCTTTTTTCAAGACCCTCGATTATCTCGAAATTGATAATGGTGCGCGTCGTTTACCATGTTGCCGGGCCAGAGCTGCCCCGACGCGCCTGCAGCTCAGGTACCCGCTAGAGGCCAACATATGAGATTAACAAGCGCCCTGCCTTCATCATTGGCGGTGCTTGCCATGGGCGCTGTCATCGCGGTTGCTGTGGATGGGATTTCCTCCGCAGATGCGAAGCAGCCTCGGCGCAGCGAGCGCCACACTCAATCCCATGCTCCGGGTGCGCCCCTCTTGGCCGTTATAGCCCTGGCCCAGCAGCGGATTTCTGTCTATGGCGCCTCAGGAAAAATCATGGAGGGGCAGGTTTCGACGGGCGCCACGGGCCATGAGACACCGGCTGGGGTTTACAACATCCTGGACAAAGAAGAGGAGCACCACTCCAATCTTTATGACGATGCTTCCATGCCGTTCATGGAGCGCTTAACCTGGACGGGCATGGCTATGCATGCGGGGCATTTGCCGGGTTATCCGGCCTCGCATGGCTGCACGCGCCTGTCTTACGGCTTTGCACAGGAGCTTTATCAGGTGACCAAACCCGGCATGCGTGTTGTCATCGTTCGCGAGGACATTACTCCCGCGGAAATTGAGCAACCCGAAATGTTTAATCAGAAAGGTCCTCTTGCACCGGAAGTTTCGCCATTCGAGACAAGTGCAACCGGCTCGCCAAGCGAGAGACCTGCACGCCTCCAGACCATTAAGGAAGCAAAGCTGGCGGAGGCAGAGGCCGCAAAGACGCGCGAGCTGAAAGCGCGGTCTGCCGCAGCGAATAAAGCTGCCGAGGCTACGTCAGCGGCCCGTTTGGCCCAGGTGGCAGCCGCCAAGCTCGCTCGCAGGGAAGCGGCGCTGGTCGCAAGCGAACGCGTGCCGGAGGCTGTTTCCAAGAGGACGGAAAATGGGGAAGCCGCTAGGGCCCTAGCAGCTGCTGAGATCCAAGCGGCGCGGTTGCAGCTTGAGACGGCAAAGAGGCAAGCACAGGCTAAACTAGACGCTGCGGCGCAAGCCCAAGAAGAGGCGAACGCTGCCGCCGCCCTGTCGAGCGAGGCTGCCCAGGCGGCAGAAATAGCCCGCGAGAATGCCTGGCCCATTTCAATCTTGATCAGCCGCAAGACACAGCGTCTTTATATCCGCAAAGGCAGAGAACCTGTGTTCGAAAGCCCCGTGACCATTCGCGATCCTGATAAAATGATCGGCACTTTTGTTTTCACGGCCCTGGATTATACCGCGACGGCCGGGCGCATGCGCTGGAATGTCGTGTCCATGTACAAGAACGCGACCGCCATTGAGCCTTACTCCGAGGCGTATCGCAAATCGAAGAAGCACCGTGAGGCAAAGGCGGCGGACGTCACTGGGGCCCGAAACGCAATGCAACGGCTTGTCATCCCGCAGGAAGCACTCGAGCGCATTTCTGGGGCGCTGCTGGCCGGCTCCTCGCTGATCATCTCCGATGAAGAAACAAGCGGCGAGACCGGCAAGGACACCGATTTTATCGTGTTCATGAGCGGTGAACCGCAGGGCGGGGGCACCTTCCGAAGCGCGGTCGCGACCCGAGCGGATGCGGCCGGCGAAAGGAAGCGATTGCACGGGCAGAGAAGGAGAACCAGCTTGTCATTTTCCCGGTCCAAACCTCATGCTGCGGGTGAGGTCTGGCGAAGCCGGGGATTTTCGCCATTCTCCTCACCCTTTGGCTTCTGAATCCGGTCTCCCTTTTGTCTGGCCATGCGGGGCTCATTTTAACGGGGTGCCTTCGCATGGCGCGGATGAATTCTGAAAAATCGCTTTAGGGTTATGAGGTTCGTGCGAGTCCGGTTCCGGAGGTCCAGCTGCCTAGATTTGCTCAACATGAGCATTTCCGGTTGCGACCCATCGCGACAGGCAGCCTATCTCTTTTCAGGGCAATTCGGCGTTCTGAGACTCGCCGTCGGCGGTCAATTAGACCCTGGGCAGATTCTTCAATTGTTCCAGGAGGCTAGCAGGATTGGGCACAATCAGCGTCGCCTGTGATGCAACAGGTACCCTTTGGCCTCTACAATGGGGGATTGCAAAGAGAAAATCTAGCCGCAGGGTACATGGGCAGATCAGGGTTGTAATACGTCGCAGGCCCGCCGAACCTGACGCCTATCTGCTGCACTCCGGCGAGGGGCCGCGTCTCAAAGCCAATTATTGCGATCCTTTCCGAGCGATCGCATCGTTTCGGAAGAGCTTGACCCGGTGTGGAAGCTCTTCCCCATCACAGTTCCGATAAGCCACTTTGCACCCCACCCGGCGAGAAACCCTAAGAAGGCGCTGCCGAATTGGATTCGTTGAATCAAAAGACCTATCGCCGAAGAGGTCGTCGGATCATTGATGTTTCTCGTGACCCATTGCTGGAACTCCGTTTGCCAGATGATGGTGTCAGAGAGAAAGGTGTTGATGATCCAGTTTCCAGCTGCCGGCCACAAGATGACCAGCAGTACGAGGACGACCACCGATCCGATCGCGCCGCCGATAACGACAGCAATGGTTTCAATCACACGAAGCGCAACAGAGGGATGAAGCGCGGATTGCTTTACTAGCGCTCGTAGCCAGAGACCGATAATGAACGCTACGGCAAGGACAAGAAGCACCAACGCTGCCGCAAAGACTTGGAGCCCGCTCGCCGTTTGTTGCATAGTGTTCTCCACTCAAATTCGGCTTAGCTGCAGCCTGACCTACGCAGTTCGGGTCGGCCTACTTGTGAGAGTTCTGGCCGCAAGAGCACGAATAGTCTATTTTAAGCTGTTTGCAGCGATACGCCAGGTTTTCTGCGCTCAGTCAACGATGCCACCGCTCCTCGATGGTCCAGTCCCTCACTGCAGCTTTCGGTAGGAAGGCAGGAGCGTGCAGCGCAGACGCGCGCCCCCTTCAAAAAACACCCTGTTAAAATCCAATTTCTGCAATCTTTCCAAATACTTAGGGTATTATTAACAGGCGTCATTAAATCCCACATCAGATTAGCGTTGCCCCAAAACAGTATCATAATCCATCAAATGATGGAGCCTCCCAACGGTTCCTGAAAGAATAAGGCGTCCCCCAGTCTTCGCAGCGCGCGACATGGCCGCCAAGCTCTGCTGTGCGGCAGGCTTCGATGGTTGAGGCTGCCCTACGCCTAAGTGCCGGCGTTGGCCTTCCGCCAGGCGGCCCCCGTAGCTGCGGAAGATATCCACAAGCTCAAGCGCGGGACGCGGCTGGCCGCGAGCGCTTAGACCTTGGGATCGCCCCGCTTCTCATCGTCTGCACGCATGCCCTTGGGAATCTTCGGATTTGATGCGAGGCTCATGCATCAACGCGGCTGGCGGAGGCGGCTCCGTGACGGGTGACGGCGGCGGTGGTGCTGGCATTGCAGCGGTGCTGCTTCCGCTAGCGCAGGCTCCGGCTTAGAAATTTGGTTATCAGTAACCCCGATCGCTTCCGGCGCCTTGGGCTTATGGCCGGGTTGCGGAGCTAACAGTGGCATTGGCTCACTTGGTTCATCCTCATCCTGATGGGAGGCGCCGCATTCGTAGCCGTTGCTCGGCAATATCACGACCGTGGACTGGCCATGTTCAGCACTTCCGCCACCGGGTTTTGATGCCGGCGCCGAGCCGGGCTGCACTTTACCCAAGTTCTGTCAAGCCACTCTTTAATAGCTAGAAGCTTAACCCGGTCGTCTGTGTCAGGACTTTTGATCATTTCTAAAATTTGTTCGAGGGCATGATAGGTGCCTCTGCGCGTCAGCGACGATTCCTTGAAAGATAGGGTCTTCGACTTCCGAAAGAGGCCGCAAGCAGACTTTCCCGGTCAGAATTGCAGACGCTTGTCCGCGTGGGGCCAATCGGCGCGTTCTCGGAGGTCATCCGCAAATCAGGTGGATGGTCCACTTAAGCCGAGAAGAACTTTTCCGCCGCGTTGCGCGTGTGCCACGGCTTCTTTGATAGAAGAGAGCGGATAGGTTGCGGCCACTGGTATGTGGACCTGGCCCGACGCGATCATCCCAGCTGCTTCTTTGGCCGCTGGCGGAATTTTGGCCGCAATTTCGGGGTGACCCAAGAAAAACCCCCGGATGGTGATAGGCTTGAAGATAACGTCCAATGGGTCGAGGGACATCGGACCCCAACTCATGGCCGCAAAGCTGACGAGAATGCCGCGCGGCGAAAGCGTCGCTGCGAGCACGCCGGTCGCCGGGCCGCTGACACCATCAAGCGCCAAGCGTAGCTCAGCCTTGCTGGTAGCCTCTTTGATTTTTCCTGGAACATCCTCGGAGTCGGCAATCACGATGTCTCCGCCGGCCGCCTCAAGCTCACTTACAAGTTCCTGCCGCCGAACGATGTTTACGGTCTTCAGACCACGCGCCTTCGCGAAGGCGATGACCCACCGCCCGACACCGGAATTGGCGGCGTTCTGCACGACCCACTCGCCAGGCTTCAGATCAACATACTCACTGAGCAGCAGCGCCGCTGTGGGCGGATTGATGGCAAGCATCGCCAATTGCTGTGGATCCGCATCCGGAGGGAGGGTAAAAAGGCCGTCTGCCGGTATGACCATCCGCTCCCTCCAAGTGAAGCTCGAAAGTGGTGCCAAGACGCGGTCGCCGCCCTTAACGTTCTCCACCCCTGGCCCCACCGCGAGAACGCGTCCGACCGCTTCATTTCCGATGACGGCTGGCAGGACGGGGCGGAAAGCATAGATGCCTTGGGCCATTATAAGGTCGTTTGGGTTTATCGGGGAAAATTCGACACCAAGGAGCACTTGGCCCGGACCAGGAGCGACGGGCTCGGCGATGTCAACGTATTCAAGTCCGCCGGCGGGGTCGCCATAAGCAGTGAGATGAACGGCACGCATTGTACTCTACCTTACATTACCATGTATGATGGGTAGCTTAGAAAAGCCGGTCTTAGGGTTGGGTTCCCTGCGATGAAGTGTTCAGCGGTGGGGCTTGATCAGCGAGGCCGCACATTTTGTCAGTGACGATAACGCCAAGCTTAAGATTCTACTGGCATGAGGCTTGCGGCATTGTTGTTCTGCAGCGCCAACATCACCTGAAACTGCGGATGATAGTTCTGCGCCCGGGCCGGGTTCAGGATCTCGACGAGGCGCTCGAAGGGCAGGTCCTGACTGGCGTAGTGGAAGGCCGTATAGTCTCACAAATGCACGGCGGCCGATGCCGTTTTAGAGGACGCGGATTCAATCGGGTGTTGCCGGGCAGTATGCGGTGGTTTAGCGCCGATCTCGGCGCGACCCTTGCGTAAGAGAATTCCTATCCGCTTTTTGGAGCGAAGCCGTAGTCGATTGGAAAAGCGGAGATTTCCGGTTTCGACCCTTTTGAGGCGGATAGCGACATGCCGCGCCAATGTGCGCTGCCGCAAAGCCATTTTCTATCGGGAGCTGATGTGACGAGAAGCGCAGGCATGGCCATATCTCGCGCTTCATCCGCGGACTGATCATGGCGCTAACCAACACACGAGGAGTCGCCCAATTTGGCGACTCCTAGGATCAGGGTAACATCGTCCTCTTCACCAAGGGCACAGTTCGTTCGAACCGAGATCGTCTCTAGATGGGAGCGACGTTCATCGTATGGATTGCCTCAGGGAAAAAGCGGAAGCCGTCGCCGTCCTTGCCGACATGGCCGATTCCTGGCCATGGGAAGTGATAGGCCAAAATTCGCGTCTTGTTTGCCGCAAACATGCTCAGGACCTTGACTCGCGTTTGGGCGGCCTGCTTGGCATCGGTGTCATAGGCGAATTCGATTAATGGCTTCTGCAAAAGGAGCACGGGGTGATGCGAGATGTCCCCCATGTAGCAGAGCTGGTCGCCGCCCAATTCGATCATGTAGATCGTGTGACCGACCGTATGACCGGGTGTGTGGATAGCATGGATGCCTGGGAGAAACTCCTGCCCGTCTTTCACCCAGGTAATGCGATCCTTATTGGGCACTAGGTTGCGCTTGGTCTGCTCAAGGAAGGCCCCAAGCTTCGGCCCCACCTTTGCTTCGTCGGTCCAGAATTTGAAGTCGTCCTCATTGATATAGAGCTGAGCGTTGGGAAAGTTCAACGCGCCGGTCGCGCCCACGATCCCGCCGCAATGATCGATATGAGCATGGGTCATGACAAGAGCGTCGACGTCCATCGGGTCGATGCCGGCCTGCTTCAGCGTGATCATGAGTTTGCCGGTCGTGTCGCCAAACAACTTGGACACGCCCATGCCGTTATCGAATATAATGATCTTGTCTCCGGTGTTCAGCACAAGCGTGTTCTGTTCCAGAGTGGCGGCGCCTATTGGCAGGAAGTTGCTTGTCAGCATCTGATCAAGCTCGCCGGCCCCTATGCCGAGAAACGCTGCATGAGGGTCGCCCAGCGGCAGCACCCCGTCCGATACAATGGTGGCCTCGCCCTTCCCGAACTTGAAGCGGTAGAACGTTGGCGCCTGGGTGTCTAGAAGCGGCCCTTTGGCCCAAGCGGCGCCGGTCAGCACGCCGGAAGCCGCGGCAAGGCCCGCCATTGCGCCGCCCCTAAGGAGTGTGCGGCGTGTGAGGGATCCCATGTATTCCTCCTGTTGCATTTTTTATGTTTGATGTGGAGGCGAAGCGATAACAGTTCCTAAAGCGGCCTCCGCCGCGAATGTTAGGCATGCCCCCAAGGCCCTGTCAACGCGAGGGACTTGTGCGCGGTCCCCCGGCCGCTGTACACAGCCAATGTTTTAGTTGGGTCAGAAGGGCCTATTGGAGATAGCAATCAGATGCTCAATTTCAGGTCGGCTCTTGGAGCAAGAGCGGTATTTCGTTGAAAATACCCGCACTTCCGGATCCGTCCCAATTGGGACGAAATCGCTCTGGAACGACGGCTACATCCGATGGGCCGCTTTTGTATGCCCGTTGCGGACCAAATCAGAATGGACTGCGGAAGGCAGAGTAGGGCCATAAGCAGTCTTCGCCTCATTAGCTCTAGCCAAGGCGAACGAAGGCGTTCGGTGCGAGGCCTTTATCTCCATCGGCGGTTATCACTACCGGTTGGCGATGGCGCTTAGCAGTGCGGATCGAGCTGGCACCCGTATTGGGTCGAAGGGCGCGACATCTGTGCTCGTCGCGAAGCCATCGACGATCAGCCCCGCCAAAGCCTCTCCGGTCGGTGGCCATGGAGGCATAGCTCCAACAGGCTGAGCCGGCATCGGGACGCTGAAAAAGCAACTCTGGAGTATTCACAGCTGGAGCGGTATACCGCACTGATATCGGTCTCGGCACCGTGAGTTCACATGCGTGCAGTCTTTGTCGATGCCAACCCAGCTCTTGCTGATGCAGCAGAAAAATTGTGGCAGCCAACTGACATCCCGCTGGAGATCAACCGAAAGCCGGAGATGAAATCATCTGACCTGCCAAGTGTAATTGGCGACGCCAGCATTGCACTCATCGACCACACTGCTCTTCCCACCGAAATCGCGAAGAACTGCAGCCATCTGCACCACGTCGTGTTTCTCGGCACTGGGGCCCGTTCCTACATGAACCCCGAAGAACTCGCGGCTAGCGGCATCACGGTGCACATTATCAAGGGCTATGGGGATACAGCGGTTGCGGAAATGGCGATCGCGCTGATGTGGTCGGCGGCGAAAAGATTGGGCAATATGGATCGCGGCATCCGGTCCGGCCTGTGGCTGCAGACGCAAGGGCTGCAGCTCACGGGCAAGACTCTTGGACTCATCGGCTTCGGCGGCATTGCGGCAGAGGTAGCAAGACTTGCTGCTGGAATGCGCGTGCTCGCCTGGAACCGAACGGCGAAATCGCATCCTGGCGTGAAATTTGTACCGATTGAGCAATTGCTGGCGGAAAGCCATGTGGTGTCCCTTCATCTGCTCCTGACCGATGAAACGCGCCGCTTTCTCACAGCTGAAAGGCTCTCGCTAATGCGGACGGGCGCGATCCTCGTTAATACCGCGCGTGGCGCCTTGATTGACGAGGACGCTATGGTTGCAGCGCTCCAATCCGGAAAACTCAGCTATGCTGCGCTCGATGTCTTTTACGAAGAACCGCTGCCGCATGGTCATCCGCTTGACAAGCTTGCCGAACACCACGCTCTCAGCTCATTCCGCCTTTCGCACTGACGAAGCGACAATCAATTTAATCGAGGCAGCTCTTAATCATTGCAGGCGTATTGCACGTAGCAGCTAAAGCGAACCATTCGGCCAGATCACCGACCAATGGGTCAAGAATTGGTTGTATCGCCGCCGCGCCATCATACACACTATGTTTTGAGGGGAGAAAGACTTGCCGGCATAAGAATGCGGTTCTCCTGACGTTGAAGATATTGAAGCGCGTTCGCCATGTATTCGGTCCAGCCTGGAGCGACGGCTAACGTGGCTCGCCTTGCTTCCCTGTCGCCCATGCTCGCGAACCGCCACCAAAATACGACTTGATTAAGAGTTCCTGCATCTGTCACGAAAATCGCAAGCGGATCGTTCAGGATCGGCCATTGGATCGGCTTCCCGCGGCTCTCATAGATGTCCAGGAAACTTTTCAGCTTGTCCGGCAGGCACGTATAGGTTCGCTCGTCGATTATCATGGGCTGGATTCGCCTATTGTAAGGCCAGACAATTGCTCAATGATCGTGTACACGACCGCTGAATCCATTTCGCCCTTGTTTTGCGCCCTCGCAGCCTTCAAAGTCTCAAGCGCCGCGGCTGCAGCCGGCGCACACGCACCGAGTTCGTCCGCAAGTTTCAGCGCCGTCGATAGATCCTTGTGCATATTGTCTGTCGAAAAGTGGGCCGTAAAGTCATGCGCAATCATCCGCGGTCCCCGCGTTTCCATTGCGCCAGTCCTTGCACCTCCGACAGTTGTAATCTGGCGAACGCATTCAGGATCGATACCGGCCTTTCTCGCCAATACCAGCGCTTCCGCGACCGCCTGTATGGCCACCGCGAGAACAAGATTGTTGAC
>JBAUNL010000955.1:0-9789 GCA_049579205.1 Rhodomicrobium sp. | reverse complement strand
GATTCTATGCCGACCGCAACATGGAGCAGGGATACGGCGAGTTGGTTGTCACGCCCGGTGTGGTCATTTCGCTCAGGCGCATTACTCACGCCTGCTGCGAAAGAATTGCGCGGGTGGCTTGTGATCTCGCTCAGCGGCGGCGAAAGCGCTTGACCATCGTCCACAAAGCCAACGTCCTGAAAGTCGGCGACGGCATGTTCCTTGACATATGCCGCCAGGTTGCAGGCGAATATCCCGATCTTGCGGTGGATGATTTGCTCGTCGATGCAATGATGGCTCATGCTGTGCGCAACCCCGAGCGCTTCGACGTAATCGTCACGACCAATATGTTCGGCGACATCCTTTCTGATCTTACAGCCGAACTGTCCGGCAGTCTCGGCCTCGCCGCCTCACTCAATGCCGGCTTCAGTCACGCGATGGCGCAGGCCGCCCACGGTTCGGCGCCCGATATTGCGGGGCGCGACATTGCCAATCCCATCTCTTTAATCCTTTCGGCGGCATTGCTTCTCGCCTGGCATGGAGAGCTGTTAGGCTTAGCCAACTTCGGGAAAGCTGCGCGAGCAATCGAAGAGGCGGTGGCGCTTGCCTTGGCAGATGGACGTGTCACAAGAGATGTTGGTGGCGATCTCGGAACCGCCGCAACGGGGCATGCGATCGCGGAGCTGGTTCGATTGGGAGATTAGGATCCTCGGCATGCTGCATTAAAACGGCGCCACGATAAGAATGGCGCAGTCCTTGGGGGAGGAATGGACTTTGAGCACCGCCGGCGCAGGTGAATACGGCTCTAAGGATGCCGAAACCGCCGCTCTCGAAAAAAGAGCTTTCGACAAGATCGCCTGGCGCACGGTGCCAATTCTGGTCCTCGCCTATATCGTCAATTTCCTCGACCGGACCAATGTCAGCTTCGCCGCCCTGACCATGAACAAGGATGTGGGGCTGACGTCCGCGCAGTTCGGCTACGCGGCCGGTATTCTCTTCCTGGGCTACAGTCTTTTCGAAGTGCCAAGCAACGTCGCGCTCTATAAACTTGGTGCGAGGATTTGGCTTGCCCGGATCATGATCACCTGGGGCGCAATCTCAATTGCGACCATCTTCGTCACAGGCGCGCAAAGCTTCTATGCCCTCCGCTTTCTGCTTGGCGTGGCGGAAGCGGGCTTCTTCCCGGGCGCGGCCTTTTACCTTGCGCAATGTTTCCCAGCGGAATACCGCGCCAAAATCTTTGCGTGGTTTCTGGTCGGCATACCGGCATCGGTCGTAATTGGCGGCCCCGTTTCAAGCCTCCTGCTGGAGATGGATGGTATTCTGGGCCTGGCGGGGTGGAAATGGCTTTTCGTGGTCGAGGGAGCCCCTGCGATAATCCTGGGGATCGCGGTGTTGATCTTGCTGCCGAGCAGGCCGAGAGAGGCGAAGTGGCTGACAATCGAGGAAAAAGAAGCGGTAGAGGCGCGCCTGTCGGCGGAACGGAAAGAGAAGGAGCAGCACCGCTTTTGGGCGAGCCTCGTCGATCCGCGTGTACTTCTGCTCGCCGTGACCCAGTTCACGTATACGGTCGGTTCATACGGCGTCGCCCTGTTTCTTCCCCTTATCATCAAGGGACACGGCTATTCCAACCTCTCAGTCGGGTTTCTGACGGCGATCCCGAATCTCGTCGCGTGCGTGGTGATGATCTATTGGGCCATGGCCATCGGTCGCAGCGGACGAAAGATCGCAGGTTTGGCGATGACCTGCCTTGTGTCGGGTCTCGGCCTGCTCTTCGCGATCTGGGCGAATTCTTTCCTCATTTCATTCTTGGGACTTACGATAGCGGCCGTAGGGACGAACACGGCACGCGCAATCATTTGGACAATCCCTGCGCGTTTCCTTTCGGGGTTTGGAGCGGCGGGCGGTCTTGCGCTCATGAATTCAATTGGGACTTCTGGCGGGTTCGCTGGCCCCTCGATCATGGGATTTCTCAAGGACGCGACCGGCTCTTTCGACACCGGATTGATGGTCATGTCCGGCTTCCTGTTCGTGGCAACCATCTTGGCGTTTTCGCTCAAACTCCTGATCAAGCGCGAGTAGCGGCTTTTCGAAAGCGGGCAACGGGCGGTGACGTACACAAGAAGGGATTTTGCGAAGATGATGGCCATCGCTGGCACCTACGCCGCCGTAGGCGAAGCCTCGGGTGCACCCGGTCCCATTCCGGACATGCCGGAGAATGCGTGCGATTGCCATGTGCATATCGTAGGTCCCGCCGCGAAATACCCGATGGATCCCGATCGCACTTACACGCCCGGAGAAGCGCCCATCGGAGAGTTGCTCGCCCTAAGAAAAAGCCTTGGAATTGTGCGCAATGTGCTTGTTCAGCCGAGTTTCTATGGAACCGATAACAGCTGCATGTTGGATGCGCTTGCAGAACTCGGGAGCACTGCGAGGGGCATCGCCGTACTTCCGCCCGAGATCAGCCTTGAAGAACTTCAACGCCTAGATCGCCGGGGAGTAAAAGGCATTCGCCTCAATCTCGAATCGAGCCTTACGCGCGATCCATCCGCGGCATCGGCGCAGCTAAATGCCTTTGCAAAGAAGCTCGCACCGTTCGGATGGCACATTCAAATCTACGCGGCACTCCCCGTCATTGCGCAACTTGCCGAAGAAATCGCCAATTTGCCCGTCCCCGTTGTTATCGATCACTTCGGATCTCCCGTGGCAGCAAAAGGCATCGATCAGCCCGGCTTTGCCGCACTTCTCAATCTTGTTCGTAATCGCAAGGTTTTCGTGAAACTCTCGGGCTGTTACCGTTTCTCGCAAGCGCCTGATTACGCCGATGTCGCACCCTTTGCGCGCGCTCTTATCGAAGCGGGACCAGCCCAACTCGTCTGGGCTTCGGATTGGCCCCATACCGGACGGAGCAAGAGCGGTTCCCGCATGGAAATTGCCCCCTTCCAGAGAATTGACGATGTGAAAATGCTTGCACTTTTCGCGGAATGGTGTCCTGACGCGAGCCTGCGCAAACTTATTTTGGCTGAAACGCCTGAGTGCTTATACAAGTTTGCGGCCGGGTAAGCGGGGAGCGCCGCTGCTCCGAGCAGAGGCGACTTCTGAAGCATCCTTTGGTGCTTGATTTCTGGTGGTAAATTGGACAGCAGATCATGCCGGTAATGCGTTGGAAGATGCGGTCCCTTTGCTGGCTTTTCGCAATTCTTGCATCTGTGTTTGCAACCGCGCCTCGAGCCCTCGCCTGGGGAGATGCGGGGCACCGGATCATCTGTCAGCTTGCCTATTTGGAGCTGACACCGGCGCCGAAAGCCAAGGTCGATGCCTTGATGGCGCTCGACCCGAAGTTTCACACTTTCGCGTCAGGCTGCACTTGGCCGGATGTATTTCCTCCAGTCAGGCCACCGGAGCATTTCTTGAATGTGACTCGCACCGCGAAAGCCGTCGACCCCGCCGCGATCTGCCCGAGCGCGGATCGTTGCGTCGCTTCCGCGATTCTAAACGATACGGCGGAACTTGCGAAGCGACCGGGTAGCAGCGATCAGCTTCGCTTGTTAAAAAGCATCGGCCATTGGGTGGGCGATATTCATCAGCCGCTCCACGTCTCCTTCGAGGATGACAAAGGCGGAAATCTGATTAAGGTCTCCGGGCAATGTTCCTATAGCCTGCATCTCGTCTGGGACGTTTGCATAATTCACAGTGAGATCGGTGAAGACGAGGCCGCCATCGCCGCCACTCTCAGAAACGAGATCACCGAAAGCGACCGCAAAGCATGGGCGCCTGAGAGCTTGGATGTCACCGCTGTCGCCGCTTGGGCAACGGAGTCCCTTGTGATCGCGGAAAGCCCTTCGGTTCAATATTGTACTTGGCGCGAGGAAGCATGCTGGTACTCGGAAACCGAAGAGAAATTCGATGGCCACCAGCGAACCGTGGAAATCACCCCTCAATATCTTCGAGAGCAGGCACCCATCGTGCGCGAGCGGTTCAAGCGAGCGGGAATCCGGCTTGCCGCAGTCTTGAATATGATTTTCGCGCAATAGAGCATCGCCGAAAGGTGTGAGCGGTTTTCAGATAACGCGATGCGGTGAAACCAAGACTTACAGGGGCGCACCTAGTTCCTAATCAACATGGCCGCTGAAAGCGATCACAAACAAAACCCCGGTCACAAGCCGGGCTTTTTCGTGAAGAAACGGAATTCAACTGCGGGACCACCTTCATTTCAGTAGGACAAGCTCGGCCAGATTTCATGTTCTGCCGCCGCGTCTCGGTCAGTAAGGCCCCGAGCTTTACATTGATCTCGCCCATTTGCGCGGCAATGTATTCCAGCGCGTTAGCAATCCTCAGGTCGGCTCGATCAAGCTGATTCAAAAGTCGATCCGGTACATACGGGTTTTCGACAGTGTGCTTCCAGCCGTCGGCATTCTTCTCAGTCATGGCGCTCAAACCTCTCTGCGCGTTCGGAGAAGGTTAAGCTAGCTCTCTCCCAGGATTCAAGATTGAATCTGATGGGTTCAATTTTAGCGAAAGCGCTCCCACAGGCGTGCAGCATTTGCGAATCTGCCCTAATATCCCGGATATTTGTTTGCGTAAGGAATTTTGCCCATGGACTCCAGGCGCATTGGTTCGGAAGCGATTCGCGTTTTTATTTCGTACTCCCGGGGGGATCTTGAGGCGGCTGACCGCTTGGTGACGGCGCTCGAAGGCGAGGGCTTTAATGTCACGATCGACCGGCGCGATCTTCCTTACGGCGAAGAGTGGTTGAAAGAGCTTGGCGACTTCATAGCAGGTTGCGATACGGTTGTTGCGCTCGTCACCCCCGCTTTCCTCGCGTCCAAAGCCTGCCATTGGGAGCTTGGCCAAGTTCGCGACACGAACAAAAGGCTCGTGCCGGTGATGCTGGAACGAGTTCCCGTGGCGGAACTGCCGGACTCGATCAGGAAGATCCAGCTTCTGCCGTCGGAGGGGATCTTCGACTTTGCGGTGCATCTTAAAGCGCTTGCCGATGCCCTCAATACTGACCGCCAATGGATCAAGGAGCATACGCGGCTTGCCGACCGAGCCCGGCAATGGATCGCTCGCAACCGCGCGGCAGCGCTGCTTCTGCGCGGAACCGCACTTGTGGACGCGGAGGCCTGGCAGGACAAGCAGCCCAAAGCGGCGCCGCCGCCGAGCGACGAAATCCTTGAACTGATGCTCGCCAGCCGGCGCGCCGCGACGCGGCGGCAGCGAGCAATAGCCGCAGGATCGCTGCTTGCTGCCGTGTTCGCCTTCGCACTCGCAGGCGCGGCAGTATTTCAATGGCAGCGCGCGGAGACCAGCTATAATGCCGCCAGAACCAATCTCGATCTCCTTATCAAAGACCTCGCAGGGGAGATGCAAAATGCGGAAGGCATGCCGGTTTCGACGGTGAACCGCATTTTGAAGAGCGGTCAGGTACTTGCTGCGAACCTGAAGGACGCAGGCGGCGGCGACGAGCGCCTCGATGCAAGCCGGGCCGCCATGTTTTATCAGTTCGGCAAAACCTACCAGAAGATCAATCAGACTGCGGAGGCGATTAAGGCATCAGATGAAAGCCTTGCTATCTGGCGTAGGCTGGCCGCTTCCCGTCTAAACAACCAGGACTATCAAGAAAGTCTCGCCGAAAGCCTGCACCTGGCTGGAGATTTGGAACGCGAGCAGAAGCACTTTGGCAAGGCCCGCGAACTCTATGGCGATTCCGCAAAGATCGGCGCAAACCTAAGGGCAAGATCCCCTGAAAATGCGGATTTCGCGGTGAGTCTCTCCAAGACTCTGGTCCGCATCGGTGACCTCGACCGCTTCGATAGGCAATGGAGTAGCGCCAAGGATCGCTATAGCGATGCCTTCGAGAACACGAAAGGGGCGATTAAACTGATCAAGGGTGAGCCACCGATCGCTCTTGAGCGCGAAATTTCATGGAATTACAATAAGATCGGCGACGTATCCGTTGATCTCAAGGATTATACTACGGCAGAGGCCTCTTATCGCAAGAGCCTATGCATCCGCCAGCACCTATTGTCGATGGATCAAACCAATACGCAGCTTCAGCACGACATATCATGGAGCTTCGACAAGCTCGCCGGCGCCAAACTTGCAATGAATGAATTTCCGGGTGCGCTTCAAGCGCAATTCGCCTCACTTGCGATCAGGCGCAAGCTCGTGTCGAGCGATCCGAAGAACCTCATCTGGAGGCGCGATGCGGCCACTGCCCTTCATCGAATCGGCGAAATAAAGGCCGCAGCAGGGGATTTCTCCGCGGCGCGGATGTTCTTCCTCGCCGCTGCGGAGGCGCGCATCGAATTGAAGAGGGAAGTTCCGCGTGACACGGGTTTCGCCGCAGCCTTCGAGTCCAGCATGAAACAGGCGAAAGAGGCACTGGAGAAGCAGGCGGCAAACTCATCTGAGGTGAGCGAGCGTTACTATCGCGAGGCCGTGGCGGAAGAGGAACAGGCAGCGGCCAGGAAGGCAGCGGTGGAAGCTTCTGATCCTGCCCGCTGCTGGAGCGACATTCTCGCTGCTTTCCGGAAGAGTGGGCACCCCGATAATCTGTGATACCGGAATGGGCCGAGTGTTCCCTCCCGCGCTTGGGAAGACCCCCTCACCCCAGCCCTGTCGCCACCGTGAGAAGGAGTATGAGCTGTACCCTTTCCCAAGGGGGAGGGAGCTTCTGGAGTTCCTTCTCCCCTCGGGGAGAAGGACAGGATGAGGGGGAACTCTTTTGCGGCGCGCTCAAAGCGGCTTGATTTCGACCTTGCGAAACTTCACGACGCCTTTATCGGTTTTGTCCGCGGCGATGCCATGCTGCAAGCCGATGAACCCGCTCTTGTGCTGACTGTTTTCTACATCTGCGGTCTTCACGCCGTTGAGCACGACTACGAGATGCCCGCCTCGAGCCGTGATCTCATAAATATTCCATTTGCCGCCGGCCTTCGGCATCGGATCGACTTTTGCAACATCCACAATTGCTCCCGTGCCGTATTCAGGCGCAGGCCGCTTGTCGAAAATGTTCACTTCGTAGCATTCCTTTGAACCCAACTTCTTGTCGTCCTGGCAGCGGATAAAGATGCCGCTGTTCGCATCGTCGTCGACCCAGAACTCGGCTCTGATCTCAAAGTCCGTGTAAGGGGCTTTCGAAACCAAAAATCCATTCCCTTTATCGGCAACAACAGAACCGTCAGAAACCTTCCAATTTGCGTCACCAGTAGTGTTCCATTGGTCCAGATTTTTGCCATCGAATAAGGTGATCCATCCCTTATCCGCCTGGCCAGCTGCGAATTGTACGTGCCAGATGGAAGCAAAAATCGCGAAAACCAGCGCGATCGCTAATGCGGATAACCGTGTCATTCTATCCCTCCCGATATATTTTCTATTCCCGGTATATGCAGCGAACTTTGCGGCATTAGTTCGGAGGCAGACAATCTAGCTGCCTCCGAAGCCAAATGCATCAGGCCGGGACGGCCCTTCCTCCTTCAAAATCGGCGGGAGAAGTCTCATCCGGGGCCGTCGACCGCAACGGAATGGACAAGAGCGTGGCGATAATCACATTCACACAAATGGCAGTGAGGCCATTATAGGCTGTGAACCAGTCGAACACAGCGTGAGTCGGCACCCAAGCTGTTGCACCCCAGGAAAGGTAAGTGCCGATGACCATGCCAACCGCCCAGCCGATAAGAAGCGCCCAACCGCTGAACCAGCGGGTGTAGACGCCGAAGATGATGGCTGGGAAGCATTGGCTCATCCACACGCCCCCCAGGAGCTGGAAGTCGATGGCGAACTTGGTTGGGATGAAGAGAATGACGAGAAGTGCTCCAACCTTCACGGCCAGCGAAACAAGCTTGGCTACGAATGACTCCTCGGCCGGGGTCATGCCTGGGTGAATGAACGGCTTCCAAACATTGCGGGTGAAGGTGTTGGCGGCGCCTATCGACATAACTGCGGCCGGCACAAGAGCGCCTATCGCGATCGCTGCGAAGCAGAAGCCCGCAAACCAGTCCGGAAACATCTTCAGGAAGAGTTGCGGCACTACGTCCTGTGGATTCTGGACGACTATGCCCGCAGCGTGCCCCATAAGCCCCATAAGCCCGATCAGCCCAAGTACCAAGGAATATGCAGGCAGCGCGATCGCATTGCGTTTGATCGCCTGGGAACTCGATGCCGAAAGGATGCCGGTCATCGAATGCGGATAAATGAACAGCGCTAACGCTGATCCGATCGCAAGAGTGACATAGGGCATCACCTGCTGTGGCTGCAGCGTCAGGCCGGTCGCCCCTCCTTTTTTGGCGTATACTTGCGCGGCTGCGTCGAAGATCGCCCCGTAGCCCCCAAGCTTTGCCGGAATGACAATGATGGCCGCGATGACAAAAATATAAATCATCGTGTCCTTCACGAACGCTATCATGGCCGGTGCGCGGAGACCGCTGCGATAGGTGTAAACAGCAAGTATAACGAAAGCGATGGTCAGCGGAAGATGGGACATAAGGCCTTCGCCATGGAAGCCCAGAGCCCCAATAACCTTCTCGATGCCGACAAGCTGCAGCGCGATATAGGGCATGGTGGCAAGAATGCCTGTCAGGGCGATTGCAAGTTCAAGCCAGCGATTACCGTAGCGGCCGAGAACGAAGTCCGCGCCCGTGATGTAGCCGCGTTTGTGCGTCACCGACCATAGCCTCGGGAAGGCCAGGTAGAGAAGCGGATAGATCAGGATGGTGTATGGAACGGCAAAGAAGCCGAAGGCGCCAACCGCATAAACAAGCGCAGGTACGGCAATGACAGTGTAAGCCGTGTAAAGATCGCCACCGATCAGAAACCAGCTGATAATGGAGCCGAACCTCCGGCCGCCCAATCCCCACTCATGAAGCTCGTCCAGATTGCCGCGCTTCCAGTTGGCAGCGACGAAACCCATAATGGTTACAAGCGCGAAGAAGGCGACGAAAACGATGGCCGCCGTCACATTGAGGTTGTCGATCATCGTTTGTCTCCGAAGTGGGCGAATAGAATGAAGATCGACGAAATAGGAATGAGCGCGAGCTGGAACCAAAAGAAGAATGGGATGCCGAAGAGCTTCGGATCAACGGTGTTGTAAAAAGGCACGATAAGGGCGGCGATGCATGGAATGAGTAGCCAAAGATATTTCATCTTCCCCTCCGGAGGAGCGTGATCTTGTAGGGCCCGCGCTGTTCCTAAAGACGCGGAACAGGCCGATTGTGGTCGCCGGTACAAATCACAGCTGATTTTGCTCCGCAATCCGCGCGAGGGTTGCATTTAGACGAACTACCGATCTGGCTCGATCAAATCGGGATCACGAAAGCTTTACGGCGGCGGTCATTCGCGGAAACCGCATCAAGCGGTGTCTCTAAACTAACGTGATCGCTTTGCCAGGGGATTACGGTTTGACTGCCGTGGCAGCTTCCGCAATGGCCGCATAGAGCGAGTCAAGCTCGCTTTCTGTCGTGCAATAGGGCGGCATGACGTAGATCGTGTTTCCTAGCGGCCGAAGCAGGAAACCTCTTTCGGTGAAGAAGCTATAAAGCCCGGGGGCGACGCTTGCCAGGTAGCCTGCACCTTCCGCGCTGAGATCGAGCGCCGTGATAGTCCCTGCCTGTCGGGCGTTCAAAAGGCGCTTATCGTTGCGAAATGACGCGATCCGCGCCGCTTGCCGGGCGGCCAACGAAGCAACGCGCTCGTGAACCGGTTCGGTTGCCCAAATCTCCAGATTGGCGGCCGCGGCCGCGCATGCAATCGGGTTTGCCGTATAGGAGCTTGAGTGAAAAAACATGCGCCCCCGGTCGGGGGAATAAT
>JBAUNL010000954.1:0-2141 GCA_049579205.1 Rhodomicrobium sp. | reverse complement strand
ACATGAAGACCATATTGAGCAAGTGCTGGGCCCGCAGCCACCAGGGGAAGCCGGTATGAACCGCCGGCATATCCTGGGGTATGCCAGGATAGCGCTTGAGGAATTCCTGAAACCACGCGGTCTGGAGCACCCCTTGAGAGACCGCAATCCCTAGAATCAGAACGACGAAGACGAGCGGTATGACCCACAGGCTCTTATATTGGCGGAGTGAGCGTGCTCGTATTCCTGGCGACGAAGGGGACGGCGCCACACTTCTGGGCCCTCGCGCTCAACCGCTCGCGCGACTACGACCGAGCCGGTGTTCCGATGATGCCAAACGTAAGAGGGACCGCGTATACCCGCCTTCAGGTGCTGATCTACGTGGCTGCTACGGCGGCGTCCGGCTTTCTGCCCGTGATGCTTTGGATTTGCGGGGGTTCGCTATGCGGTGGCGGCTCTCGCTCTGGGCGCTGGATTCGTCTTTTGCGCGTGGCGGGTATTCCGGACACCCGAAGGCTTCGCAGCCGACCGGACTTGCCGTCTGCTCTTCACCTTCTCCATCCTCTATCTCTTCGCGCTATTCGGCGCGCTTTGGGTCGAACATGGCTTTGGATTTGGAAGATAAGCGAAAGGAAGCGTCTTCCGAGGAAGCGGACGCTCCCGTCGCGCTGACGGACGAAGCAAAACGTAGGCAGAAGCTTCGTTCTCCTCGCAATTGCCTCGGCGCTATTCGCGCTTGCCGTGATGTACTTCCTCGTAACGATCGTAAGGCTCGGGGCTAATGTCGCTAACCGGCCAATCTGAGCGCGGTGCAAGCCGGACCTCGCAAGGCTCGAGGGGCGAAGGGTATAGGCAAGTGCCCGGCGGAACTTGCGCTTGTGTTCGAGCCATTGTTCAGCAACCGGCGAGGCGATTTAGCTTGCATGTGAACCAGCATGCGTTTGATAGCTCTGCCGGGCGACGCTTTACGCGCGCTCGGCAGGAGGTCAAGGGCTCGGCCGAACGCTCCTTTTCGACGCCAACCAGCGTCGTTGCCGCCGCCGTCATAGCTGTCGAAGCCAAAGACGATCACGCCGCCGGGTTTTATCGCCATTGCGGATTCAAAACCTTTGCCTCATCCGGGAAGCATTTCCTTTTACCGGTTCAAGATATTCGGCGGCTGTTTCCGCCGGGTCGATCGCGGCGCGTTCGACTGCGCTGCGGGCATTCCGCCGCAATCACCGCTACGGAACAATCGTCTGCGAGCGAGTGGGCCGCGCGCGGGCGGAGGGCGGAGAAAGCGTTGGATCTGCACCAGCAAAAAGTGCCGTCCGCCAGGAAGATCGCACGATTGATGACCATGGCGCGCAATCATTTGAGCAAGGCCGATACCATCATCGTCGCCGCCATCGAGACTGGTGTGCCAGCATTGGCCGAAACCCGAAGGCTCGTCGATAGATTCCACCCCATGATCCGAAAGAAAACCGAGACCGATCTCGATCCCTGCATTGGCGAAGCCAGCACAAGCCTGATCGCATCCTTTGCCGCCAGCATCAAGAAGGATAAAGCCGCCATCCGCGCTGCCATCACCGAGCCCTGGTCCAATGGTCAAACGGAGGGGCAGATCACGAAGCTCAAGCTAGTGAAGCGCCAGATGTACGGAAGGGCGAAGCTCGACCTTCTCGAAGCCCGGCTCCTCAACGCAGCCTGAGCCGAGTAAGATCATCATCGAAAGTGCGTCAGAGCCAGGATTGGAAGCCGATCAACACGCAGAGCCACACATTGAGCGTTTTCACGCGGCCAAGACCCTGAGAAGACCTCGGCGGAGGGTCGAGATGGGTTCCTACTGTCAGGAGTCGCTTCGCCCATGCAGCGCCTGAATTTGGCAGGGCCCGTGCTGGCACCTATCCCCCATTGATGGAAAAATCGAAGGTGTTGAAACCCTCTGCATTCGTGGGACGCTCCAGCACCTCTGGATGGCGCAGCGTTCGAACGGTGTCGGTGTAGCCGGCACTCCAATGCTCCTCCATCGTCCGGCGTGAGAATTCAAAGTCCATGCAGGAGCCTTCGTATTTGCTGGCGTGGTAGATGAGATGGACGATGTTGTAGACGTTCTCGTTCGCATCTTCTTCGAACAGCTTCCACTCCGGATCATTGCGCCGATCGCTTGGAAGCTGCTTCAG
>JBAUNL010000953.1:0-6001 GCA_049579205.1 Rhodomicrobium sp. | reverse complement strand
GTCTAGCATACGCCCACCCCCACGTTAGAGCTAGGTATCATGCCAAAATGGAGAAAAACAAATCCGACCTTGGCTGTAGCGCAGCCATTAGGAGGCAGGGAGTTGCCAACGTGCCTCACCTAGCAGTCTAACGGCTGCCCAACTCTTTTCTGTTTCCGAATTGCGTGCCGTCCTAACTACCGCAACGCCCAGCAAATCAATTTTGCTACTTTCAGGCTGCCGGTCCCAATAGCGGGCTGCGAAGACCTTCCGTAACTTTGCAGAGAGAGTCTGCTGTGGGGATTTCGCAAACGGAGGCGCAGGGCTGGACGGGTCAGATTTTCGAGAAGCGGATCAAGGCGCAGATCAAGCGGCTTGTTTATGTTCCCGATGCGGGGCATGCCCGCCTCATCGAACGTCACTAGTGCCTAGCTATCCCGTCCTGCTTGATCTTGTCCCATTCCGGGGTCCCAAATCCTCGAGCGTTCGCAGGTAGGAGATGACATCCTCCCGGCTTAGCATGCCAATCACATGGTGATCGCGGATGACGGGCAGCTGATTGACGCCGTTGCGGTCCAGTTTTTGAAGGGCAGTCCACAGCTGGGTATTGGGATCGAAACTCTCTAACTGGCCGATGGGAAGCATGACCTGACCAGCTCTCGTCGCCGCCCATTCGGCACGCGGCACCGTCTTTATCCGTTCCAGCGTCATCACCCCAATATCGTTATCTCCGCGCTTGACGATAAAACAATGCTGCCCGGTTCCAAGGATATGTTCGTCCACCAAATCCTGTAGGGTCACATCCGCCGGCACGTTAGCGCAGTGAGTGCTCATGGCCTGCGAAACGGTGTGGCCCGCCAGAAGACCTTGAACTGCCACTTGCTGTACCTGCGCGGAGGCGGCGCCTTCTAGAAACCAGCCGATGAACGCAATCCAAAGCCCTCCGATAAGGTTGCCCCCGAACATCATCCAGACGCCTGCCAAGATAAACAGAAAGCCAAAGAAGCGGCCGGTATTGGCCGCGATGATGGTCGCCTGGCGGATATTTCCTGTGATCCCCCAAACGATGGCGCGGAACACGCGGCCGCCGTCCAGCGGAAAGCCGGGAAGCACGTTGAACAGCGCGAGAGCAAGGTTGACGTAGACGAGATATCTTGCCAAGCCCAGCAGCGGTTCAATGCCAGCAACTAATGGCTGCACAAAATAGAAGATAATTCCCAGGATCAAACTTACGAGCGGACCCGCAGCCGCGATCAGAAACTCCGCTCTGGCGCTAGGCGGCTCCGTCGCAATCTGAGACACTCCCCCAAAAAGGAATAGCGTAATGCTCGGCACGGGGACTTTATACAGGAGCGCTACTAGGGAGTGACCGAGCTCATGGAGCAGCACACTCACGAAGAGCATGATGGCAGCCACTGCACCCATGACCCAGTATAAATATATTGGCCAGTCCCTGAACTCGGCGGGAAAATAATTCGTCGCAAGAAGCCATGTGAGCAGCGCGAAAATGATAAACCAGGAATAATCCAAACTGATTTGGATTCCGAAAATTCTGCCTAAGGGGATGTTGTGCCGCGTCATGAAGTTTTCAGCCTAACAACCGGGCCGCGTGCCAGCGCAGATGGTCTTCGATGAACGTCGCGATAAAGAAATAAGAGTGGTCATAACCCTTCTGCAGACGAAGCGTGAGCGGGATATCGGCCTTCACGCAAGCTGACGCCAGCAGCTCCGGCTTCAGCTGGGTATGAAGAAAGCCGTCAGACGTGCCTTGATCGACGAGCAGATCGGGAATTCGCGCCCCATCCTCAATAAGCGCGCATGCGTCATAGGATCGCCAGGCTGCCCGATCCTCGCCAAGATAGCGGCTAAGCGCCTTCTCACCCCAGGGGGAACGAATAGGTGAGGCGATGGGCGCGAAGGCGGAAATCGCCCTGAAGCGATCCGGATTGCGGAGCGCGATAGTGAGTGCGCCGTGCCCTCCCATTGAATGACCTGTAATGCCTTGCCGCGACATGTCAGCCGGAAGCTCAGCTTCGACAAGTGCCGGCAATTCGCACTCGATATAAGATCGCATCCGGTAATTGCGGGCCCAAGGCTCCTGGGTGGCATCGACATAGAAACCCGCGCCGAGGCCAAAATCATAGGCGCCATCCGGATCGCCCGGAACACCTTCGCCGCGCGGGCTGGTGTCTGGTGCGATCAGCAATAGGCCAAGTTCGGACGCCATGCGCTGGGCGCCCGCTTTGGTCGTGAAATTTTCCTCCGTGCAGGTCAAGCCGGAAAGATACCAAACCACAGGGACGCGCCGCTTCTCCGCTTGAGGCGGCACGAATGCCGCAAATCGCATAGAGGTTTTCGTTTCCGATGACTGATGCCGGTAGACAAACTGCATGCCTTCGAAGCAGCGGGATTGAGAGACGATCTCTATGGTCACGGCGTAATCCTTGGCTGATACTGATACATCAACAATGTAGCCGGTGCAGTGATCCGCGTAATAAGCAGGCAACAATGGCGGCGCGGCAATAAACCGAAAGCCGTCGAAGACCTAATCAACGCGCCCTTGCCCAAGCCACCCTTGCTAGGCTGGTTACGCGAGCTGGAGCTAGAACCTATAAGGCAGGAAGGGACGGGATTGGCCATGCCAGCGCGAAGCTGCAGTTTGGTCTCGGTGATGTACGAGCTACTGGCAGCCTTGAGCGAGCGAATTTATTTTGAGCTGTATATTTCGAGTTCGTGCCGGCCTACAAGACTGGGAAAAAGGGGAGGAACATGCGCAGGATCTTACTTTTTATTCTTATCATTTTTGCGGCCGTCTTGGCTTACTTGTCTCTCGCTCCTGTTGGGATCGAGCCGGTGGCCTGGCAGCCTGAGCCAGCGCCCTCGGCCGAGCGCGGACCTTATGCGCGGAACGAGATTTTAAAGGCGATTGAGCTAATCGCGCCGGGGGTTGGTAAAGGTCCCGAAGCCGTGGCATTCGATGCCGGGGGCCGCATTTACACTGGCTTCGACGATGGCCGCGTGGCTCGGTTCGAACCCGATGGCAGCGGCTATACGCTCATCGCGAATACCGGCGGAAGGCCCCTTGGCGTGTACATCCACCCCGACGGCAGTGTGATTGTCTGTGACGCACAGAAGGGGCTACTGAAAATCGATCAGGCTGGCGCGGTCTCAGTGCTTTCCTCCACTGCGGATAATGTCCCATTTCGCTTCCCCGACGATCTCGCCGTCACCAAGGATGGATCAAAGGTCTACTTCACCGATGCATCATCCAAATTCGGTTATGGCTATTCCACCCAGGACATTTTTGAGCATGCTGGTCATGGCCGCTTCCTGGTCTATGATTTCCATACTGGAAAAACGGACGTACTCTTGAAAGGCATGCAGTTCTCGAACGGCGTCGCCCTTGGCCCTGACGAGGCCTTCGTGCTTGTCAACGAAACCGGCAATTATCGTATAGTGCGCTATTGGCTGAAGGGTGAGAAGGCCGGCACTTCCGATATTTTCGCAGACAATCTGCCGGGCTTCCCCGACAACATCACCTTCAACGGCAGCGACCGTTTCTGGGTGGCGATCTATGCGCCCCGCACGCCAATTGCGGATCGTTTGGCGCCTTATCCTTACCTGCGCAAGATGGTCATGCGTGCACTGCAATTCCTGCCGCCGCCTGTGAAGCCGCAGGCCTACGCCTTGGCATTCAACCCGGATGGAAAGCTCGCCGCCAACCTGCAATATGATGGCAGTGACGCCTATTTTCCGATCACTTCCGTGCGGGAGCATCCGAATGGGTTCCTCTATTTTGGCTCGCTCACGGCCACAAGCCTCGGACGGATGAAACTGCCCGGGCTTCCGGCTGGGATCGGACAATAAGGCACAGCGTCAAGGGTATCGCCCCTGAGGGATTATGTTCAGTGCCTGTCCGGCCGCGTCCTCAAACCGGATCTCCGGCCAGCGCGCGACGCGCGATCCGGAGCGCGCGAGCGTGACTTTCGGGGGGGTATTTGCCCGATGATCCCCAGCTGCCTTGATGGTCAGCAGGCAAGGCGGGTTAGCCCGATCAACGGGGCTTTCGCCATCATCGTCGAAAAGTTCGAACTGGGCTTCGCCGCCCGCCAGCGGAAACAGGCGAAATGTAATCGGTCCATCGATCCACGAGGGCGATGGTCCTAGCGGCAGTATCGAGCCTGCGCGCATGAAGGCGGGCGCGTCACCGAGCGTCGCATCGACTTCGGCAAAGCCGGGAGGCATATGTTCTCCTGTTGCGATACGGTACCAGCCGCCTTCCGTTTGGGGCAGCCAAACAGCTCGCTTCCGTGCTCCTCGCTCGACAACAGGCGCGACGAGCAGATCTGGGCCCAGCATGAATTCGTCATGTTCGGCATAGCTCTCTTGCTGCTCGGGGAGGTCATAGAAGAGGGGACGCAAAATTGGCTCATGATGCTCGTGGGCGCGCCAAAGCAGCGTATACAGCAGCGGCACAAGCCGTTCGCGCCAGTTCAAGGCTGCACGCACAGCATCAAGAATTTCCGGATACATCCAAGGCTCGTTGGCGCTGGCATCATCGTTCCAGGAGTGTATCGAAAAGCGCGGCCAATAAATGCCTTGCTCGATCCAGCGCAGGAAGAGCTCCGGTTCGGGGTTCGGCCCAGCGAAGCCGCCAACGTCGTGGCCGAAATTGAAAATTCCCGAAAGAGTTAGACCGTGCCCCATGCGCAAATTATATCGAAGCGTCTTCCAATCGGTGAGGTTATCGCCCGTCCATGTTTGGGCGTAGCGCTGCATTCCTGGACCGCCCGAGCGGCAAACCAGGAATGGACGCTTCAAAGGCGCATGTTCGAGTTGCGCCTGCGAGGAAGCCCGCAGCATCAGCAGCGATTGCACGGGCCGCAGGCCTTCGATTGTACCGCCCCGCCCATTCAGGTCCAGGCAGGCGCCGTCATCCCAAATTTCATACTCATTGTTGTCATTCCAGGTCGAGGCGACGCCTTGATCGAGAAGCTGCTCCTTAACTTCGCGCACCCACCACGCCGAGGTCTCGGGATTGGAAAAATCAAGATAGGCTGCCTCGCCGCCCCAAAATTGCGCGATATGGGGACGCGTTTCATCCTCGCTGTCGCGGACGAAACCGCGAAAGGCTTCCACCTCGGCAAAGCGCGGGTGGTCCAGCAGCATGGCCGGTTTAACATTGGCGATCAATCGCACCCCTGCATCGCCGAAGCGGCGAGCCAGCGCGTGCGGATTGGGGAAGCGTCTCGCGTCCCAGGTAAGAACGTTCCGCTTCCCGTTGGACTTCGTGTAGCCCGACGACAGGTGAAACGAGCCGCAAGGAATATCATGCTCGCGCAGACGCCTCAGAAATTCGCCAAGCCTCTCCGCCGCATCTTCCTCTTCGGTATACTGCATCGCGGAGCCCGAATAACTGAGACTCCAGCGAGGCGGGAAGGCCGTCCGCCCCGTCAGTGCCGTGTACCGGGAAACTACATCCCGGACCGCCGGCCCAAATGTCACATAGAGATCGAGATCACCGCCGGATGCCTCGAACCTCCGGTACGGCCCATGATAAGCGTCGATTTCCTGGCCGAGTTCGAAATCGGCATGTGCGAGGTTATCGTAGAAAAGACCCACAGCCCGCCCTCTCAGATCGGGCCGCACGGTGAGGTAAAATGGGATGTGCTTGTAGAGCGGATCGGTCGTTTCGGCGTCGTAGCCTAGAGCGTCGGTAGTTCGCATGCGCAGACGGCGGCCAGCTTTATTGGTATTGCCGCTTTTCTCGCCAAAGCCGTAATAGTGCTCGCTGGCGTGCCGTGCGAGATAATGGGAAAAGCCCGGTCCTTCCCGCCGGTAGCAATAGGCCTGGGTTTGCCGGTCTTGCAGAAGGGGTTCAAAGTTCCCGTGTTCATTTGCGAGAAAGGACCAAGTCACGGCGAGCGGAGAGCGCCGGATCTCAGCTTTGATCAGCGCGCTTTCTATCGAAATGCTGACATCTGTTTCGGTGACCTCCAGGATTTCGCTTTCGGGAAAGCCT
>JBAUNL010000952.1:0-4741 GCA_049579205.1 Rhodomicrobium sp. | reverse complement strand
TCGTCGATGAACCGCTGGTCAATACCTATTTCGAGACGATCGAGGATCTCGAAAGGGTTGTCAGCCAGCGCTGCGTCGCCCTGATCGAGCAGCGCGATGCGATCCGGGCTAGCACGCTCTTCCATTCCTCGTCCTCGCCGCCTGGGACCGGATGGAGACCGGCTGCGAGTTTAAATCCATGGGGATGTGAGATGACCGAAGAGCGGGTGGAGGTAAGCCAGGACGGTCTCACGCGGCTCCAGTCTGCCGCCGCGGATTTCGCACGCATCAAGCTCGCCCGGATCGTACAGGAGGTTATCGATGACCTGCGCTCCCGCCCGGCCCTCGATATCTTCGGCGACGTTGCCGCCCGGCATCTATGGGACGAATACTGCTGGGCGCTACAAGAAGGCCCCTTCGACGATGACATGGTCTTAGACAATGTCAACCTCGGATCGCTCTCGGGCGCGTTCGAAGATGTGGTACGCGGCTCGATCCTGGCCGAGGTCGAGAAGCTGCCGCAGCATGCGCAGGTCTTCCTGAGCACGCTGGCCTTCGAGGAGGACGACAGCGGCGAGGAGGGGGCGCTTGGCATTTTCTCGGTCGAAGGGATCGTGAACAAGGTCACGGAAGAGGTGAATGAACGCGCCTCCGGGCGGAACCTTGACCTGATCGGACCGAACCGTGGAGACACCATCGGTTAGCGACCATGTGGACACAATGACCGACCCGGAGGCCGACCTTTCTAAATTGGCGGAGGAAATGGTCGAGGCCTTTATCGTGGCGGCCAACGAGAATGCCGAAGGAAAGGTGTTCCCCGAGTTCTTCAAACATTTCGAAGACAAGATCCGCCCACTGATCAGGGAAAATGACGTCCTCCCCTCCCTCGATAAAATGCGGGCCGCGCTGCTGAAGCAGCTAGACAAATGAACACGGAAATTGTCCAGGCGCCCCAGTCCTTCGTCGTTCGCGAGGAATGTGAGAAAGCCGCCTTCCAGAACGGCTTCCGCCGCATTCTGGGCAGCAACGACGGTTCGGCGGCCTTCGCCTCGACCACCGCCCGCGGCGCCATCCATCTGGCCGCCGCCGGTATCCGCGGACCATGGTTTCTCGCTTTGGACCACGCTGGCATCACCGCTGAACTCGACCTACTCGCCGCGGCCATATCCGGTCCCGGGAAGACGCGCTACGCCTTTAACACTCTGCGCGAACTCTATGCGGCGCTGAACCGAGTCTATGCATTGGCAGTCAGCCTACCCGACGCGCCGCTGCGCGAATTTGAGTTTCGCGTGGCGGATCTGCCCAGGACAACCGAGGCCGAGCGACTGGTCGTGCGGCGGATCGGCCAAGATATTTTTCGCGCCCGCCTGATGGATTACTGGCAGGGACGCTGCCCGCTGACAGGGATCACAGACCCGGATCTGTTGCGCGCCTCTCACATCGTTCCCTGGGCGGAATGTCCGAACGATGCTGAACGGCTCGACGTCCACAATGGCCTTCTCCTGTCGGCCCTGTGGGACGCCGCATTCGATCGGGCTCTCGTGACCTTCGACGATGACGGGAGGCCGGAACTCTCGCCGGGGCTCAGCGATCGCGCCCGCGCTGAACTCCGCTGGAGTTCCCCGATTTCCCTGACCGATGAACATCGCCGCCGACTGGCTCGCCATCGTGAGCGAGTGCGGGGCATCTGAACGCCGCCAGGGTGCAAGGGTGCAACGGCGGCTGCCGTTCAACGTAAATTCAATCAGCGCTTCAAGAGCTGGAGGATTACCGCACTACAAGGGTATGGCCTTATTATTACTTTCTCAAAAGGGCTTGACCTCGCTCAGTAAGCTCCCCGTTTGGTCTCACGTAATTGTAGAGTGCTGCCCGGCTCACCCCCAATTCCTCACAAAGCTCCGTTACGTGAGTGTCGCGGTTCGCCATGGCAGCCTGAGCCCGGCGAAGCTTCGACGTGGTAAAGACCGGCTTGCGTCCGCCTTTGCGTCCCCTGGCCCGTGCCGCAGCGAGTCCGGCAATTGTGCGCTCACGGATGACGTCGCGTTCGAACTCGGCGAGCGCAGCAAACATCGTGAACATCAATTTGCCTTGCGATGTCGTCGTGTCCACTGGCGCGCCTTGAAGGACTTTGAAGCCGACGCCGCGCTTCGTGAGATCCCCAACGACATCGATCAAGTGTTTCAGATTGCGCCCCAAGCGATCCAGTTTCCAGATGACCAAGAGATCGTCCTTGCGAAGCGACTTTAGGCAAGCCGTTAGCCCTGGCCGGTCATCTTTCGCACCGCTGGCTTTATCCTCGTAGATGTGCGCCGGATCGACGCCAACCGCTAGGAGCGCGTCACGTTGTAAGTCCAGGACCTGGCTTCCGTCTGCTTTGCTCACTCGCATGTATCCCACCAGCATCGCAATTCCCCTTCCATCAAACGGCCGTTTTGTTGACAAAAGGGAATGCACCTCGAACGCGGCTGATTTGTGGCTAAAAACTCGTCTACAAAACTATGTTCTGATATCCTGCTTCAAATTTGAATTTTGTACGCTTCCGCTTGGACATTCAGTCGCGGAAAAAATCAGGGAACAAGGACGCTAGTACCCAGAATCACTGATCCGCGATATGGGGCTTAAGGCGTTTTTGGTGAATCTGCCGACCGCTCCGCGATCAGGCGGAACATACATCTATTTTTGTGTCCAGCCATGGCGCGTGTGCACAGGCGCGCGTTGTAGTGCGAAAATCCCTGTAAGAAGCCAGCGCTAAAACTCTTGAACGGCTGAAGTGAGCGTAGGGCTTCGCCCCACTGCATGGCTCGCAATTAGCAAATCGCAGAACGCCCGATGAGGAATTCGCCTGCCTTTTTATGGATGCGTTCGCGCCGCAATACGACCATAAAATCTGGCGCCATTGGATAGAAGAGTAGTTGTGTGGGAGCAGGCTTATGGCGGATGGCAGCGGGTGGCTTCAGATTTCCACGGAAGGCTTTGCCTCTTTCAATCAATCCCGTCCGCCAGGTCATCTCGTCAAAGAACTGGTGCAAAATGCACTCGATGCGCTTTCCGATGCGGCAGGTACGGTGTCACTCGATTACCGCCATGACGGGCGTCACTTCCATGTCGCGTGCCGCGACAGTGGCAATGGCATTCACGATCTCGCAGCCATGCGCGTCGTCTATCTTACTTTTAAGACCGACAGCCATTTGAAGCGCGGGCGCTTTGGGCGCGGCTTCAAAGAGATCCTGTCTGTGGCTCAATCCGCAACCGTCACCAGCGGTTCTGAAAGCATCGAGTTCGTGATCGAGAGTGGAAGGCAGGTCACGCGCACAAATAAGTGCCCGAAGCCGGTCACCGGCTCGCATGTGGCGATGCTTTTTGACTGGCCTGCCGAAACGGTAAAGGAGTTCGATAGCTACTTTTCGCGGTTCCTGGTTCCGGAAAACGTAACACTCAATCTAAACGGCAGGGCGCTGAAGCGGCGTGCGGTCAAGCACTGCATCGAAGCGCAGCTCACAACCGAGATCTATAATGCCGAGAACCATAGCTGGCAGAAGCCGCGCCGGAAAACCACTATCGAACTCATCAAGACCCGCGGCGATGAAGAACCCTTCATCTATGAGATGGGCATCCCCGTTGCGCTCGCGGAATGGACGGTGCCCTACCATGCCAATATCCTGCAACGGGTGCCGATGAACCCCAACCGCGATGCGCTGGCCTCGGGCTATGCGAAACGCATTTCACAGCGCATGCTTGCCCACACTTCTGTCAGAGCTCGATAGCGAGGCCGTCACTGCCGACTGGGTGGGCGCAGCCGGTGCGGATGCTGCACCCGAGATCCAGAAGGAAATCGTGACGAAGGCTTTTGGCGAGAACGCGGTGCGATCGGTGCCGAGCATGGGCAAGCGGGATTTCGACGACGATGCGCATCGCATTGGGGGCAGCGTCGTGAAGACTGCTCAGATGTCGGGCGGTTTTAGAGAAATGGCCAAGGCGCATCTGCCCACCACGAAGGAAGCGGTGATACGAGAAGATAACCGGATGGCCGCCGAGATAGCCGCCAACCGCTTCACACCTGCGGACATCAAGGAGAAGTCCGACCGCCGGCATGCCTGGATTGAAAAGCGCGGCGGCAAGGCAAGGGTGGATCGCTGCCTCACTTTTGCGGTGTGGTTCTGCCAGAAGCTTGTGGAATCAACCAATGAGAAGCAAAAGCCCGTGGCAGGAGCGCTCGCGCTTGGCGATGACCCTATCTACGTTCGTGGCGGCTTCAGCCGGTTTCTGGCTCACTGGAGCAATGACAATCGCCTGACGCTCGCACTTGAATGCGACTGCTTCTGGAGGGACCCGCTTGGGGCGGAGGCGCTTGGGATCCTCATTCATGAGGCTGCTCATGCCCGCAATGTACATCACGGCAGGAGCTTTCATGACGAAGTCGAGCGCCTTGGCGGTGTTGCCGCCGAGATAATGTTCAGCCATGGCGACTATGTGCGGCGCAACTGGCCGGACCTGCTAAGAACTGCGTCACCTGTCGCCGCGGTTAAGGCAAGGGGCGGAGCTTGGCTCAAAGCGCTGTTCAGTTCTTAGGGCAAACGCCCGCTTGTTCGGCTAAACCATCCTAACCGGACGCTTCAATCTGGGGGGCTTGATTCGGCCTTGGTAGAGTCGAGGATGGGCGCGGTAGCTTGGGGCCTATGGCCATCACCCCGTTTCCCATCCCCGCTCATCGAACTGGACGTGCCGATCTCCGGCATCCAGCTCTCCGGCTGGCTTCACCACG
>JBAUNL010000951.1:0-9316 GCA_049579205.1 Rhodomicrobium sp. | reverse complement strand
ACCATGGCTCAGATACTCGTTCCGATTCCGGCAAGAGACTTTGATCCGACCGAAGCGGCGGTGAGCTGGCAGGTTCTGAAATCGCTTGGCCATATGGTGATTTTTGCAACACCGGACGGTAAGATGGCCGAAGCAGATGAGATGATGCTGACCGGCCAGGGGCTGGATTTGTGGGGTTTCATCCCTTTCCTGCGGCGCCTTCCTTTGCTTGGCTTGCTCATGCGGGCTGATCGAATCGGCCGCCGGGCATATGAGGCGATGAGGAACGACTCTGGCTTCAAAGCACCAATAAAGTGGAATGACATCGACGCGGAAAAGTTTGATGGGCTGCTCTTGCCGGGTGGCCACCGCGCTCGCGGAATGCGTCCATATCTGGAAAGTCCGGTTTTGCAGCGGGTAGTGGCCGAGTTTTTTGAAGCTGATAAGCCGGTCGCTGCTATCTGCCACGGCGTGCTCTTAGTCGCGCGCAGCATTTCGAAAACAGCGGGAAAATCTGTTCTCTATGGCAGAAAGACGACTGCCTTGACTTGGGCGATGGAAAGCGCAGCCGCTTCGGTGGGGCGAGTAATCCGGTTCTGGGATCCGTGCTATTACCGCACCTATCGCGAGAAAGCGGGCCAAAGCCGAGGCTATATGTCGGTGCAGGCGGAGGTAACGCGCGCCCTGCAAAAGCCGGAAGATTTTTTGGACGTGCCTAAGGGCTCCGATGACTATCGCAAAAAAACAATCGGCCTGAATAGGGATACGCTCAAGGACAGCAGCCCTGCTTTTGTTGTCCAAGATGGCAATTATGTTTCGGCACGCTGGCCAGGAGACGTACACACTTTTGCCAAGACATTCGCGAGGCTCGTTTCGCCGGCCCATCAAAAGGCAGAGAAAGCGGCAGCGAGACATGCCTGAGGTGATTGTCGTGGCCGGAGATGCGGACGGCGCGGCTATTCCGCATCAGCAGTTAGGCCCGAAGTTGCGGAAGGTAAGTTTGGGTCGAAACCGGAAAGTCTCACTTGGAGCATATGTAGACGGCTACACCTCCAGAACCGGACTCAGACGAATCTCATAACCCTAAAGAATTCATCCGCGCCATCTAAAGGCACCCCCATTAAAATGAGCCCCGCATTGCCAGCCAAATGGCAGATCGGATTCAGAAGCCAAAAAGCGAGGGAAACGGCGAAAATTCCCGTCTTCGCCAGACTGCACTGGCAGCATGAGGTCTAGACCGGGAGAATGACGATCTGGTTTTCCTTTTCTGTCCGTGCGATCGCTTCCTTTCGCCCGCCGCACCCGCCTGGGTCATGACTGCGCTTCGTAAGGTACCGCCGCCCTGCGGTTCGCCGCTCATGAACACGATAAAATCGGTGTCCTTGCCGGTCTCGCCGCTTGTTCCTTCATCGGAGATGATCAGCGAGGAGCCGGGCAGCAGCGCCCCGGAAATGCGCTCGAGCGCTTCCTGCGGGATGACAAGCCGTTGCATTGCGTTTCGAGCCCCAGTGATATCCGCCGGCTTTGCCTCACGGTGCTTCTTTTTCTCGCGCTTCGCCTCGGAATAAGGTTCGATGGCGGCCGCGTTCTTGTACATGGACACGACATTCCAGCGCATGCGCCCAGGCGTGGCGGTGTAATTCAAGGCGGTGAAAACAAAAGTGCCGATCATTTTATCAGGATCTCGAATGGTCACGGGGCTTTCGAAGACAGGCTCTCTGCCTCTCCGGGTATAAAGACGCTGTGTTTTGCGGCTGATAAAGATTGAAATGGGCCAGGCGTTCTCTCTGGCTATTTCCGCCGCCTCGGCAGCCTCGCCCGACAGGGCGGCGGCGACCTTCGCCTCTTCTTCGGTTTGTGCCGCAGCGTCTATTTTAGCCTGTGCTTGCGCCTTGGCCGTCTCAAGCCGCAATCGTGCGGCTTGTATCTTAGCAGCCGCTAGGGCCCCGGCGGCTTCGCCATTTTCCGTGCGTTTGGAAACAGTCTCCTGCGTGCGTTCGCCTGCGTCCGATGCCGCTTCCATGCGAGCGAAATTGAGCGCTGCCGCCTCGGCCAAACGGGCCGCTGACGCAGCCTCGGCAGCTTTATTTGCCGCGACGGACCGCGCTTTTAGCTCGCGCTTCTTTGCGGCCTCTGCCTCTGCCAGCTTTGTTTCCTTAAGGCCCTTGAGGCGTGCCTGTATCTCCACTTCGCTTGGCGAGCCGGTTGCACTTATCTCGAATGACGAAGGCTCCGGTGCGAGAGGGCGTTTCTGATTAAACATTTCGGGTTGCTCAATTTCCGCGGGAGTAATGTCCTCGCGAACGATGACGACGCGCATGCCGGGTTTGGTCACCTGGTAAAGCTCCTGCGCAAAGCCGTAAGGCAGGCGCGTGCAGCCATGGGAGGCCGGATAACCCGGCAAAGCCCCGGCATGCACGGCGATGCCAGTCCAGGTTAAGCGCTCCATGAACGGCATGGACGCATCGTCATAGAGAGTGGAGTGGTGCTCCTCCTCTTTCTCCAGAATACTGTAAATACCGGCCGGAGTTTCGTGGCCCCTGGCGCCTGTCGAAACCGGTGCCTCCATAATCCTTCCCGAGGCGCCGTAAACAGAAACCCGCTGCTGGGCCAGGGCTATGACGGCCAAGAGGGGCGTACCCGGAGCACGGGATTGAGTGTGGCGCTCCTCGCGCCGGGACTGCCTCGCGTTTGCGGAGGAAACCCCATCCACAGCGACCGCGATTAGAGCGGCTGCGCCAAGGACAGCTAGTGAGTAATGCCGGCCGGTCTTTAATCTCATGCGTTGGCTCTGCACCGCTAGCTGAGTTGTGGGCACAAGGGGCAGCTTCGCCCAGCGACATGGTAAACCACAGGCATCGTTATCTAATTCGAGATAATTGAGGCTCCTGAAAAAAGGTTCCAAACACGAGTCGGCACGGAAGGAATGCGTTAGCGGGAGAGCTGCTATCGCCATTGATCAGCGTTTGAAGGAGAGGATCGCGGAGAATCGATCAAGTCCGTCGCGTGTTCGCGGAAAGGAGTTTGCTCCTACTCTCCCTGACCGGGAAGCTCCGTTTGCGCAAGAATTAAGGAACGAAATGAAGGGCAAGTTATTGAAACATCAATCTTACTGTGCCGAAGCGTGATGCCAGCAGCATTACATGCCCGGCGAAAGCAGAGGAACTAAACCATGCGTCTTCCCACTCCTGCCCTGATACTCCCGGCAGCGGCGATGATGTTTGCCTTCTCGCCAGCTGCGCAAGCAACAAGTCTCGCTTCTGCAGGACTCCACGCCCAAGCAGGCAAATTGGTCCATCCGGTCGCGCAAAAAAAGATGAAGTCGAAATCGGCAACCAATAAGCCAAAAGCTAAGGGCAAGACCAAAAACTATTAATCCAGCAGGCGCGCAAGAACGCCGCTAAATCTCAGCTTCGACCGAATGCGTGGCATCGTCAAAGGTGCTCGTTGCTGCTGGAGCCGGTGTTCATTCGCTTCCTCACACTTAGCGCTCGCAACAAGTTAAACGCGCTTGCCTCAGACTATTGATGGGAGACTGCTGCTTGAGCGATATGTGAACGCTTTTCCGCCAGGGCGAGCCATTTTTTGCAACTCGCGAGTTTCAGATTGCAACGGACCACGATATCGCTCGCCGCTGCCGCTTGGGGGAGACTAACAACTGTTCCAACTGCGGCTTCGTTGTTCGGCTCGAAATGCGGATAATCAGCAATCATATTTGGGTGAGCATTGGCTACCACGGCTCTGGCGCTGTCAGCTTTTCCGCTTGCTGCTGCCATGGGTTGACCCCAGGCCAGCGGACCAAGCTCAAGCGCCGGGGCAGCGGCCCCAAAACCGTCAGCAGGCCGGCTTGACGCTGCGATCGCTTGACCTGGGGTTAAGGCGGCAGTCGGAGAGGCGGGTGTTGCGGTTCCAATACCCTGGGCCTCCTGGCTTGACTTTTCGATGAGCTGGGCCGCGGTCAAGACGCTAAGCCGGGGGTTGGCCGCTATGACGGACGCACTGAGGATCTCGCTTAAGGGTTTGTCTGATTTCGCCGCCAGCACTTTTAGTGCTCCCGTCTGTCCCGCAAAAAAAGCGAGCCTCAAATTGGCTGCGGTTGCAGGCACATTCCGGGCAGCAAAAAATTTGGCACTTTCGCGGATGTAGATCAGCGCCGCAGTCCGGGAAATCTTCGGCTCTACTCTTAGCTTAGAAATCTCCGCATCCGATTTGCCTACCGTCAGCGCAGGCAATTTCCGGCGCATGACATCCAGAAACGTGCCTTCGAGAAATTGGAAGGGACCGCGTGCCGATGATAGCGGGTTTTTTGCGAATTGCCGTCCGCCAGACTCAGCCGTCATGAGATGATTAAGAAGCAGCTTTTCGTTGTCGCTTTCATCGAAAGCCGTTTCGTCAGCGCTTTGAGCGCCGCAGGGCACTAAGAAGAACGCTATGGCTAGGGCAAGCTGCAGACGTCCCCGGCCCCGGCGCATTAGCCGGCCCTCATGCGCATAGGGCCGGCATGGCAAGGTTTTAGAACTTTACGGCCGGATTCAGAATCGTGCCCCTTCGTTTTCCGTTTTGTTTTGATCAACGCCAGACCCATGCCTTCAGCCATGGCATCAGCCTAGCCTTTCTTGGCCTTCAAAGCCGTTAACTTGGCGTTGTGCGCGATCCTCGAAAACGATGATCGAATCCATGGCCTGCGCCGGGCAGCAAGAGCCCGCCAGCGCTCAAATTTAGCTTCTAGGAAGCGGAGGCGCATTGGTACGGCGAAATTGCCGATTACTCTGCTCGCATTGCCGAAAGACTCAAGAAACCAAGCTGAGAGGCAGTTATTGAGCGCAAATGGCTATGGGGCGGACAATAAGGACCGCAACTCGGCCTCGAGCGTTCAGGGAGTTTGGACCGGAGAGCCCGGGCCATGATGGAGGCTTGATGATGAACGGCAATTTAATCTCTCTGGCTTCGCAATATCTGACGCCGGAGATCCTAGGAAAAATCAGCTCGCTGCTTGGTATGGACAGAAGCGTGATCGGCAAGGCATGCAGCGCGGCCATTCCAGCCCTTTTCGGACAGTTTGCTAATCTGGCCTCCAGGCCGGAGGGAGCGCGCCGACTGTATGGCGCGGTGAGCGAGCAGAACACCAACATCCTGGGCAATCTTGCCAGCGCCATTACAGGACCAGGGCATCAGGGCGCAGCAGAAAGCGCATTGAGCAGCCTGAGCGCGCTTCTCGGCGGCTCTTCGCTGTCAGCCCTCACCGGCGCAGTTGGGAGATTCGCGGGATTACCCCAATCCTCGGCTTCTTCGCTTCTTGGCATATTATCGCCGATCGCGATGGCGATCCTTGGCAAACAGTCCGAGCAGCAAGGGCTCAATGCGTCGGGGCTTGCCGATTTACTAGCCTCGCAGAAAGATCATATCGCCGCCGCCATGCCTTCCGGGTTCAAGGAGATGCTGCAGCCCTCCGTAAGCGATCAAGGCGTGCGCGTTTTCCCGAAATCAGCGGGTTCCGAGCCAAGCAGGGGACGGTCGGGATCGTGGGGTACCATCCCTTGGATCCTGCCGCTGCTTGCCGCCGGGTTGATCGGGTGGTTCGTCTACGCCAATCGTACGGCGAACGTGGCCGAGCAAGCAAAGCCTGAGCGGGCACAAACGCAGGAAACCGCCGCCGTGGCTGGAGTCGATCTCAAAGCATCGGCCCAGAAAACGCTCGATAATGTCAGTACCACATTAAAGGACATCACCGACGGGCATTCTGCCCAAGCCGCGCTGCCAAAGCTTCAAAGTGCCGGGACCGAACTCGACAATGTGATCAGGCTTTCTGGACAGCTGCCGGAAACAGGCAAGAAGGCGGTGGCAGGGGTCGTTGCAGCGGCCCAACCCGCGACCACGCAGCTGTTCGATAAGGTTCTTGCTATTCCGGGCGTCAAAGAGGTGGCCAAGCCGCAGATTGATTCCTTGAGAGCAAAACTCAATACGCTGAGCAAGGAGCAAGTGCGGCTTTGAAAGCGAGCCAGTTTCTAGAAGCTGCCGCCGGTGCTCCAGCCTGAACCGCTATCACGGCTCGAGGATCCTCTCCGCCCCCGGGGGGCTGGGAAGTTCTCTTTTCTGGGCCAGGCGCCGAAATCGGGGCCGGTTCTGGGCATCGGAGAACGATAATTGTCGCGCAAAACACGGTCTAGCTCCGCACCAGACATTGCGCCGCGCAGGATGGCACCGATCGCGGCCGAAATTGCGTCCTGCGCATTGCCGTAGTTGCCCATTGGATTGTCGAAGCCTGAGTTCCGGGCCCGGTCGCGAGCCCCTTCGAGCTCGATCCGGCGCCGTGCCATTTCGCGGATTTGCGCGCGGATTTGGCTAAGCTCAGCATCGGCCTTCATTACCGCTTCTCTTGTTTTGGCGATCGCCATCACAAGCTCATCATCCTCCTTTTCTGGCGTTCGCAGGGCGTCCTGATAAAGCCGTCCAAGGTCTTCTTGCGAAAGGGCCTGGGCAAGCATGTCAACAGCCTTGGCATAGATGGCGTCGTCACCCGGGCCCATTTCCTTTTGCCGCTCAGCCTCGATCGCGCCCAGTTCGGCCGTAATTTTCACTACCTCCTCCTCAGCCGATTTGACTGCAGCATTCCCGGCCTCGACTTCCGCCTCAAGGGGCTCGATGCCAGCGGCGACAAGGGCCTTGCGTTCAAGGATCAGGACGCGTTCCTGGCAGGCCTCGGCATCTTTTTGCTTGGCGTTTGCATGTTCTCTCAGCCGCAGTGGAATTTCGAGGAGCATCGCGTAGTTCGCGCGCGCGTCCCGGTAATTGGCAAGCCGCGCAACCGTTCCGTCGAAATAGCGCACAAAGTAAAAACTGTGGTCTTCGCCCTGTCCAAACTTCTTATTCCAAAGGTACATAAAGAGGGGATCGTCTTCGTAAGGCTTCCTCTTCTGTCCAAGGTCTGCTTCCGAAAGCGAGGCCTTCTGAGCCGCATTCGCTGCGATTTTTCTCGCGGCTTCGGCCTCGGTTTCAGCGGCCTGCCACTCTGGTTCTGCTTTCAAGCAATCCTCGACCTGGTGGCGGAGATTGTCCAATGCTTCGAGGAGTTGAGCAAGATCCTGGTCGCACTTGTGCTTCCCGGCCTCCGCCTCGTCGAGATGCCGCTGAGCTTCGTCGCGCTTGTGCGAAAGCTCTTCGAGTGCCTCCCGGTGGTTTTTGATCAACGCAAGAGCACGCCGCTCGGTGGCGTCGATTCCAGAGATGACTTTCTCTTGCATCAACCCATCGAGCTTAAACCGGGCCAAAGCACGAAAGGCTTGGGACTCATTCCGGCGAAGCCAGGAGGCCTCTTCCATTGCCGATTGCAGCGCCGAATCAAGCTGACCTTCATCCGAGCGGATCCGGCTGACCCCTTGTTCGATAAAAGAGAGCGCATCCCGGCCGGTAAACATGACTTGATACCCCTCACCACTGCGTAAGGCGTCCTGGAAGAACCGGCATTGAATAAGACGGTTCCAAGTAGCCGCGGCGCTTCTCGGCGAGGCTTGCATTTTGCACAATGCCGTTCCTTGCTTTGTCCTGGCGAACCGCGTCGAATGTCTCGGAAAGAACACGGACGGCGAAGCGGGAGACTTTTTCTATCTGATTGGTCTCATCGCTGCGGATGGGCACCTTTACAGGATTTCCTTTGGGGTCAGCCGCATTAACCACGAGATAATAGGCACGCCCCTGAAACCTCGAATTTTCCCGGAAGAAGCCCGTCTGATCCTCGGGCCTTCCGGCAATCCGAAGCGTATATTCCTGCCGCAGCGTGTTCGCGAGCTCATCCAAGCTTGCAACTGCTGTCCGCGCGGCGATTGCATTACGGCGCGAAATGGCGGAAGTTCCCTCAGCAAGGAGAGCGTCGGCGCGTTGCCTGGCCTCGGACAGCTGAGCATCCGCGAGGATAGCCCCATGTGCCGCTGCAAGCTCCTGCGGCAATGTCGTCGTTAGCTCGATCCGTGCCGCTTCGAGCTTTTGACGATGGTGTCTGATCACAACGAAATAATAAGTTCCCACCGCGAGGCCCAAAATGGCGAGGGAAAGACCTGACCACCGGCCTATGGCGAACCGCTTAACCCAAATGTAAGCGAGCCAGCGCTCGAAGCCGGGCTTTGGCGGGGTGTAGACAAAGCGGCTTTCCTTGAGGGCTTTCACGCCCTGCGCGATCACGCCATCCGGAACATCGAGACCCTGGCTTTTATAGAGCGAACGCAGACGCGTGATGAGCTGCTCCTCGCGCGCCTCTTCATTGAGTTCGCTTTCGACCAGACGCTCACGGTAGCGAAGGGTGTCGACAACATCCATCGCCATCATCAGATCGTCGAGCTTAGCTGGGGCCGTTTGTTTTCCAGCAGCGGCAATGGAATCAACTGACATCAAAGCGGCAGGGCTTTGCCATCGGCGACCAGCTTGGCGATCCGCTGCTTGCCATCTTCGACAGCATCACGAATCTCAGCGGAGTTGTTGGTTGCGAGCTTGCGCATCTCTTCAATGATCTGCTGTGAGCGCTCCTGGAAATTTACCACCGAGTCCACAAGCTTCTTGACGGCGTCCGCGCGGATCGTCGGACCATATCCAGCCTTGACAGCTTCTTCTTGAACTTTGTCCCCAACCTCCGACAGGGACTCTAGCGACTTGGACACGCCCTCTTTCATGGCGTTCAAGGTTTGCGTGGATTCATGCAGGCCAAACATGCCGGTGAACGAGGCTTTAAGTGCTGTGAGGACTGAGTCGTTGGTCGAGAAGAAGGCAATGGCTTGGGCGTAAATCCGCTCCTTCGCATTCGTTGTTTGCTGCAGGCGGGCCATCACCACTTCCGAGGTGTTGTAGGAGATTGTGAGATTGTCCGAGAGGTCTTTTGCGATCTGATAGCGCTTTTCCTCGTCTTGCACGTGCCTTAGATGCTCATCCCGGGTAAGTTCCAAACGCGCCCGCTCGGCCGCCTCGGTGCCAGAGTAATTGGCGACCTTGTCAGAGGCTTCCGCCAAACCAGACCGTTCGTGATCAAGTTTGGCGGTCGCCGTCTTGAGAACCTCAAGCGCAAGAACCTCAGCTTGCTTTAGCGCGCCGCGATAATCGCGATAGGCCTCAAGGATCACATGCTCGCGGTCGATCTGCCCCTTCGTGTCCTTAGAAACATTGAGGTAGACACTCTTTACCTTGTCAAAGCGGTCGGCGATGTCACCACGGGAAATTTTCATCCAAGTGTTGGTGGCTCGCTCAAACAGATCAATTTTGCCATCGGCGAGCTGATCGACCATACGTTTGGCATCATCGCGGATCGAATTGAAGCCGGCCGTTATGTCCTTGTAGCGATCGCCGACCACCATAT
>JBAUNL010000950.1:0-28724 GCA_049579205.1 Rhodomicrobium sp. | reverse complement strand
GCGTATGAGTTCGGCGTAGCGGTCTCGCAAAGTAGCGAGGCGGCGGTAAATCTCGCCCTTGGCACCGCCCTGGGCGATCATCGCCTGAAGCTCGGCCGGCGAGGTCCGGCTAACTTTGAGCCGCAGGCCCCGATAGGTGATGATGTCCAGTTCATGCACATTGTCCGCCGTGCGCCCCGCCATCACCGAATGCACGCCGCAGGAATTGTTACCGCACATGCCACCGAGCGTATTGTGGTCGTGTGTCGAGGGGTCGGGGCCAAAGGTGAGATGATGCTTTTCGGCTTCGTTCCGGAGCACATCGAGCACGCAGCCCGGCTGCACCCGCGCGAGCCTGCGGGAAGCATCGACTTTCACAATATGATTGAGGTATTTGGAGAAGTCGGCCATGACCGCGGCATTGCAGGACTGGCCGCACAGGCTCGTTCCGCCTCCACGCGACAGGAAGGGTGCCCCATATTTGCGGCAGCACTCGAGCGTCGCGATGACATCGCCGATCGTCTTCGGGATCACCACCCCGATCGGCACCTGCCGGTAGTTGGAGGCGTCAGTCGAATAAAGCGCGGCGCCATATCGTCGAAGCGCACCTCGCCCTCGAGCCGGGCCCGTAAATCTGAGGCAAGATCCCGCGCCGTTTCGTCCGAAACTACCTTTGGCCAGGGCTGCGGCCTCTGCGTCCGCTGATCGGGAATAGAGTGCAGGTCCCGCGAGTAACCATGCAGGGCGGCAACAGACATGACACTATCCTCATGTTAGACGGCGAAATGCCGGGCGTCTTGCTGCTTGAATTCGAGCCCAAACCCAGGGCGGCTTGGATCGGCGCTGATTCGCCCATCCCTTGGAACGGGTGCGCCATCGAAGAGCATGTGCTCGATGCGGTCGTGATCGTGGAACCACTCCTGGTTCCAGAGCGAGCGGGCTGCGAGGGCAGCGTGCAAATGGAGCGCAGGCGCGCAGTGTATGGACAAGGGCCGCGAGAAGGCCGTGCAAAGAGCGTCGGCTTGCAGAAAGCCGGTAATCCCCAGGCAGCGAGTTGCGTCGGCTTGCTGAACGTCGGTTGCTCCGGCCTCCAGCATGCGGCGGAAATAATAGATGTCGTAGCCATATTCGCCGGCTGCGATCTGCATTCCTGCAGGCGCGCGATCCCGGATCAGGCGCAACCCCTGCAGATCGTCGCTCGAAACGGGCTCCTCGAAATAGGTGACGCCCTCTTTCGCGAAAATCTCCGCGAACCTAAGCGCTTGCTTCCTCGAATAGGCGCCGTTCGCGTCGACGAAAAGCTCTGCGCTGCCAATCGCCTGACGTGCCGCCATGACGCGTTCTGGGTCTTCTTCCGGGTTCGTTCCGACCTTCATCTTCACCCAGCGCATGCCCTGCCCGGCCCAGCCGCGAAGCTGCTCCTGCAGGCGCGAAATCGAATAGGAGGCGCTGCCATAGACCGGGACCGCGTCGCGCGCCGCGCCTAGAAGGGACACGACCGGGCAGCCGAGCAGCTTGCCCTTTAGATCCCAAACTGCGGCATCCACCGCGGAAATCGCGGTCGCCACAAGCCCCGCCCGCCCGATATTGCGAATGCGCACCAGCATTGCTTCGTGCAAGGCGGGGACGCCAAGCGCATCCTTACCGCTGATCGCTTCTGACAGGGTACTGCTTATGAGTTTTGCGGCGGCGGCGTCTGTGTAACTATAGCCTATCCCGGTCTTACCGCCGGCATTCACCTCCGCCAGCACGAGTGTCGTGGAGGTCCAGGCGAACGTCCCATCCGCCTCCGGGGCGTCGGTCGGGATTTTGTAGGCACTCCCCGAAACACTTTTTATGGTGGCTTCAGGCATCCTGCCCTCGGCCTAAACCACTTCACGAACGACGTCGGAGGCCACGGTCAGAGCGATCTTGCCCGCGTTGGGTGTGCCGCGTGCTAGCGCTTCCGCAAAATGCGCCGCCTGCTCCAAGGTGACTTTCGGCGGCAGGGGCGGCTCATTCGGATCGACCACCGCTTCAACCAGCACCGGTCCGGGCGTCGAAAGCGCCTGCCGCAGCGTTTCAGCGCATTTCTGCGGGTCGTCGATGAAGAAGGCTTTGGCGCCGCAAGCCCGCGCGATGCCCGCGAAATCGATGGGCTGCAGATCGCAACCGAACTCAGGATTGCCGAGGAACACCATCTGCTCCCATTTGATCTGGCCGAGCGTATCGTTCCTGATGACGACGATCTTGACGTCGAGATTATATTTCACGCAGGTCGCGATCTCGCCCATGAGCATGGTCAGGCCGCCATCGCCGACGAAGGCCACCGATTGCCGTCCGGGATAAGCGATCGCCGCTCCGATCGCGTAGGGCAGCCCGCAAGCCATCGTCGCCAGGTTCCCGGAGCAGGAGAATTGCTGGTTGCCCCTGATGTCGAGGTGCCGCGCGATCCAGGTCGTGATCGTGCCCGAGTCCGTGGAGATGACTGCGTCGTCGGTCACATACTTATTTAACTCATGGGCCACGACCTCCGGCTTCATCGGCTTATCCTGCCGCGTCCCACGCACCTTCATGACCTCCCTCCACTCTTTCATCCGCTGCTGGGTTTTGGAGAGGAAGCTCCGGTCCTGCTTCGGCTGCACCTTAGGCAAGAGGGCACTGAGAACGCGGGCGCAGTCGCCCACCAGGCCGATATGCGCCGGATATCTCAAGCCGATGCGCTGCGGGTCAATGTCGATTTGCACGCACTTGGCTTTGCCCGGTTTTGGATAAAACTCGATGTAAGGGAAGCAACTCCCCGCGATCAAAAGAGTGTCGCACTCTTCGAGTGCTTCCTGAGCGGGTCTTGTGCCAAGCAGACCAACGCCGCCAGCCGAATATTCGCTATTATCAGGTAAAGCGCCTTTGCCAAGAAGGGCTTTGCATACCGGCGCCGCAAGCCTCTCCGCCACGGCGGCCAGCTGATCGCGCGCGTTCAAGGCGCCGCGGCCCGCGAGGATGCAGACTTTCTTGCCTTCGTTCAGAATTTCAGACGCGACCTGCAGGTGCGCTGGCCCCGGCAAATGAGCGCTTTCCGCCATATAATCGGAAACGTGATGAGGGACATTCCGCTTGGAGCGCCAGTCATCCTTGACCGAGAGCGATTGCACGTCTGTGGGTATCGTCACATGCGACACGCCTTGATAGGCGAGCGCGGTGCGGCAGGCGAGCTCGGTCACATTCTCAACATGCGCCGGCCCCATCACGCGCGAATTATAGACGCAGACATCCATGAAGAGCTTGTCCAGCTCCACATCCTGCTGCGTGAAAGTATCAAGAAGGTCGTGGAACTGAAGTCCGGTAACCGCCACGACCGGAGCGCCGTCAAGCTTCGCGTCGTAGAGGCCGTTCAGGAGGTGTATGCCGCCGGGGCCGGAGGTTGCAAGGCAGCAGCCGAGCTTGCCGGTATATTTGGCATAGGCGCAGGCCATGAAGGCGGCTGCCTCCTCATGCCTCACCTGGATGAAGTGAACCGTATCGGCTCTTTTCCTCAGAGCCTCCATGATCCCATTGATGCCATCCCCGGGAATTCCGAAAATGGTATCGATGCCCCATGCGGAGAGCGTTTCGACAAGGACGTCTGCTGAGGTTGTGGACATTGGCTTTACCCTACTGCAACTATTCGGGTAACAGCCCCCCTAAGCCCCGGTTCCAAAAGGCGCAAAGATTGAGGAACGCTTGCGTCTGCCGAGCTCTGAAAAGCTAATTTTAACAGCGCGCTCCGCCGCGAGTTGGTTAATCGGCTGCCCTTTCGCCGGCTTGAACGTCACCAGTCTATGGTGGGATTCGCCGAAACTTCCTTGCTTCGCGGTCGTATTCGAATCGACAGTTTATGGGTCTTCAAATCGGCATGCTTATGGAGCGAGCATAACCGGTGGATTACTTGATCAGCGACCCCGCCCGCACTGGTTATCGATTACCAATTCCACAGAGGTTTCAAATGTCAAAAAAAGGCGAACCACACCTACACCCTCGGCGGGACTGTCGTAAATTTGACCGGACCCTTGACATTTCCAAGTGATAATAAACGCTATCTTGAATTCTGATTCCAAGCTCCAGGCATAAAGCGAGTAATTAATGGTATATTATATATGTGGCTTGATGACCCTATGGCATCTGATTGGGCTTAGGAGATTGTTCTATCATTTGTACTGTTGGAGGAAATCGCGGTATCTTGGACAACGGAGATTGATTTGGATTCGAGTACCACAGACCCAAGCTTTGTGATTTGCAATGTTACCTGGAAAAAGAACTTTACTGCCGGTCGATGATGCCATTATCCTGGGCCGATTTGTATCCGCAGCACGGTCTTGACGGCCCTGCATGCGGCAGGTGCGACGCGGAACGGAAGGGCATTCCAGCCGTTGTGGCAACGGGTCCGCATACACGGCATCATGACGTGTAAGAGGAGAGCATTATGTTGTTCCTGCTTGATTTTGACATCGACTATTCCGCAACGGCGTCTCAAAAAGACCTCTTCTCAATCTGGGCTGGAGAAGCTGACGCGGCCTTGGCGGCCAAGAAGGCGGGCGTAGTGGTGGATCTGTGGAAGTGCGTGGGCACCCGCCGGGTTGTGGCGGTGGTTAACGTTGATGGGCCCGATATGCTCGATCAACTCCTGCTGGATCTTCCGATCATGAAAGAGAACGGTCAGTATGTGCACGTCGATGTGACGCCGCTGCGCCGGTACGAAGATTTCGCCGCGGATGTGAAAAAGCGCCTCGAGTAGTTGTTTGGGCCCCTGACTGGAGAAACGTGGAGCGTATGTACCACAGGCGGTTTGACCCTTTGGAGATTGCTAAAGTGTATGCGCCCGCCCTTTTCCGGTGAGCCATTAACGAGTTTAACCTTGGCGGGAAACGCGTGCTTGTACGTAGGAATGCCTATCCTGAACGAAAGCCGATAATTCGAGCGGACTTTGCCGGAAAAGCCGGAGCTCCAAGCCGTCCGCGCCACTTTTGCAAAACGAACCCAATTCCTTGCCGTGGCAAGTGTAGGAGAGCACTCTGTGTGTTCCGCGCGCCGTAAGGAGAACCTGCGCGAGCTATGCCCTGGAGCGACAGGCCACCCCCAATTGCGCCATCTCGCCGGCCGCAATCAATGCAGCAGTTTTCTCTACGTTTCGATAGCGTCTCACGACATCCCGGCCAAGTTCGGTCAAACTCGCCCCGCCCCCATGAGAGCCGCCGGCCTTTGCGCTAATCACTGGGCCGTCGAATAACGCGTTCACGGCGTCAATGAGTTTCCATGCTTGCCGGTAGGTCATGTCCATGGCGCGAGCGGCCGCGGAAATCGAGCCATGTTCGTCGATCGATTCCATGAGCCGGACTTTGCCATGGCAGAGAAATCCCTTTCTGCCCAAGCGGATACGAACGACAATGGCCGACGCAATTTCGTCACGCCGAATTTGTTCGCATGTGACTGTTTCCGTGCTCATCGCTAAATAACGCCCTCCCGTAAAGCATACCACCGGCGTCCTACTACCAACCGGCGCCTCTTCCTATTGGCTTACGCGCTAGGAGAAGATTTTCTTGCGCCGGCTCCATGTCTCGAATGAGGCGTTACCCGCGGCCGCTTCCTGATAACCGTTCGTGAAGGAAACTCACTTAAGTCCCCTGCGCCAAGGCTTTCTTAATTCTCCCGATAATTATAACAGCGGCTTCGTTCCCGTTCGTGTTGCAGTTCGATCCCCGCCAGCCATTTCAACTTTGGCATTTGCGCATCTTGCCGGCATGGGGTTCGCCAGGAGAATAGCATGAGAAAGATCGCCATAGCGGCCATTTTAGCATTAGTCCCGGCAGCCTCAATGGCCGCCGTAACCTGCCAGGAACAAGCTTCGGCAAAGAAGCTCGCAGGAGCGGCGCTTAACAGCTTTATGACGAAGTGTCAGAAACAGGCGAGCGCGAATTGCCAAAAGGCGTCAGCGGAAAAGAAGCTTTCAGGCGCGGCCAAGTCGAGCTTCGAGACGAGGTGCATGAAGGACGCGGTCGGCAAATCTTAGGAGGCTGAGGAGCTTCCATCGCCGCTTGTCCCTAGCTCGAAACGCTCCGCATTTGCGGCCGTATCTTCGGTCAGGAGCGATAACGCCAGCGGTACAATCGCTTCCGGCGGGCGAAGGGTGTTTTCATCCTCGCCTGGATAAGCCTGCCGGCGCATTCTTGTCCTCATAGCGCCCGGGTCCAGGAGATTGACGCGGACCGCGGTCGACTGAACCTCATGCGCATAGGTTTTGGCGAGAGCTTCAAGGGCCGCCTTCGAGACCGAATAAGGCCCCCAATAGGCCCTGCAGCGTTGCGCTGCACGCGATGTCAGGAAAAGGACGCGCCCATGCGGCGATAGTCTTAGGATCGGGTCCAGCGTGCGCAAAAGCCGCCAATTCGCAGTAAGATTCACTGCAAGCGTTTCCGACCAGCTAGCTTCGTTGACATGCCCGAGAGGGGAGAGCGGGCCAAGCACGCCAGCATTACCGACGAAGATGTCGAGCCGTTCCCAGCGCTGGTAGAGCGTAGGTCCGAGCCCATCCACTTGGGCTCCGTCCTTTAGGTCAAGCCTCAGAAGCGAAAGCTGCAACCCTAAAGGCTTAAGCTCATCGTCTAGCTCTTCCAAACCAGCGCGCGTTCGCGCCGTCGCCACGACTTGTGCGCCTTGCAATGCCAAAGCCTTCGCGATTGCGCGCCCGATGCCTCGCGATGCTCCAGTGACGAGCGCTACCTTGCCGTCAAATCTCGGAAGCTTATCAGACATAAAGCCTTGTTCAGACAGCCATCAAGGAAAGCCGGTGATGCTGACCTGGCTCCGGCCCATCCCAATCGCGCAAGCGCGTGGGATAGGAGCCCGTGAAGGCGTGGTCCGTGAACTGGGGATTGACCGGTTCACGCCTGGGATAGCCAAGCGCACGGTAGGTGCCGTCGACAGAAAGGAAAGCAAGGCTGTCGCATTCGAGAATGGCGCGCATTCCTTCAAGATCATGGTTCGCAGCAAGCAGAGTGGCTGCATCTGGGGTATCGATGCCGTAGAAGTCCGGGTACTTGATGGGCGGACAGGCTATGCGCATGTGCACCTCGCGCGCACCGTGCTCGCGCATCATGGCGACGATTTTGGTCGAGGTGGTGCCCCGCACGATACTGTCATCAATGAGCACAATACGCTTTCCCTCTACGCTCACACTTGGCGTAGGGTTGTGCTTGAGCTTAACCCCCAACTTGCGAATGCGCTGCTCGGGCTCAATAAATGTGCGGCCAACATAGTGGTTGCGAATGATGCCGAGCTCAAAAGGCAAGCCCGACTCGGCGGCATAGCCGATCGCAGCTGGGACGCCAGAGTCCGGTACGGGAATAACAACGTCTGCATCAGCAGGGGCTTCGAGCGCGAGTTCCCGGCCGAGCGCTTTGCGAACGTCATAAACGCATCGGCCGCCCATAATGGAATCCGGGCGGGCGAAATAAATATATTCAAAGATGCACGGGCGCAGAGGGCAGGGCGGGAAGGGCTTATGACTTTCGATGCCGTCCTTGGATATGACGACCACCTCCCCATTCTCGACTTCGCGGACGAAACGGGCGCCGATAATGTCCAGGGCGCAGGTTTCGGACGCGAGGATTGTCGCCTCGCCAAGTTTGCCGATAACTAGCGGGCGGATGCCGTAAGGATCGCGTATGCCGATGAGCTTCTTCCTGGTCAGCAGGGCAAGCGCATAGGCCCCTTCAATCTTACTGAGAGCGTCGAAAATCCGCCGGATGAAACCACGCTTACGTTCGGAGCTGCGTGCGATCAGATGGACAATGACTTCGGTATCGGATGTCGACTGGAAGATTGCTCCCGAGGAGACCAGCTCGCGGCGAAGCGTGAGCGCGTTGGTGAGGTTTCCGTTGTGGGCCAGCGCCAAGCCGCCAGCATCGAGATCGGCGAACAAGGGTTGGACGTTTCTTAGAGCGGTCTCCCCAATGGTTGCATAGCGCACGTGGCCAATAGCTGTGGTGCCGCGCAAATGCTCGATGACAGGCTTGTTATTGAAATGATCGCCAACAAGGCCCAGGCGGCGCTCGGCATAGAACTGATTGCCGTCGAAAGTAACGATCCCCGCGGCTTCCTGTCCGCGGTGCTGAAGCGCATGAAGGCCAAGGGCCGTTAACGCAGCCGCATCAGGGTGATTGAATACGCCGAAAACGCCGCATTCCTCGTGCGGTTTGTCTTCCTTAAGATCGAAATGAACGTCTGCCGGACCAGTCTCGCCAGCGTTATTATCCACTTCAGGGTCCTTCATGTTGTAGCGGCTGCCGCCGCACCCACGGCATCTGCTTAGAAGCGCTAAGTCCTGTCGCTTTCCGCCGCGGGTGAGGACGGCCGCTCGCGCTTGAAGAAAGACTCAGGGTTGTCAGGCAACAGAGATTTAATAGTGTCTCCGGTGCTTTCAATAAGATATAGGGATCGGGCTTGTTTTACCCAGCCTGGCATGTTCTGGTGATCGACGATCTGGCCGACGATCAGATAAGCGATCACGACAAGGATAAGCCCGCGAACCAGGCCGTAAACAAAGCCGAGGGTCCGGTCAACGGCGCCGATTCTGCTGTCAAGCACGCGTTCGGAAAGGTTCGCTGTAAGCAGACTAAATATGATAAGGCTGGTGATAAAAACCACGGCGATCAATGTGGCGTCCGCGAGCATGGGCGTATCGATCCAACCGCGGACCGTATCTCTGAAATGGGAATAGGCAAGCAGCGTCACGAGGGCTGCGAGCGCCCAGGACATGATGGACAGCATCTCGCGTGTCAGTCCCCTCAACATCGCGAGAAAGCCCGAGAAAATCATTATTCCCACAAGTATGATGTCGAGCCCTTGAATCGGCATGAACTTTGCCCTTCCTTAGCGATATTCCATCGCTAGCCGCGTTTTTTGGCCAGTCTAGCCCAAAGTGTTAGCCAAAAAGTGCAGCCAAATCCTTCAACTGAGAAAGCCGCGTAAGCTTCACGGATAAGCCTGTAAGCGAAACTTCGCCCGCCGCAGGTAAGAAAGCGGAACGGAAGCCAAGCTTCTGAGCTTCCCTAAGCCTCACGCTCATCTGCTGAACGGGCCGCAACGCTCCAGACAACCCAGCCTCACCGAAATAGACGCAATCCCGCGGAAGCGCAATGCCCGTAAAAGCGGAAAGAACAGCTGCAGCAACGGCCATATCGGCCGCGGGCTCCGAAATTCGCAAGCCTCCAGCGACATTAAGATAAACGTCCTGAGAACCAAGCTTTACGCCGCAACGCGCTTCGAGCACGGCGAGTATCATGGCGAGCCGGTTTTGATCCCAGCCGACCACGGAGCGCCTTGGCGCGGCATAAGGAGAGGGCGCCAACAGCGCCTGGATCTCCATCAGGAGCGGCCGTGTGCCTTCAATCCCAGCGAAGATGGCACTCCCCGCGGCCTCTCCTCCATCCTGGCTCAGGAAAAGTTGCGACGGATTGGCGACCTCGCGCAGCCCGTCTCCGAACATGTCAAAGACGCCGATCTCGTTTGCAGGACCAAAGCGGTTTTTCATGGCGCGGAGCAATCTAAGATTATGGCTGCCATCGCCTTCGAAGGTAAGCACGGTGTCCACCATGTGCTCGATGACCTTCGGGCCAGCGATCTGTCCATCCTTCGTTACGTGTCCGACAACCACGAGGACAGGCCCGCGTGCTTTTGCCATGGCGATAAGCATCTGCATGGCCGTCCGCACCTGGCTGACCGTCCCGGGCGCAGAGTCGATGGCTTCGGTCCAAAGCGTCTGAATAGAATCGATAACGATGAAATCGGGTATGCCGGCGTGCTCGATAGTAGGAATAATGCGCTCAAGACAGGTTTCAGCGACAAGGCCCAGCGGCGCCTGTGAAAGGCCCAGCCGCGCGGCACGTAACCGGATTTGATCGGTTGACTCTTCCCCAGAAAAATAAAGCGCGTTGAATCCTTGCTTTGCGATTGCCGCGGCCGCCTGGAGGAGAAGCGTGGACTTTCCAATTCCTGGCTCACCGCTAAGCAACACCGCCGAGCCCTGGGCAAACCCGTCGCCGACGGTCCTATCGAGTTCAGCGATTCCGCTTGGAATCCGCCGCACCTGCCTGCCCTCGGCAGCGAGACCCTCGATCGCGGCGGCCTTGGCCTTGGACCTTGTCCTGAAGGCAGCCGGTCCCGCAAGTGCGAGCGCATTTCCTTCCTGAGCGAGACTGTTCCACGCGCCGCAGGACGGGCACTTACCCTGCCACTTCGCTGAGGTCGCACCGCAGCTCTGGCAAACATAATCTTGGGCGGGCTTCACCATGGGAGACGGCGCCTCCCCCCGGGCTTCTTAGTCATCCAGGTAAACCCTGTGATAGCGGCGGCCGAGAGATGTCAGCACTTCATACCCAATCGTGCCCGCGCAAGCGGCGACATCGTCAACGGAGACGTGCTCGCCGATAAGCTCGACAAATCCCCCCCGCTGAAGCAGGTCTTCTGGAACATCCGTGGCATCGAATGTCGCAAGATCCATGGAAATACGGCCCAGGAGCGGCAGCCGGTGATCTCCGATGTAACCTGGGGAGCCCTCCCTGCCATTGGTGGCCGAGAGGGAACGGAAAAATCCGTCTGCGTAGCCTACACACACCGTTGCGATGCGTGTAGGCTGCGTTAGCGTTTGCATCGCGCCATAGCCCACGGTATCGCCCGGTTCTGCCCAGCGCACCTGCGCAATCCGCCCGTAAAGCCAAACCACGGGCTCGGCATCAAACTTCCGTTTAGAAAAGCGGCTTGAGCCGTAAAGGGCGATGCCTGGGCGGACCAGATCGAAGTGAAACGCCGGCCCGAGGAAGATCCCCGCCGAATTCGCAAGGCTTCGCGGAATGCCACCCAGCATTGCCGTTAGCTGCTCGAAACTGACGCGTTGTTCTTCGTTTTTGCTGTTCTCGGGGTCGTCCGCGCAAGCAAGATGACTTATGACCAGGCTTGGTTCGAAACTAGCTCTCAAGCCCACAATGCTGGCCGCGAACTCTTGTGTTTCGGCTGGCGTCAAGCCCAGCCTTGTCATGCCAGTATCGATGTGAATCGCGGCCGGTAATCGCCGGCCCTGGCACTTGCAAAAGGCTGCCCACTCTGAGATCTCGCCAGGGTTCCCTAAAACAGGCCTGACGTTTGCTTCGGAGGCAAGCGCCGCTGATCCGGGAAACAACCCGTCCAGCGCGTATATTACGGCATTTGGGTCCAAAGCACGCAACGCCGCTGCTTCGGAAAGGGTGGCGGCAAAAAATGTATGGCAGCCTTCTTCCCGAAGTACCCAAAAAACGGGCGTGTGGCCAAGGCCATAGCCATCCGCTTTCAGCACCGCCGCCGTTGCGGCCGGCGAAGCAGCCTGAGATAAACGCCGATAATTCGCACGAATTGCTGCAAGGCGGACGATCAAAACTCCTGGCACATGTGGAGGGGCATTCGCCAGCGCTCGCTCGACCTTGGCGGCGAAGTCTTTATTCATCCTATCCATGGCGCTCCGGCAGGCGCCGGTCGTCGGCCAAGTCTCCGAAGCGTGTAATTTCGGCCTGGAATTGCAAGCGGATCGTACCCGTAGGCCCGTGGCGCTGTTTCCCAATAATAACGTCTGCAAGGCCTTGGGTCTGATCCATCTCATCCTGCCATTTCTGATGCTCCTCCACCTTGGTCAGCGCAGGCTCACGCCGCGAGACGTAATATTCCTCGCGGAAGACAAACATCACTACGTCGGCATCTTGCTCGATCGAGCCGGACTCGCGCAAGTCTGAGAGCTGCGGCCGCTTGTCGTCCCTGTTCTCGACTTGCCTCGAAAGTTGCGATAAAGCGAGAATTGGCACGTTCAGCTCTTTCGCCAGCGCTTTCAAGCCCACGGTGATTTCCGAGACTTCCTGCACGCGGCCCTCAGACGAGCGCTTCGACGATCCGGTGAGGAGCTGAAGGTAGTCCACCACAAGCAGCCCGAGCCCCTTTTGCCGTTTCAAACGCCGCGCCCGCGCAGCGAGCTGTGCAATGGAGATGCCGCCGGTATGATCGATAAATAGCGGTAGCGTCTGCAATTGCATTGCCGCGCCCTGAAGCCGGTTGAATTCTGCGTCGGTGATCTGCCCGCGGCGTATTTTCTCCGAGGGAAGCTGCGCTTGCTCAGCCAGGATACGGGTGGCCAACTGCTCGGAAGACATTTCAAGACTGAAGAAGCCGACGATGGCGCCATCGACGGTCTGTTCGGTGCTGTCTTCCGAAGGTGCAGTCCGATGTGCCTTGGCGATATTGAAGGCGATATTCGTCGCAAGTGCCGTCTTGCCCATGGAGGGTCGGCCGGCAAGAATGATGAGGTCCGAGTTCTGCAGCCCGCCCATCATGCGGTCCAAGTCCTTGAGGCCGGTCGACAGCCCCGACAGGCCGCCATCGCGCTCGTAAGCGCGGGCCGCCATCTCAATGGCATCGGCTGTGGCGTCCCCGAAGGCCATGAAACCTGAGCCGTATTTCCCCTTATCGGCAACATCGAAAAGCCGCTGCTCCGCTTCTTCGATTTGGGCCTCTGGCGGAGCATCTACGGGCGAGTCGTAGGCGAGGTTGACCATATCCTCGCCGATTACAATAAGCTCACGCCGCACGGCGAGGTCGTAGACGATGCGGCCGTAGGCCTGCGCATTTATGATCGTGGTGGCAGCAGCAGCCAGCCGGCCGAGATATTGCGCGACAGTCAGCTCCCCGATCGGCGGCTCGGAGTCGAAAAACGTTTTCAGCGTTACGGGCGAAGCGTGTTTGCCGGCATGGATTAGCTTTGACATAACTTCAAAGAGGCGCCCATGCAAAGGCTCGAAGAAGTGGCCGGGCTGCAAGAATCCGGACACACGATCAAAAGACTCATTATTTATGAGGACGGCGCCGAGCAATGCCTGCTCGGCCTCGATATTGTGCGGGGCTTGCCGGAACGGCAGCGCATTCAGGCTTTCATCTAAGGAAGGCCCGGGGTGGAAAGCGGAGAGTGCGGGCTTGGGTCTCATAAGGAAGACTTAGAGCTGATTCCCGCCCGGTTCCTAAGGACGGCCTGATTCTCTTCCCATAGCTTGCACAGGCTTTTGAATCCCTTGGATGAAAGGTTAACGCTCGAATCGAGGGCTTGACTGAGGCCGCACCACAACCGCCGCCTCGGCAGGCAGGAAGCTTAAGGTCAGACGGAAGTCCGATTTTTTGTCACGTGGCCCTAATGCTAACGTTCGAGGTACCGCAGAGAAACATTGAAAACCAGAGGGAACCCCGCCCATGACACCCCGCAAAAGCCTTGCCGCGCTCGCCGGCTATCTTGCCCTGACTTTCGCACTTTCTGGTGTTGCCTCCGCTGCCGGCGAAGATGCGGCCGGCACCTGGAAGGACACCGAAACGGGTGCGATTACGCAAATCTATTCCTGCGGAGGCGGGATTTGCATCAAGGTCGTTCGGCCAAGCAAGGAACATGAAAGAGATAATTTCAACCCGAATCCCAGCTTGAAGGGCCGATCCATGGCCGGCGTCACCATTATGACGGGCGCGTCAAAATCCGGCGAGAATCGTTGGAAAGGCCAGCTCTACAACTCAGAGGACGGTAACACTTACACCGGCTATATCACCGTCAATGGCAAGAACGAGGTCAAGCTCGAAGGCTGCGTTCTGGGCGGCATAATCTGCAAGTCGCGCATCTGGACCCGAGCGCAATAAAGCGCGGTGGGAAACAGGTGCGATAAGCATCGGACGCTGAAGGGGCCTGTGTAAAGACCCCTCCACGTCCGCTTAAAGTAATCGGTTCTACTCTTCTTGAGTCTCGATCCCGCCCTCGAAGAGTGCTTCGGCGGCAAGTGCAGCCTGCTCCGCGCCGTCGTCTTCGCGGACCCTTGTTACATCTTCGCCAGCGGCTTGGCGTTCGGCTTCTTCTGCGGTCCGCGCGACGTTGACTTTCACTTTAACATCGACCTCGGGATGGAGCCCGATGCGTACCTCGTGGAAACCGAGGTTCTTAATGGGCCGGTCCAGAAGAACTTGCACGCGCTCAATCGTAAAACCGCCCGCAGTCACAGCGTCCGAAATATCGCGGGTTGAGACGGAGCCATAGAGCTGGCCCGTGTCCCCGGCCTGTCGCAGAACAATGTAGCTCGATCCGGCAAGCTTTGCGCCAACCGCCTGTGCCTCCTGCTTGCGCTGGAGATTTGTCGCCTCCAACTGTGTGCGCTGCTTCTCGAAGCGCGACATGTTTTCCTTGGTGGCGCGCAGCGCTTTGCCCTGCGGTAGCAGAAAATTCCGGGCGAACCCGTCCCGCACTTTGACGATATCACCCATTTGGCCAAGCCGGCCAATGCGTTCCAGGAGAATGACCTGCATTGGGGTGGCTCCTACTTCAGCACATAGGGGAGGAGGCCAAGAAAGCGAGCACGCTTGATCGCTTTGGCAAGCTCGCGTTGCTTTTTGGCGGATACGGCGGTGATCCGGCTTGGCACGATTTTGCCCCGTTCCGAGATGAAACGCTGGAGCAGACGAACATCTTTGTAATCAATGACCGGTGCATTGTCGCCCTGAAAAGGGCATGTCTTGCGGCGGCGGTAGAATGGCCGGCGTGCTCCGCCTCCTGCGCTTTGCATACTCATTCTTCACCTCCTGCGCGGTTCGGACGTGCGCTCGGGCCGCGATGAGCTCCGTCATCATCCCGGAAACCGCGATCGTCGCGATCGCGCCGTGGAGGTCTGCCGCTTCTTTCACCCCGGTCTCCGCGCTCCCTCTCCCGCTCATCCTGCTTGCGCATCATGATGGATGGCTTTGGGTCAAGTTCATCAACGCGGATGGTAAGAAACCGGATGATATCCGATGAAATACTCATTTGCCGCTCCATTTCCTGGACGGCTTGGTGGGGCGCCTCGATGTTGAAAAAGGCGTAATGTGCGCGGCGGTTCTTTTTAATCTTATATGCTGTGGACTTAAGACCCCAATATTCGGTCTTTCCAACAGTGCCGCTATTCTCTTCGATAACGGCTTTGTAGGTATTCATAAGTCCGGTCACTTGCTGCGCCGTGATGTCTTGGCGTGCAAGGAATGTATGCTCATAACGTGGCATTTTGGCCTTTCCCAGTCGTTGACGTGTCCGGCGCAGAGCCTCCGTCAAGCCTCGGAAAGGCATTGAAGGATCTTAAGCAGAGCAGAGACACGGGAACGTGGGCGCCGAAGCATCCGAAAGGCTTTGATTTGAGAATAGCCTTCCTGTTCCGTTCAGCCTCAAACCGGACGGTGCTCGCAATATATGGCAAAAACTACACGGCGCAAGGCTTTTAAGGCCTCCCCAAGAGCCGCGGATGTCGCGCTAACGTTTCTTTAGCCTGACCTCGTGTTACCGGCCGGCAACGCACTCCCGAAAGTTGCCCAAGCATAAGCGACACTTATCTCTGGTTGCCGCGAATCGAATAATATCGCGCAAACCGACTGTGGATGCCGTCCGGGCATAAGGTACCCACAGCGGTTCATCGGGTAGGGGCTTGTCTTGAACGTGATTCTGCGAATGACAGGGGAACCACATCATGAAGAAGTTTCTGCTCGTAGCCAGCCTATTGCTTGGCTCGGGAGCGGCCGGAGTTGCTAAGGCCGCCGATATAGCCCCGGCACCGGAGGCCGCGCCTGCACCAATGTTCACACAATGGACCGGCTTCTATGTAGGCGATTTGACGGGCTATGGATGGGCCAATTCTAAAAATGATACTTCGCTGTACCGGTCAACCCCTCCCTATGTCTTCGTGGAGCGGAACACCATTAACAACAGCGGCTTTCTCGATGGCTTGGAGGTTGGCTTCAACTGGATGGTTGGGCCTGGCTGGTTGATCGGTGTCGAGGCTGATGCACAAGTTTCTGAAATTGAGGCCGCAGCAACAGACTGTGTGAATGGATCCTGCGGGCGCACGAAGTCTTTCATTGATTTCATCGCTACCTTGCGTGGAAGGATCGGCTACGCATGGGGTAACTGGATGGTGTACGCGACCGGTGGCGGCGCCTTCGTCCAGGTGGACAATTACAGGACCGCTGTGGCTGGCATTGGGCCTTTCGTGTGGGGTGATACGGGTGCGTGGGGCTGGACCGCTGGCGGCGGCGCCGAATTCGGTTTGGGTGAATTTCCCTTCTTGAGTCAATTTGGTTTAAATAGCTGGACTGCCAAGGTTGAGTATCTCTTTATCGACTTCAACGCCTCCCACGATTACACTTTCGCCAGTGCACCAGCATTCGACCGGCATACGAGCGGGGAAACGCAGCTTGATCTGGTTCGCGTAGGCTTCAACTATCACTTCAACGCAGCTCCACCTCCAATGAAGTAAAAATAACTTGAAAGACTCAGCCCCATCTTGGGGCTGTCCTACAATCTAAGTTCAGATTGCAAGCTAAACTCAGTCTATTCTTCCGGGCAAAAGCCGCCCAAACCGGGCTTGACAGTCCGCGTCGAAACGTGTCTTTGGCGCCACGGGCCCTGGACCGGCGCAGCTGGCGCCGCGGTTCTTTATGACGCGAGTATCGACGCGGAAAGCATGAGTTTTGCATTCACATTTCCCGGCCAAGGCAGCCAGTCCGTTGGTATGGGACAAGAGCTGTCGAAAGCCTATCGGGCTGCCCGGGATGTTTTCGAGGCCGTCGATGACGCGCTAGGAGAGAAGCTCTCCGATACGATCTGGAACGGTCCAGATACCGCGCTCACACTGACACAGAATGCGCAGCCCGCGCTAATGGCAGTTTCACTTGCGGCTTTCTCGGTGCTACGGCACGAATACGGGGCCGAAGCGATCGCGCCTGCATTCGTAGCAGGGCATTCGCTGGGGGAATATTCGGCACTTGCCGCAGCGGACGTAATATCGGTTGGCGACGCTGCCAGACTTTTGCGTTTGCGCGGTCTAGCAATGCAGGCGGCAGTACCCGCTGGAGAAGGCGGTATGCTGGCCTTGATCGGCGCGAGCTTGGAAGCTGCCGAAAGGCTTGCCCGTGCGGGGGGGAGCAGTTCGGGCGTCTGTCAGGTCGCCAATGACAATGCTCCTGGACAAGTTGTCATAAGCGGGTCAAAGGCCGCCATTCAGCGAGCGATGGAGCTCGCCGCTGAGTTTGGTATCAGACGCGCCGTGCTGCTTCCCGTTAGCGCGCCTTTCCATTGCGCTTTGATGAAACCGGCCGCTGACCGCATGGCCGAAGCTTTAGCGAATGTAAAGTTCTCCCCACCACGGTTTCCTGTTGTCGCTAATGTTACAGCGGCGCCTGTTCTCGATGTTCATGATATAAGGAAATTCCTGGTTCAGCAGGTGACGGGAGTTGTGCGCTGGCGCGAATCCATTTCTTACATGATTGGCCACGGGGTTGATACCTTGTTCGAGATTGGCGCCGGGCGGGTTCTTACCGGACTGGCAAGGCGTATCTCTAACGATGCGGATGCGCGCTCATTGAGTAGCCCCGCAGAAGTTGGTGCGTTCGATGAATGGTTGAAAGTGCGGAAGGAGGCGGAGCAAGCATGTTCGACTTGACCGGCAAATGCGCGCTCGTAACTGGAGCCTCCGGTGGCATTGGAGAAGCCATTGCTCTTGCGCTGCATAGTCAGGGCGCGGCCGTCGCTCTTTCGGGCACCCGGAAGGGAAAACTGGATGAGGTGGCTGGCAAGCTCGGCTCACGTGCTTTTGTGTTGCCATGTGATTTGAGAGACCGCGAGCAGGTCGCAAACCTAGTGGGCGGCGCAGAATCCGCGATGGGTCAACTTGACATCCTTGTCAACAATGCGGGTGTGACCAAAGATAATCTTTTCATGCGCATGAAAGATGATGAATGGGATGATGTTATAGCTGTAAATCTAACTTCAGCCTTTATTCTTTGCCGGGCAGCGCTCAGAAATATGATGCGCCGCCGCTTGGGACGAATTATTAACATCGCTTCAATCAGCGGCGTAGTTGGCAATCCTGGTCAGGGCAATTATGCTGCCTCTAAGGCAGGGCTCGTGGGTATGACGAAGTCTCTCGCAAGAGAAGTCGCCTCCCGCGGCATTACGGCGAATTGCATTGCGCCGGGATTTATCGAAACTCCGATGACCCATGCCTTGAATGAAAAGCAGACGGAGGCCATCGCAAACGCCATCCCCGCAGGTTATATTGGTAAGCCCGGCGACGTTGCCGCCGCCGCGGTGTTTCTGGCCAGCGATGAGGCCCGTTACGTAACGGGGGAAACGCTCCACGTTAATGGTGGTATGGTTATGGTTTAGCCACGGCTGGGCACTTAATCCCAGTGAGATGGGAATGCCTGGCGAGGGCCGCTAAGCTGTAGGGACGAGGTGGTAAAAAAAAGCTTCCGCCCCTCAGACTTCAATGCTACCAGCCACGGCGAGCATTCGCGCAACTCAGATGTAGAATGGTTGCCGGGCTGCGAAAGATCAAATCTATCGAGTAGAAGTTAGGCGCTTCACTACTTTGCGAAACCGACTAGGGGAAACCGTGAGGAAAATATGAGCGATATCTCGGACCGCGTTAAAAAAATCGTCGTCGAACACCTTGGCGTTGAAGCCGACAAGGTCACCGAAAATGCCAGCTTCATCGATGATCTCGGCGCCGACAGCTTGGACACGGTTGAACTCGTGATGGCCTTTGAGGAAGAGTTCGGGGTGGAAATTCCGGACGATGCGGCGGAGACCATTCAAACAGTTGGCGACGCTATCCGCTTCTTGGAAAGCCATTCGGCGAAGGCTTGACGCACGTGACCGCGGAGAAGACCGCGCAGTGAGGGCGTCCTACGCTAGCCTTGGCGCGGTGACCTTTTAGCAGTCGGAGGGCAGGATGCGGCGCGTAGTGATCACAGGCATCGGCCTGGTCACGCCAGTGGGCTGTGGTGCGGATCTCGCATGGTCCAACCTACTTGCGGGCCAGAGTGGCGCACGCCGGATCAGGGAATTCGACGTGTCGGACATCTCCTGCCAGATTGGCTGTTTTGTCCCACGGGGTTCCGGGACGGGAGAGTTCAATCCTGACGATTGTATGGAGCCTAAAGAGCAGCGCAAGGTCGATGATTTTATCATCTATGCGATGGGGGCCGCGGATCAGGCGCTTGCTGACGCGGGATGGCAACCCAAATCTAGCGAGGATCAAAATCGGACCGGTGTCCTAATAGGTTCCGGCATCGGCGGGCTTCCGGGCATTGAACGCGCCGCGATAACCGTGCACGAAAAAGGTCCCCGCCGCCTTAGTCCATTTTTCATTCCAGGCCGCCTCATCAATCTGGCCTCTGGTTACGTTTCGATCAAGCATCAGCTCAAAGGACCGAACCACTCGGTGGTTACCGCTTGCTCGACCGGTGCTCACGCCATCGGCGATGCGGCACGCCTAATCGCGCTTGACGATGCCGATGTTATGGTAGCCGGCGGTACGGAAAGCCCTCTTTGCAGGCTCGCCTTGGCTGGATTTGCCGCCTGCCGCGCCCTTTCCACCCATTTCAATGAGGAACCTCGGCGCGCCTCACGCCCATACGACCGCGACCGCGACGGCTTCGTCATGGGAGAGGGTGCCGGCATCGTGGTCCTTGAAAGCCTTGACCATGCCAAAGCCAGAGGCGTTCCAATCTACGCCGAGATTATTGGTTATGGGCTCTCAGGCGACGCCTACCATATCACTGCTCCCGCTGTGGACGGCGATGGCGCTTTCCGCTGCATGAAGGCCGCTCTCAAAAGAGCCAACCTTTCGCCCGCCGAAATCGATTATGTGAATGCGCACGGCACTTCAACGCCGATGGGCGACGAAATCGAGCTGGCCGCGGTCGAGCGCTTATTCGGAAATGCGGTCGAAGGCCTGACCATGTCGTCGACGAAATCCGCAACGGGGCATTTGCTGGGTGCAGCAGGGGCCATCGAAGCGATATTTTCTGCGCTTACTATCAAGAGCGGCTCTGTGCCGCCCACGCTGAATCTCGACAACCCATCGATCGAGACGGCAGTCGATCTAGTTCCTCATAAATACAAGAAAAAGCAAGTAGACACTGTGCTGAGCAACTCTTTCGGCTTTGGCGGGACAAATGCCAGCTTGATCCTACGCCGCGTGGACTAGGAACTTTCACATGGTGCAAACATTTAAATGGCGCGGCCGGCCGGGGCTTCGCGTTCATCGCCAGCGTGGCTAAAACTTCACACGTTTTTGCCACAATCGGCTGCTGATTGGCGCTATTAGGGGTGAGAGTAAGCTGATCACATGCCGAGAGATCTCTACAACTCGAAAGGTGACAGCCGTTATCCAAGGCAGCACACCGCTTATCGTGGGCAGCGCGACTACTCAGTATTGCCGCGCAGCCCCTCGGAAGCACTTGAGCCAGATCGTGCTCCGGAGCCGCCTCGAGGCAGCCGCCAGCGTCCTCAAAGGCCCGTTGTGGTGTTTTTAAGCTGGTTCTTTACTTTCCTTCTAATTTGCTCGGCGGTCGTGGTTGTTCTTTTTCAGCTAACGCGCCGCGAATTCGACCAGCCTGGTCCGCTAGGCTACCCGACTGTCTTCGTCGTGCCTAAAGGCGAAGGTGTGAGGGCGATCGCCCGCCGCCTGGAAGAAGAAGGCATCATCAATGATCCCTGGACCTTTATCATCGCTTCCCGAAGGTTCAACTTGCAAGGAAAAATCAAAGCTGGTGAATATAACATCAAGGCCAAAGCCAGTATTCGCGACATACTGGATACACTTGTGGAAGGAAAATCTATTACATACCGGATCACCGTTCCAGAGGGTCTGACCAGTTATCAGATCGTCGAGCGGTTAAAAAGTAACCCAGACTTGATTGGAGACATCAGGGAAGTTCCTGCGGAAGGGAGCCTTTTGCCCGATACTTATCCTTTTGCGCGGGGCACCTCCCGGGAAGAACTCATTCACAGGATGCAGGGGGAACAAAAAAAGTTCCTGGAAGGACTTTGGCCGTCGCGATCTCGTGACTTACTTCTTACCAAACCGGAGGATATAGTAAATCTTGCGGCAATCGTCGAGAAAGAGGCCAGCCACGCAGATGAGAGGCGGCATGTTGCTTCCGTTTATCTGAACCGCCTGAAGAAGGGGATGCGGCTAGAAGCCGACCCGACGATTATTTATGGCGCCAGCAAGGGCCAAGGCACGCTCGGGCGCCCGATCCTTCGAAGCGAACTGGACGACGAAGGTAACCCCTATAACACCTATCGGCACAGGGGGCTTCCACCGACTCCGATTGCTAATCCAGGCCGCGCCGCGATTGAAGCGGTCTTAAATCCGGACAAGACATCCGATCTCTTTTTTGTTGCTGACGGCACCGGTGGCCACGTCTTCGCGGAAAGTTTCGCCGACCATCAGCGCAATGTTGCGAAGTGGCGTCACATAGAAAGGGATCGTGAAAACGATCAGCAGGCGGAGCAACCCACCACCGCAAGTGGATGGAGCAGCACGACCATGGACAAGGCACAGAGCGTTGATATTCCTCTTCCGCAACGCAATCCATGGCATTAGAGGCTAAGCCGGGAACTAATAGGCGCCTTTTACCCCCAAGAAAAAACAGCTGGACTGCTCTGGCAAATCCTGGAAAGAAAGCCGAAATTCAAGCGGACACAGCAAGGCGTTTGCGCAAGAGCATTGGTTTAGCCGTTCCTTCTTCCGCTGGAAAGCTCAAGATGAATCCTACCCCTGATTTGCCATCCCGGCGGGGGTTTTGCCTGATTCTCTCGTCCCCGTCGGGAGCCGGAAAGACGACGCTTGCGCGCCGTTTGCTAAGCGCGGATAAGCATCTCCGCCATTCAATTTCGGTAACGACACGAGCTCCACGCCAAAGCGAAGAAGAGGGTGTGGACTATTTTTTTGTATCCCGAAAGCGATTTGAAGGTTTGCGCGACGAGGGCAAATTACTCGAGTGGGCGGAGGTTTTCGGAAACCTTTATGGCACGCCCGCCGAGCCGGTCACCCAGGCGCTGGCTCAAGGCCTGGATGTGATTTTCGATGTCGACTGGCAGGGGGCAGCGTCAATCGCGGCCCTTCTCCCTGGAGACACAGTCCGGGTTTTTATTCTGCCACCTTCAGCTTTTGAGCTGTCTCGCCGGATTTATGCCCGAGCTACCGACTCAAATGAGGTCATTGAGGGGAGGCTGAAGGGAGCTGCGATCGAAATCTCTCACTGGCCCGAGTACGATTACATCCTGATCAATCACAATCTGAAAGAAAGCGAAGCGGCGTTAGCGGCTATACTTCGCGCGGAGCGGCATAAACGCTCTCGCCAGACCGGCTTGCCGGCCTTTGTCGCAAGCCTTACAGGTAGTGAAGCTTCGGGCAAATAAGCTTGTAGCGCGCATTACCTTTCTTCTAGCCAATGCGGTTCAGCGCGCTAATATCGCTGCCAAGCTGGCGAATTCCTCTACCGAAAGCTCTTCAGCGCGCCGGGAGGGGTCGATACCGGCGTTTCGCAAGAGAGCTGCTGCGTTCTGCGATAACCCTGCAAGGCTGGAGCGCAGCATCTTACGCCGTTGACCGAAGGCAGCCGCGGTCACCTTCTCCAATAACCTTATTGGAACCGCTCCGGGCTCAATCCTAGGAGTGAATTCAACAAGGGCGGAAGATACCTTGGGCGGCGGGACAAACACGCTTGGGGGAAGGGTGAAAAGAATACGCGGCCGACCCTGATATTGTGCGAGGACCGCAAGTCTGCCGTAGCTTTTTGTTCCCGGCGCCGCGATAAACCTCTCACCGACCTCGCGTTGAACCATGACCACGAGTTTATCGAACCAAGGCGGCCAAAGCTCTGCCGTAAGCCACCCTAAAATCAGTGGAGTGGCGATATTATAGGGCAGATTGGCGACGACACGCTCTACCTTTTCCTGCGCCGCAAGAGCCTCATAGTCAATCTGCAGCGCATCTCGAAAAACCACCCTCAGCCGGCCGCCGCTGCATTCTTCTAGGTGCGCAAGAGTGCTTCTGAAGCGTTCATCCCGCTCGATTGCAATCACTCTTGCGGCGCCTTCAAGCAAGAGCGCCCGTGTTAATCCTCCCGGTCCGGGCCCAATCTCCAGCACCGTGATGCCTTTCAAAGGTCCCGCTGCCCTCGTAATGCGGCGCGCGATATTCAAGTCCAGAAGAAAATTCTGTCCAAGGGATTTCTTCGCAGAAAGGCCGGCTGCCTTGATTGCTTCTCTAAGCGGTGGAAGTAATGCGATCGGATCGGGTTCAGTCACGGCTAACAGGATGAGACGGGGGACGCTGCCGTTCTGCTCATCCGGTTGCCAAGACGTAATGCTGCGAGGAAACTCGCGGGATTTGCCCGGCCGGTTCCGGCAAGCGCGAAGGCGGTGCCGTGGTCCGGTGAGGTCCGGATAAATGGTAAACCCAGGGTGACGTTTACCCCGTCTTCAAAGGAAAGGGTTTTGAATGGGATCAGCGCCTGATCGTGGTACATTGCAAGGACAGCGTCATAGTGGTCTCGCGCTTCCTTATAGAACAGAGTATCTGCGGGGAATGGGCCAGTTGCGGCGATCCCGTCCGACCTAAGCTCCTCCACGGCGGGGGAGATGATTTCAATCTCTTCTCGGCCCAGTTCACCATTCTCGCCCGCATGCGGATTTAGTCCGCAAACTGCCAGACGGGGCCTTTCAATGCCAAAGTAGCGCCTAAGCGCCTCCTTCGTTATTCTGGCGGTGTGGATCAGCCTGGCCTTTGTCAGACTTGCGGGAACGTCCCTGAAGGGGATATGGACCGTGACAGGAACTGCCATTAGTCGCCTTGACGCCATGAGCATCACGGGGAGGGCCGGCCCATGACCGTGCCGGTTCGCAAGTTCGGCCAGAAATTCAGTATGGCCAGCGTGCCGGAAGCCTTTCTGAAGCAGCACAAATTTGGCAATCGGACTTGTGACTACGGCGGAAGAACGGCCGGACATCGTAAGACCAACAGCTCTCTCGATGGACTCGATGATCGCACCTGCATTGGCGCTGTCTGGCCTTCCTGCACTCACGGCAGCGCAAGAGTTCGTGAGAGGCAAGACCGGCAAGGCGTTTACAAACACCTCAATGGCTTGTTCTGGCTCTTGGATGCTTTGAACTTCAAGCCTGCGGGAAGCCGACAGTAGCTTCGCTCTGTCCCGAAAAACAGCGGCATCTCCGGCAACAAAGAAGAGAGGGCAGGAAACCTCGTTTCGCTTGGCCCAGCTTAGAAGGACGGTGTCCGGTCCAATCCCGGCCGGATCGCCCATCGTAACGGCTAAGGGTTTATCCCCTGAGGCATTAGCTGGTTGGGTAGGCATTTCAAAACGATCTACGCTTGTCAGACTACGATCCTCGATAGTCGATCGACGCTGTTTCTTTTATTTGTTGCAAATACCGGCGGGAAAAGCGGTCATATTCTTGCTGCCTCGGATCGGGCTTTTGCTCCACATGCGCGGTTTGCTTCGGAATAATGAACTTACGGCAGATCGCGTAAGATTCCACGGCATTCCCGCTTAATACAGGCGGCGTCATCTGTCCTTCTGCCGCCTTTTCGATCAGCGGCTGCACATCCTTTGGAAATGAGGCTAGCTTGGCTTTCTCAATCACTTTCACGCTGGCATTCGCAACCAATTGCGCCTCTTGCGGCAGGGTAGCACAGGAGCTGAATTTCTCTTTCAAGTTTTCAGCTTCCAGCATGCGCGCACTCAGCGCCCTTTGATCAGTGGCATCCTTGACTGCAAGTCTTAAGATCCGGACGTCGAACTGTGTATCGCTCTCAGACGGCTTCGGGTCCGTAGTTGGCAGGGCCGCCAGCTCCGAGGCAATCCGCGGCCCGAATTGCCGGCGGATTATATCACGCCAGGCAAGCTGAGCGCGCACGATCTCCTGAATAGCTTTTCGGCCGACGCCGTTGCTTTCGAATTGCTGATAGAAGGCCTCGAGCTTTTCCTTCCTGCTCCTGGTGTCAGCAGCCGCCATTCTTTGCACGAGCGAGTCTTCTACTTCCTTGTCGCTGATTTTAATTTCGAGCTTCTTAGCGGCCTGGAGCTTGAGCTTATCCTCGATCAGTGCCTCGATCACCGCTTTGCGGGAGTTCCCCCCGCCGTCATTGAGAACTTGGCGCTTGGCATCTTCTATCAATTGCTTCTTGATGCGTTCAGCGTCCCTTTGTGCCTCAACCTGCGAGTGAGGATTCGCGGAGATCATCATTTGGCGGAAGCGCTCTTTGATCGCGTCGCCGGACAGGATCGCCTTCATCCGGTCCCCGAACCCGCTCGTGAGGGCTCCCCAACGCATGCGCTGGGCTACATCCGTGGATGTTATGGGTTCGTCGTTTACAAGAACGACGACATTCTGCGCTTTTGCCTGACTAGCCAGCATAAAGGGCATCGTCACCGTGAAGGCGAGCAGTGAAACAATAAGCCAGTAACGAATCGTTGATTGCATTCGCAAAGACTGGTTTGGGTTTGCGGCAACAGTTTGCCTTAGAGACCTATAATCCCCCACAAATCAAACCAATGGAAGCTCGTTAGCGGTATGCGGCCGCCTCAGGGGATATGTCATAGATGGAGGTCGGTGTTGTCTGCTGGCCGAATCCTTTGATCCCAATTCGGACCATAACCGAAGTGTTGGGTTTGATGTCCTCGATCTCAACCCAAGTTTGCTGGTAGGTTATAGCATAGATAAAGCATTCATCCGCATATTGAACGCCCAGGCTGTTGCGGATGAACTGTCCGAGTTGGAAATCGTATCGCAGATCGCCGAACACCGTCCACTCGTCCGTCAGCTTCAACGCTCCGAAGGTCGAGACTTCTTCACGTGCTTGCGGGAAACCCAGGGAAGGCTGCGCCGCCACAGCCTCATACCCCACGCCCCACTGTAGGAAACCCAGTTTGAGCTGAGCCGTATAATCTTGTTGCGAAAGGCTCAGATCCTTCTCATTCCAACGGAACTGAGCCATGAGACGAAAGAGGTTCTTATAATCGAAATAAGTTCCGGCAACATAATCCGACCTGTCTGTCTCAAGACCGCTGCCATAATACAGCGCATAGGGATTCGTTCCGGCAAGCTGAATGCTTTCGCCGGCGACCGTCCGGATGCTTATGCCATTATATGCCTGCATCGTGTACTGCACGCCAAAATTAGTTCTCGTTCCAGTCTCGACCTGATCATAGCCAGAGAATTTGTTGATATCGAAGAGAAGAGTATCGTCGAAGACAAGGCTTTGCGCGTCCTCATTGGGTATCTTGTTATTCTCTGCAGCGCCCCCGCGAGCAATGATCTGAGCGATTGGTTCGATGACGTGGGAGGCGCCTTCCGTGTTGGCAACGAAGGGATAACGGTAATCAAGCCCAATACCTGCAAGCTGACGCGTTAAGGTGTCTGCTGCACCGCTGTTGCCGGTTATGTCCGTGAACGACGAGACATTGTAGACGTCGGCGCGGGCAAACACGAACGGAGTGAAAACTTCCCCAAAGTCATCCTTCAATGTTCTGCGCCATTGCATATCGGTTGCAATATGGTCTGTCACGCCGCGAGTCACCGGTGACACAAGGTTCGCTGGATCATTGATCTGCAGCGCTAGGGCATTTACGTCGAAACTCAATTCGCCGCCCAAGACTGGCTTGTTGTGGATATAATTGTAGTCAATGCTTGGGTACGAGGTAGCTGTAACCGACTTCAAGTAGGTGCCGGTGGAGAAATCGTAAGTGTCTCCCAGCAAATTGCCGTAGCGATTGAATGACAGGTTGAAGTAGCTCCTGTCCCCGATCCCCGTCAGATAAAGAGTCGAGACGCGCTCCGTCGCATAAATACTGTCGAGATTATAGAAGCGGCGGAATGTATCGTCGCTTTCTACGATCGCGTTCCACCCAACGTGCCAATATCTGTTGATCTCAAAATCACCCTTGGTTTCAACGCTTCCGCGCCACTCGCGGTCTCCGAAGAAACCTTGCGAGGTATTGGTGAAGTCTTGAGCATTGTTGTTATACGCGCCCGCGAGCTTGACCTCATAGGCTCCATTCCAGAGGCGCTGCCGCCACCAAGCTTGCATAAGGTAACCGGCCTGCGTCGTGAATTCAGGGGTGAGCAGCAGATCATAGTTGGGGGAAATGCCCCAATAATAAGGGATTGCAACGGCGTAACCGAGGGTCGAAGAGTTGTATGAGTAGGTTGGCGTCAGGAAGCCGGACCGCTGCTGGACTGTATTATCGGCGGTGTAGAAGTAGGGAACCCAGGCAATTGGGATCCCATAAAATTCAAACTGGGCGTTCTCGTAGTAGATGTTGTGATCTTCTTTGTCCTGGATCACACGGGTGGCCTTGATCCTCCAAATCGGTGGGCGCTCTGGGTGCTCCTCACAGGGCTTGCATGAGGTAACGACAGTTTTTTCGTAAACGGTCTTTGTATCTTTCCGGAAGGCGTTCGCTGCGGCAATACGCGTGTCGTCCTGCGTCAACGCTTGCATCGAGCGCACAAACCCATCGCGGAAGTTACTTGTCAGCGTAAGCCGCTCCGCATTTACGACCGAGCCGTCCGCTTCCTTAAGACGGACGTTTCCAATTGCCGTTAGGGTATTGGCAGTTTTGTCGTAGATCAGTTCGTTGGCCAGAAGGACGTTGTCGTCCTGATAAGCCTCAACATTTCCACGAGCAATGACGCGATTGTTGCGGTTGTCGTAAATGAGATCGTCGGCCTGCAGCAAAAGCGGAGCAGACTTATTTGGCGATACCTGCTTCGCGATGGTGGTTTCGCCAGGGCGTGCTTGTTGGCCGCCCGTCTGCTGAGCGTCAGCCGTGCCTATCAGGCACCCCAAACTCGTCAGGAGCGCAATGGCGAACCTGCTAAGCATATGCGGCCGCTCTCATACAGCTTGCCCTAACTCAAATAACCCTTGGTCATCCATCTTCTGCAAGTCAGCCGTCCTCTTGGTAGAGGAGAACGGTCGCGGAAATTAGGAGAGCGACTAAGGCTGGGCCCCAAGCAGCCACTGTCACGGGAACCAAACCTGAAGCGCCAACCTTTCGCGAAAATTCCGAAAAGATGAAAAAACCAAACCCCCCGGTTAACCCGGTCAGAACCATAGTTTGAATTTTGCCGAAACGGAAGGCTTTCAATGAGCAAGTTGCAGCGATGAGCACCATCGCAGTCAACAGTATAGGCCGCGCTAGGAGGAGCTGGTATTGAAGTTCATACCGATCCGTGGGAATTCCTGCTCTTTTCGCGAAACTAATAAAGGCCGGCAGCTGCCAAAATGAAAGAGTTTCAATCGACCCTAGACTGTCCATAATCTGGGCAGGACTTAAATAGGTGCTTACGAGAAACTCGCCATAGTGCTGAGGCGGCTGACCTGAATCTTGAACGACAGCGTTTTCGAGGCGCCAATAGCCTTGCCTCAGTTCAGCCTTGTTCGCTTGAATCTGCTCATAAAATCTATTGTTGAGGTCAAATTGCAACAGGGTCACGCCGCCCAGCGTGAGGCCACGGTTCGCGGATGTCTTCGCGTGCACGATCGTTGGCCCATCCAAGCTCTCCTGCCTCAGCCAAGAGCCCGTTCCGCGCAGGCTTCCGAATGTGGCCTGGCTGTTGAACAGCTCGGTCTGCATGCGTTCCGATTCTGCTTTCATTGCGGAGGCAAGCGGATTGTAGAGCGTGACCGCGAAAAGCCCGAAGACCACGGCTACGAATAGGCTTGGTTGGAGAAACTGCCAGACGGAAAGTCCGGCGGCGCGAATGATCGTCAGCTCCGAAGTCCGGCTTAGGCTAAGGAAAGCGGCAATCGTCCCGATCAGGATCGCGAAGGGCAGTGCCAACTCAGCGA
>JBAUNL010000949.1:0-4772 GCA_049579205.1 Rhodomicrobium sp. | reverse complement strand
GCCGTGAAGTATCTGTCCCATAACCGCTCCCGAAGTTTGGGGTCAGTTAGACTGATTCCATCACACAGCGGGACTAAACAGCTAGGACCTGGGTATTTGTCCTAAGCGCGCGGCTGCAGCAAGAGATCAGCGCTAGGCAGTTGGCTGAGATGGCCAGAATAAGAGCAGAATCTGAGATCCAGGCTGCCAACGATGCAACCATAAAGGCGCAAGCTGAAGCGCGGTCCGCAACGCAAAGGCTTGCTCTCGAAATCAAGGCGCACGAGGCTGCGGCAACATCGGATCATAAGAGGAACGGCAGCCGCATCCATTAGCGGCAGACGCGTTTCTTGGATTGCTGCCATCCCGATCCGTGGGATTGGCGTCCGGCTTGCTAGAGAAGAAGCCGTTACTGGCAGCAGCTTGGCCGTTATTTCCGGGACTGGCAGCCTCAAGAGGCAAAGGGAGGGCTTTGCGGCTTGAGAGCCGGCGATAAAGCGAGGCGGCATCGTGCCCTCCAGCGGCAGGTTCCAGCTCATGACGTATCGATCCGGATGGCGGCCAGGGATGGTGCCCGGTACCGGGGCTGCATTCCCCGCTCGAAAATCTCGATGACGGTCCCCAGTGTCGAAGCCGCTGTATCGATCCCCATCTGAGCGCGGAGGCGAAGGCGGCAGGCGTTGCGAGCTGGGCTAGGCTGCCCTGCAAGGTCAGGAGGCCCTGGCCGTATGTGGCGGCGAGCTTTTCCAGCACCAGGCGGCGGAACAGCCGCGACAGCACGCGGACCGGCAGGAAGAAGCGGCGGCGGCCGCGGCAGGGGACGAAGCGCTCCCCGTCAAGCGAGGCGCCATTATCCTCTATCTAAAAGAAAACTGGAAATGCCGAAGCTCAAAAAATGCACTTAAGGATAAGCAGTTAAATCTGAGGCGTTGTTTTCAAGTCGCGCTTGAGGCGATTCCAGCGTAAAATAACACACATATTGACTATTCTGAAACAGCTTATTCACTATCAAGAAAACCTTCGGTAATTGATTATTCTAAATTACCGGTATTCGCTATACAATTATGCTTACAAAGCTACAGCTTTTCTTGCAGGAACAATGAGGAGCTCTTCAATGAACAATGTCCGCTCCATCTGCGTAGCAGCCGCTTCTATAGTTCTCTGTTTTGGCTGGACCGCTTTCGCAGCTACCGAAAAATCGGGCGATAATCCCGCAGTGATGTTTGTGCAAAGCTCATCGGGAGCGTCCTTTAAGGACGGCAAGCTAACACTCGTGTCTCCGTCCACCGTTTTCTTTTCCGAGCGGCCTGAGAGGCTGGCAGGCCATATGCCCTCTGGCAATTTTATTAAGGCTTGGCCGCTGGGCGAGGATAGCCTTAAGAAGGATCCGCCCAACGCCGTCCTTGCAGTTTTCGATGCGAAGCAGCAGCCAGCGAAGATGGTTGTCACCTTACAGAATCCTCGGCTCGAGGGTTCGAACATCGTCTATGATGCGAACATCATAAAGGGCAGCGTGCCGGAGGGAATCCATGAGGCCGCGTTGTTTATCGATGATAGTCGCATAGTGTCAGGTCCATATCACGAGAACCTATTGCCCAATGGAACTCTAACCGGTCCCATCGCTCCTGAGGCTAATCCTTAGAGAGATGACGAGCTGGTCAACGAAATAGGGTACATCCTGGAGTTTGAGGGGCGCTCAGGCTTTCTGCGCACGGAGACGCGTGCCGCAGCGCCAGCCGTTGCCGCGCTGCCCTGGCTGCCGGACGCGAGCAGCACGCTTGCGGACTATCGGCCGCCTGGAGATCAGAACGACAGTGTCCGCTCTTTTGCTGCCGGGCCAGCGTCCGAAAGCGGGTGGGATGCCCGAGGTTTCCTCGAGCGCCTAAACCGGGCACCGTTCACCCGGATGGAACGCTGTATCCGCCCCGAGGGGGCAGCCCGGACTCCCGCGCGGACGCTTGCGGCGGCAAGGGGGGTTGCTGCGATCTAATGGTGCTTTTCATGTCGGCCAGCCGCAGTCTCGGTATTGCCGCCTGCTCCGTCTGTGGCTATCAAGCACGTGCCGAAACCCCTGACGGGCGCCGTCACTAGCATGCCTGGGCAGAAGTTTTCCTTCCGGGATCAGGGTGGCGCGGCTTCGATCCGATGCATGGGCTTGCTGTCACGGATGGCCGGAAATTTCTGCTTAGGCATCGAGTGCGATGCGCCGTGTCACCCCCTGTTGGATGCAGCACGAGCGCGTGAATTGTGGCGGCCGCAGACATTAAGTGGGGCAATCCCGAGAATCCATCGGGTCTCGCTTCGCGGCTGGCTCGATAATCGCGAGAATGAACAAAGGCGGCTTTTGCAGGCGATTGAGTTCGCCTTCCAGAACAATCCTTGCAACGAAAGTCTTGCGTCATGAGCGGTCCAAAAGTTGTTCGCATCGTTACACGTGAAGAGATCATCGCCACTTGCAAGGGACATCTTGCTCGTCTTAACGCGGCGATTTCCGATTTCGACCGCTATTGCCGTGCACGAAATCTCGCCACGGATGAGGATCTGGCCGTGCTGCAAGCCCGGCGCATTGAGATTCACAAACTCCTTGCTAATGAAAAATTCCTAGAGGCGCAAAAACCGGACATGTTGTGATCGAGAAAGCAATTGCCGTGGGTGCGGAGCCCTTGAAAGTCATTGAAAGTCCAACCATCGAATTTGTGTCCACCGCCGCAAATGCTCGGACAGAAATCGGACGCATGTAAATTTCTGGAAGTACCCCGCTCGACATAAAGGCTTGAGACTTGCTTCCGGCCAACAAAATCGCCACTGGCCGGAAGAAACCCCCAAAACCCCTAAAACCCCTATCCCTCGCAGCATCATAAGCGCGGCGGCTATTGCGATGTTCTTCGAGCTCAGCCACGCCCCGGCTCACGCCGGCAAGCGAGAGCGCTCGGCGCCGCTGTTTAATCGGAGTTCCATCGGTCTTGATGCATATCCCCCCAAATGAAAAACCTCCAAGCCGGGCACGAGGCCGCGGCGGCCCAGATTTCTAAGCCCGTCATCCTCCGGCGATACGATCCACGCCGCGCAATGCTGCCCAACGCACATGGTTTCCGTGGGCAACTCACAGCCCCCGAAAATCCCCCGGTTGGCTCCGTCACGTGTGCGAGCGAACGGGCACCAAAGTCCCCTTAGTTTGTATCTGCATAGATAGTTCTCCTTCATCCAGAAATACGAAAATCTTTTCTTTCTTCGTCCGAGTACCTCACAACCTATCTTCGCCTAGAAAGGGCGGAGGGGCGAAACCCCTAAAATCCCCTACGCACCAGCGTCGGCGACGATGCGCCAAAGCGCTGTTTTGCTGGCCTCGCCCGCTTTCTCGAGATGCAGACCCTCGCAGCGGCGGTCGACATTCCGCTCGATCCAGCGCCCGAGTATGCGCCGGTTGATGACCCGGCGCGCTCGCCCGCGATTTCATCGATGATATCAAGCAAGGGATTGTCAAACCCGGGGAGATTTGGCGCCGTGTCAACGAGTTGGCCCGCCTTCCACCGCTCATTACCTTTCAACTCCCAGACGGCGGCAAGGAAAGGAGCGGGGGCCGGAATGAAACGTTTCATCGAAGGCGAAGATCGCCGTCAGGCAACACTGCTTCCTGATTGCTTGGAAGACTACGTCTCAGACGATAATCCAGTCCGCGTCATCGAGGCTTTCATCGACGAACTCGATTTGAAGGCTCTCGGCTTCGAGGGCGTCGTGCCGGAAGCCACGGGGCGGCCCGGCTATCATCCGGCAGCGATGTTGAAGATTTATCTGTATGGCTATTTGAACCGCATTCCGTCGAGCCGGCGTCTGGAGCGGGAGACCCAGCGCAACATGGAACTGATGTGGCTGACAGGCCGCTTGATGCCCGATTTCAAAACCATCGCCGATTTCCGCAAAGACACTGGGCCGGCCATCCGTGCGGTCTGCACGCAGTTCGTCAGCCTTTGCCGCCGGCTGAACCTGTTCACTCAAGCCATTGTCGCCATCGATGGCAGCAAATTCAAAGCGGTCAACAACCGCGACAAGAATTTCACGAGAGCCAAAGTCCAAAAACGCATCGAGCAGGTGGAGGCTTCCATCGCGCGCTATCTCGATGCGCTGGACCGCACGGACAAGGAAGACAGCGATGTGGCCGAAGCCAAGACAGATCGCTTGAAGGAAAAGATCGCGGGCCTCAAACGGCAGATGCAGTCTCTCAAAGAGATGGAAAAGCAGGTGGAGGCTGCGCCCGATAAACAGGTTTCGCTTACCGATCCAGATCCACGCTCCATGGCAACGAGCGGCAGAGGCACCGGCATGGTTGGCTATAATTTGCAAATCGCCGTCGACACCAAGCACCATCTGATTGTTGCCCATGAGGTCATCAATGAGGGCCATGACCGCACCCAGCTGGCCGCGATGGGCAAGAAGGCTTTGGAAGCAACGGGACAGGAAGAAATCACAGCGCTGGCCGATCGCGGCTATTATAAGGACGAAGAGGTGCTGGCGCTTGAGGGTACCGGCATCCTGCCTTGTGTCCCAAAGTCGCAAACCTCGAACAATCCGAACCGCGGGCTCTTCAGCGGGGATGACTTTATCTACGACGCCAAGAACGATCATTACACGTGCCCTGCGGGCGAAGTTCTCACCAAAGCCGCGGTGGTGGCCTGCCCCATCAAAGTGATCCGAGTTGAATGTTAGACTCGGCGGGTTTCTGGTGGCGCTCATGCCGCCAGGCCCTGACCGTAAGGCGGCATGAGCGCCGTTGGCAAGATTGTTCTTGGCGCCGG
>JBAUNL010000948.1:0-5715 GCA_049579205.1 Rhodomicrobium sp. | reverse complement strand
CATAATAAGTGCTGTCTCCTCGCCGGTATCGCGTGCCAGTTCAATGAGGCTGTCGATCATGGAAGAAATGAAACGCACTGTGCGATTCACAACGATGACTTCGCTTCTAGTAAACATTGGTGGGACTCCATCATTGGGTTGATGGAGACGTTGCGGTTTTGTGGGGCGGCCTTGAGTAAGAGATTGAGTAACTATCGACTGTGCACAAAAGAAAAGCCGTGAAAGCAATGCCTTAAGCGTCCAGTTCGATGTCAACCCCCTCCACCATATCCTCAAAAAAGAGAATGTTTTTCGTAGCCTTACCGGCAAATTGGCTGACACAACTCGTAGCCAGATTCGGACCACCCGCTTCGTCCTTCCCATTTTTAAAGGGGCGCTATTACAGCGATTAGGAACGTTAGGCACCTGGGCCGCTCCAAACTAGCAACCGTGCCCGAAGACGTCTGAGATGTGGGTGACCAGCGAGCACAGGTCGCCTCTCCGGCCAAAACCAGAAACGGCCAGTGCCCGCGTACCGAAGGAAGGGATCGGGGGATCGAGGCAGACGGCTGAACTGAAAGAGCCCGGCGGCTTCTGCGGGAGGCGGGGCCTTGTGTGCCACAAACTATATCCAACTAGAGTAATCATCTATTATTTGCTAGCAGATACTTCTAAGACTTTGACGATTAAAACAAAAGAGCTAACCAATTCTCAGTAATTTCTCCAAGCACAGAGTTGAAGGCAAGCCTCACGCAAGCTTTCCCCGACTTACTGGGTGTGCACAAGAAGTGGCTTGGCTTGACAGTGTTACATTATAACATTACGCGAGCCGATATTGGCTTGTGATAGCAGGTGCCCTCTAACCCTCCAAAAAGGATTCCGAGCATGAGCTACCCCTCCCTGAACCGGTTTTATGAGCAGGCTGGAACCACCCCGGAACGCGCAACTATCAGCCAGCACCACGCCGCTTACCTGGCAGCCTTTGAACACGACCTGCCGCTTGGAATGGCGCATGTGCGCGAGTTGGCTTCCAGCGTGCAGAGGGGCGAGCCTCAGCCGGAGATCACCCTTGACCCCAACTCTGTTGCAGGAAAGCAGCTTGCTCGGCTCGTCGGAGCTGATGTAGCCCGCAACGTGCTGCAACAGCATTTCGGTGTGCGATTTACCTTCTTCAATTGCTGCGGCGTGGTTGCGGAGAATCCCAAAAGGAGAGAGGCAAGCGAAGAGGAGCTGCTAATCAAGCAGGCCCGCCTGCAGCAGAAAGAATTCGTCGATTGCTGAGCGGGGTTGACCCAGTGCGCGTTGGCGTTATCGGCAAGGGCGGCAGCGGCAAGACCTCAATCAGTTGCATGTTCATGCGTGCGGCTCAGGCGTTGGGGTTTGATGTCTGGGGGCTGGATGCTGACTTCAATCAGCATCTCGCCCCCATGTTCGCGGCCGATAACGCGGCTATTCCATCCCTGGCAGACGCGAAGACCGCGCTCGTCCAGCACGTCATCGGCGATCGAGGCGATATTACGCCCGCCACCTTCACCAAATTTACCACGCCTGTGGCTGGCTCACGGCTTGTCCGCCTCAGCCAGGACGATGAATGGCTTTGCTCCCGTTATCATAGCGTTGAACACAATCTTCGTCTTTTGCGGGTGGGTGATTATCAAGCCTCCTCTCACGCCACAGGGTGCTATCACGGCTACACCGCCGTTGCCGATATTTTGTTGAACCATCTGGAGATGGAGGAGAATCAGTGCCTTGTGATTGATTTTACCGCAGGCGTCGATCCGCTTGCCTCGCCTATTTTCCTGAAGGTGGATGTCCTGGCGTTGGTGATTGAACCCACGCTCAAGGGTGTCGCCGTTGCTCGCCAGTGGGCGCAAGCCGCCCAAGGGTATCCCCGTGAAGCTGCACCTCATCGCCAACAAGGTGCACGGCCAAGACGATCTTGACTGGCTTGAGGGTCAACTGACCAGACAGGCGCCCGGCCTTACGCTTAGCAGCGCGCTAAGGCACGAACCGGCATTGCTTCGTCTTGAGCGGGGAGAGGCCTTGACGTGGAACGATTTTTCCCTGAGCAACCGGGATGAGCTAACGAGACTCATTGAGGAGTCCGGCCCATCTAGCGCTCAGCGGTTGGCGCAACACCACCACCTGCGTGGGTTAGAGCAGCGTCATGCCTAAGCGATGATGTGAATTATCATAGCATGCTGCGTCGTCGCCTTGAGCGAATAATAGGATATCCTTGACCATATGCCCGGTCTGGAGCCGGCGCAAATATGTTCAGGGCCACTCAGACACAAGAAAAACTAGAAAAGCTTCGCAATGAAGCTCTTGTTGAAAAGCCTGTGGCAAAGTTACAGTAAGTTAGCTATTCGTCGCGATAGATGCGCTCGCGGCGCTCGTGCCGCTCCTGAGCCTCGAGGCTCAGCGTTGCGACCGGGCGCGCATCCAGGCGCTTAACGCCGATCGGCTCGCCGGTCTCCTCGCAATAGCCGTAGGAGCCTTCCTCGATACGGCCAAGCGCGGCATCGATCTTCGCTATGAGTTTTCTCTGACGGTCGCGCGCCCGGAGTTCAATCCCCCGGTCGGATTCGTAGCTTGCCCGGTCAGTTACATCGGGATGCTGTTCCGAATCTTGTAGGTAATCAAGAGTCTCCTTGCTTTCGCGAAGGATTTCATCACGCCATGCAAGAAGTTTTTTTCTAAAATAAGCGCGCTGGCGCTCGTTCATAAAGGGTTCGTCTTCCGAAGGCCTATAGTCTGGAGGCAAATCGGCGCCCGCCATGCCCCCTCCTTTTAGCAGGGGAATCCACATCTTTCGTTGTACAACCAGGCAAGGTGTGAACAGCTCACAATTGCAGCGACCGAGAGCGTTATGAACTTCAACGCTGTTCAAGTCAAGAAGCGTGCGTTACCGGCAGCGGCACCCTAGATTGCCCCGAAACATTAGGCCGTTTAAATACATTGACCATGCGGCTTGCGCTGCTTTAAGCCGGAGCGCAAGTTGCAGAGCATGTACGCTTGTACATGGCTCCGGCACGCCCAAGAGCGTCGGTAAACGAAAAAATAAGGAAAGCCATCATGCGCGTCTATTACGATCGCGATGCGGATATCAATCTCATCAAGGGCAAAAAAATCGCCATCGTGGGCTATGGCAGCCAAGGTCATGCACATGCGCTGAACTTGCGGGATTCTGGGGTTGCCGAAGTGGCGGTGGCCCTACGCAAGGGCTCGAACTCCGCGAAGAAGGCGGAGCGTGAGAAGTTTCGCGTACTCGGGGTGACGGAGGCTGCCAAATGGGCGGATGTGGTCATGATGCTGACCCCGGATGAGTTACAGGCCGATATCTACCGCGATCATCTTCACGCACATATGAAGGAAGGGGCGGCCCTGCTCTTCGCCCACGGTCTTAACATCCACTTCAATCTCATCGAGCCGCGGGCTGATCTCGATATCGGCATGGTCGCGCCGAAAGGGCCGGGCCATACTGTTCGCTCCGAATATGTGCGCGGCGCGGGCGTGCCTTGCCTTATCGCGGTCGCCAAGGACGTGAGCGGCAATGCGCACGAGCTTTGCCTTTCCTATGCAAGCGCTATCGGCGGCGGACGGGCCGGCATTATCGAAACCAATTTCCGCGAAGAGTGCGAAACCGACCTTTTCGGCGAGCAGACGGTGCTTTGCGGCGGCCTCGTCGAATTAATGAGGGCTGGTTACGAGACGCTCGTCGAGGCCGGCTATTCGCCCGAAATGGCCTATTTCGAATGCGTACACGAGGTGAAGCTGATCGTCGATCTCATCTATGAGGGCGGCATAGCGAATATGAACTATTCGATCTCGAACACCGCCGAATATGGCGAATACGTCACCGGGCCCCGCATTGTCGACAATCGCCTCAAGGAGACGATGAAGGCCGTGCTGTCTGACATCCAGGGCGGAAAGTTCACCCGCGATTGGATGCTTGAGAACCGGGTCAATCAGACAAGCTTCAAGGCCATGCGCGCGAAATGCGACGCCCACCCCATCGAAGAAACCGGCCGCCGGCTGCGCGCGATGATGCCCTGGATCGCTGAGCGGGCGCTCGTCGATAAGTCGAAGAACTAAAATGGCGAGAACACCGATACCGGCGCCGCCCTATAGAGGCGGCTGCCTTTGCGGCGCGGTGCGGTATCAGCTCGACGCGCGACCGCTCGGCATCAATGCTTGCCATTGCAACGATTGCAAGAAGCTTTCCGGTGCCACCAATATCATCACTTTGCTCGCGTCAAGCAAAGCCTTCCGGCACGAGCGGGGAGATGTCACACGTTTCCGGAAACGAGCCGATTCCGGTCGAGAGATTGACATCATCCGCTGCAAGTCGTGCGGCGTGCGTCTCTGGCATGAGCCGCTGTCGTCACCGGAGTTTGTCTTCATCGCAGCCGGAACTCTCGACGACCCCGCTTGGGCGATACCCGCATCGCATATCTGGATCGAAAAGGCCGCTCCGGGCGTGACATTCGAGGAAGATGCGATCACCCTGGAGGGCCAGCCTCCAAGCCGCGAAGTCCTTCTGGAAGCTTTCTCCAAGATCTATGGCGCTGGCGAGGCTTGAATAACCGGGAGCCGTAGAAGCTCGGCTCGCCCGCGTTTAGGAGGACGAAGCTCCCGGTTAAGGCAAAATCACAGCCTACTGCGTCGGCAGCGCGAACCTCGCTCAGGCTTGACTTTGGGCGGTGATATGCCGTTGATTCATCCGCGTCGCCATTTTTGCCACGATTCAGTCAAGGCTTTCGCGATATTGTCGAATCGCGACCAGCCATGGAGACTCAATTGTTTCTACGACACCAATTTGCTGCTTCTCTGAAAGCATCGCTGCCGATTGGAGCTGCATTTTTCATCTTGCTTTTCGCGGCGGGAGGCTCAAGGGCCGGGGAACAATCTGTCACCTGCGAGGATGCCGCGGGGCTCGCGGTTCTTACCTCTCCGCTTGCGCCGTGGAAAGGCGCGCCCCTGCGAGTTCTCCTAGCTGCCGAGAAGCCGATGGAGGGCGAGCTTTCGCTGATTGCGCCCGACGGCCGCGTCGCCGCCAAATCCCGCGAAAGATTCGGCGGACCACCTTATTCCTGGTTCGCTGAAACTGCGTCCCCACAACCCGGCACATGGCACATCCGGCTGACCCGGGACGGCGCGCAGGCCGAGTGCGGCACCGTCAGCCGCGAAATCACGGTGAGCGCCCATGAGCCGCCACGGCCGCACGCGGCGGAAACGGGGGTGTGGCCTTTGCGGAATAGCTGGGATCGCAATACCGAAAACTTGTTCGCGGCCTGGATCGAGAAGCTATTCGACGCACCGCTGGATGCGGCGCCGTCGTGGCCTGCGCTGCATGAAGTCCTGCGGGACCCGTCCCGCAAATCCCTGTTCAACTATTTGGGGCTGGGCGAAGACCAGATGGGGATCGTTATTCGCCCGGACTGCGCGGACCTGCCGTATTTTTTGCGGGCTTATTTCGCCTTCAAGATGGGGCTGCCGTTCGGCTACTCCAAATGCTCGCGCGGAGGCGGGGGGAAAGGGCCGAAATGCTACGAGTGGTTCAGCATTCAGAACCCAGAGCAGCCTCATTCTCCCCCGGCTGAGCAAAAGACGGCGTCAGGCGGCGGCGGCTTGTTCGGACTGATGCCTCAGCCTGTTGCGCAGGCACCGGCCGCGGTTGCAGTGAAGCGGCTGGGACTGGCCGCCTCGTTCGGGCATTATTTGCCAACGCTCGCC
>JBAUNL010000947.1:0-2119 GCA_049579205.1 Rhodomicrobium sp. | reverse complement strand
CGTGGAAATCGCATCTTGCCCCCGGGCTCAAGCTTAGTAAGAAAAGGCAGCTACAACAGATAGAACTCTTCTTGCAGCAATAGTTTCAGCTCGGCAGGGAGCACCTTTCGCAGCTTTTCTATCTCGTGGGCGTCAATCTTATCGGCGACAGTCGCGAATACTGCTTTAGCCTTCGCGCGGAGATCAGGACCCAGGCTGCGGCCGGCCTCGTCCTCAATGGCGTTCAGAAAATCATCGAGATGGCGTATCTTCGTTGGCGCTTTAGCTGGTTGCCAGCCCTCGTAATAAAAGCCACGAATGAGCATCGGAAGCTGCGCACCGAAATGGACGGCATTCTCGACCCCAATGCGGTCGCGGAAAGCGTGCAGCGTCGCCCGCAGTAGCTGGTAGGCCTCGTGCCGGTCGGTTGTTTCGATGCGGCCCATCAATTCCTTGAGCCAAAGGTTGGTCTGTTGGACGGTTGAGTCAAAAACGTCTAGGCCGGTGGTCATGACTATCCTCCTTGAATTACATGACAGGGGACGCCGGAACCGCCTGAAGCGCCATGATTTATGTCAATCGGCAGCAGCCACCGTAAGTTCCCGGACTTTTGCCGGGGAGTAGAGGTAATCCCTCGTCAGCGGCACAGCGTCGATGCGCTTCGCGAGCTGGATTTGGAACACGGCGAGGTTTTGGTAGCGAAAGCCAACTTCGCACCCCGCAAGATAGAACTCCCACATGCGGCAAAAGCGTTCTTCCATAAGGCCTGCCGCTTTATCCCAGGCGTTCTCGAAATTGCGGCGCCATGCCGCGAGCGTGTCTGCATAGTGAAGACGCAGTACCTCGATGTCGGTCACAAGCAGGCCTGATGCTTCAATCGCCGGCATAATCTCGCTCAAAGCCGGGACGTATCCGCCGGGGAAGATGTATTTCGCGACGAATGGGTTTGTGAACCCCGGCCCTGACAGCCTGCCGATGGTGTGAAGAAGAGCCACGCCGCTCTCTTTGAGGCATTGGCTGATTTTTCCGAAAAAGGCACGGTAGTTCGGGACGCCGACATGCTCGAACATACCGACCGAAACGATACGGTCGAATGTCTCGTTCACCATGCGGTAATCCGTAAGCCGGAAAGCCACATGGCCTTCGCCATCTTTCTCAGCCCGCGCATTAGCGTAGCGTTCTTGCTCCTCGCTCAAAGTGATGCCGACCACCTTGGCGCCAGCCTCGCGTGCGAGAGAGAGAGAAAGGCCGCCCCATCCGCTGCCGATATCGAGAACTTGCTGTCCAGGCGACAGGCAAAGCTTGGCCGCTATATGGCGCTTTTTGGCGAGTTGCGCCTCATCCAGCGATTCGGTGCCCTTTTTGAAGTAAGCACAGGAATATTGCTTATCCTTGTCCAGGAACAGATCGTAGAGAGCGCCCGGCAAATCGTAATGGTGGCTTACATTACGTCTCGACCGGCGCAAATTGTTCATTTGCCGGGGAATGCGCGTCAGGCTTCTGAAACGGTCAGTCAGCTGCATCCAATAGGGAAGCGGTCTTTCTTCGAGGTTTCTAACAAGCAAACTGAGGAGATCGTAGATGGTGCCCGATTCCATCTCGATATCGCGGTCCATATAGCCTTCCGCGATTGCAAGCTGGGGGTCCCAGAGGAGCGCGCGCTGTATCCTGCTGGTGCGAAAATGAACGGCCACGGTTTCACCCGTGTTGTCGCCGAACTCACGGACCTCGCCCTTGTAATCCCGTATGCGAAGGTGCCCCGAACGGATGACAGACTTCAAAACCCGCCAAAGCGGCAACGATAAAGATGGCGGAGGTACGTCTAGCTGATGAGTTAGTTCTTGGGCCATGGCAGCTAAATCTCGTCGTCGCACATGACAATAATATACATTGTCCGTTACTTCCAAGGGAACCCTGTTGGCAAAAAAACGGAGGGAACACATTGTTCCATGGGGCTGCGCTTCAACCTGGCTATGACCGGGGATGTATCGCGGTTGTCACAGCCATTGCTAATAAGCTTCGGAGAGGCTAGATATCCGGGTCTTATCGCTTGTCGGGGCGTAGCGCAGTCTGGTAGCGCATCTGGTTTGGGACCAGAGGGTCGCGTGTTCGAATCACGCCGCCCCGACCATTAAAATCA
>JBAUNL010000946.1:0-1797 GCA_049579205.1 Rhodomicrobium sp. | reverse complement strand
ATCCTGAGTTTGCCAAGCAGTCGGTCAGGCTGGGAAGAACGCTTCAGAAAAGCGACTTCGACATTAAGGCACCTTCAGGCGCCGCGAAGGTTCGCGCCCGGGTCATCGGTGTGATCGAAAATCAAGCCCCGACGCGTGCCCTTGAGCATGATCTGAGTGTGAGGGACGGCATCGTGCAAATGGACCGCGCCAACGATGTCTGTCAGCTAGCGCTGGTTGAGCGGCATCGCGGGACCGGCACCATCGTCAATGGCTTCGTGTCCGGCTTCGGCTACACTGCCGATTGCGCAATAGCTTCCACCGTTGCCCACGATTGCCATCACATGATCATCGCAGGCACATCCAAGGAAGATATGGCTCTCGCGGGTAACAGGCTCCGCGACGTTGGAGGGGGCATCTGCGTTTACGCGGGCGGCGAAGAGCTGGCTTTGATCGAACTGCCTATCGCGGGGTTGATGTCCGGCGATAGGGCCGAGAAAGTCGCTGCTAAAATTGCAGGGCTGATCGAGGCCATGCGCCGCTGCGGTTGCACTATGAACAACGCCTACATGCAGCATTCACTTCTGGCGCTTGCTGTGATCCCGGAGCTGCGAATTTCGAATTTCGGGCTGATCGATGTGACGCGCTTCGAAAAAACCGATTTGTTTGTAAACTGACTGAAGGGTCCGGCATGATCATCTATACCCCTCCAGAGCCCGCCAAAAGCATTCCCATCATCGATCTCGCAGCACCGGAAGAAGCAACGGCACGCGCAATCCACAAGGCATGCCGGGAAATCGGATTCTTCTACGTCGCCAATCACGGTACTCCGAGCGAGCTGATCGGGGCGCAATTCGACTGGGCCAAGCGCTTTTTCGATCTTCCGCTTGCTGAAAAGCAGATGCTGCATATGAGCAAATCCGCGAGCACGGCAGGCTATGAGCCAATGGGCGGGCAGCGCCTGGACAGCCAGGATGCGAAGGCAGAAGCCGCGCCTCCCGATTTGAAGGAGACCTTTTATTGCGGCATTGAACTTGAAGACGATCACCCACTCGCAAAGAAGCGCTGGCGCGGCTTTGGCCATAATCAATGGCCACAAAATTTACCGGGCTTTCGCGAGCAAATGCTGGCTTATCACTCTGCAATCCGGCCTCTGGGAGACAGGCTCCTTTCGCTGATCGCGCTTTCCCTCGAATTGCCCGCGAATTGGTTCTTGCCGCTCTATGATACGCCGAACGCCACCCTCCGCCTCATTCACTATCCACCGCAACCCGAGAAAGCGGAATTCAACCAGATCGGGGCAGGCGCACATACCGATTGGGGCGACCTTACACTGCTCTTGCAGGATAGGGTTGGTGGCCTGGAAGTGCAGAATGCGTCCGGGCACTGGATCGAAGCCACACCAATTCCAGGAACCTTTGTCGTCAATATCGGCGACCTGATGGCCCGGCGGACCAACGGCATCTACAACTCGAACATGCACAGGGTGAAGAATAATCGCAGCGGGAGGGACCGCTATTCGATCCCGTTCTTTTATGGGCCGAGGCCGGATTCCTTTGTTGAGCCAATGCCAGGATGCGTCAGCGCTGAGCACCCCCGGCTTTTCCCCAATTGCACCGCAGCTGAACACATGCGTGAGATGTTCCGCCGCTCCTATGGCTACGATCCCGCAGATGCGGCTGCCGCCTAGCTGTTTAGTCCCACTGTGTGATGGAATCAGTCTAACTGACCCCAAACTTCGGGAGCGGTTATGGGACAGATACTTCACGGCAGCGCCACGACAACGCACGCCGTCCGAGCGGCAATACAGCGATCGCA
>JBAUNL010000945.1:0-2294 GCA_049579205.1 Rhodomicrobium sp. | reverse complement strand
TCCCGAGAACCAAAGACGCGGCCACGATAAAGCCCCAGGCCAACATCGGCCCCGGATTGACCTGCATCGCGCGGACCGAGGTCGCGATCGCCGTAGAAACCGCGACGTGCCGATCGAGCAACAGCGGAAACGAAACCACGCTGATCGACAGCACGACCAGGGCGAAAGCAAACCCTATCGCAACGCCGATGAAGATGAGCCTCCATCCAGCGGACGTGGAAATAACGTCGCTCGCAAAGGATGGGATCGATGCCGGTATTTTCGAGCCCATCGTCGCCATATAGATCAGCATCGCCGTCGCCAGCCAAAGGGCGAAAATGGCGGTGAGCAGCAAGCCGAGCTTGAAAATCGCCGCCGCGTTCGTCGAGCTGAAGGCCCTGACACCTTCGGCCCAGGAGACGGTCTCGCCGCGCTCGCGCCGCCGGCTCATCTCATAGAGCCAGAGCGCCGCGAAGGGCCCGATCAAGGCGAAGCCCGAAACCAGCGGGAAAATCATTGGCAACAGGCTGGCGTTCAACGTCATATAGGCCAAGGCCAGTCCGGCCAGGGGATAGACGAGGCACAGGAAGATCACGTCGTCGCGAAAGGCGACAAACTCGTTGAAACCCTTGACGAGGACTTCGCCAAGATCGGCATAGGAAATCCGTCTGACTTGCGGCGGCGCCAGCGTCCGGTCGATATCGGTATGAATAAGGGCATGGCCGAGCGAGCTCAAAGCGCGACCCGTCGCCGCGATCTGTACCGCGCCCCATTCCGCGGGGTTTCTGATCCACATGGGAAAATCCTCCCGAACACAGGGCTCGAATCGAGAGCTCGCGGCCAAGATCAGCCCGAGTGTTCGCGAATCGGGCGCCGCCGCGACCTGCGAACTCCGGCGAAGTTTAATCTCGCGCGGCGTCGCCGTCATCCGAAATTGCTTGCAAAGCATGGGGACAGAATCGTGATCGTCGCCCGTGCTGATTTGGGGACTGCCCTTCTTCGACAGGCGCCGCCCTTAATTTCGATTCCAGCGCCATGCCCGGTTCACCGTTGAAACCGGACGGGAAATAGGCGCTGAGGGATCAGAGGGCGAGCCCAAGGAGAAAGGGAGCACGGCTCTGGGGAAAGGCAGCGCTCAACACCACGATCGCAATCGCGCCGACAACGGTCCCTGCCATCCGGTAGGAGGCCTTGCGGAGCGATGCGCCAAGACTTGGCTGACAAACAATCGCCGCCGAAGTCCCAGCCCAGAAGGCGTTGTCGAGCTCGAGCCAGAAGGCGACGTAGAGCGCAAGGCAGACTGAAGCCCACAGCCGCAGGCCAAAAAGCAGCGGAGACTTTTCATGCCATAAGAGAGCAGCAAACTGCTCAGCGGGCGCTGCCAAACTCCAAAGCCGATGAACCAGCAGCGGCGGAGCAGGCCCGGCGGTGGCTATCTTTCTCATCTACGATCTCCTTTACCCGGCGACAATGATGTGCGAGTAACGCTCATGCCGGCGGACCTGATCCGCCAGGAAGCCCGCACCAGTTTCACACTCAGTGATCGCGATTTCTTTGAGCTAAACCGCAATCGGGTGCTTAAGCTCGCGTGACGCCTCGGGGTTTGCACTCGTGAACGAAGAGCTGCACACGCGGACCAGGGAGTTGCGCGGACCGCTGCGCGTCGAAGTTATGCTGGAATGAGCAAGCGCTTAACCTTACCTTTGAAAGAAGCCTATCAGCCGCAGCGAACCAAGAATGGCAAAGAGTATATCGTTGATTTAAGCCCGCAGGCGATTGCAATCCTCTAAGTGAGCGCGGGATGCGAGGCCTGTCACGGGGCTGGATCGGGCCATGTTCACTGGGCAAAGAACGGCCAGGCCTCAAACATCCCCAATCGCGGCTTTCCATCTGTTCCTGGGAAGCGGGAGCCAATAGCCTGGGCACCTGATCCGAAGACGGGCAGCTCTTTCGTGTCCGCATCGTTACCTTCGGGAAGCGTGATGGAAGCGTGCGACCGGTGTCACTCAAGGCGCGATGAATTTTCCGAAGCCTGATTGCCGGGCATTACCGCCTGAAAAAGGGGCGGTATGACCTAGACCGCGCCGCGAATCCGGCAACGCTCCCCTTCCAAATGTGAATAATCCTTTGCCGCCGCAGCAGCAGGTCGTGCTTTGCGGGGTGCAAGGATATCACCCCGCGGGCGCTCGACACGAGCAACCCCCAGATCCCGAATTTGTTCGGAAAGACGTAACTTGTTAGAGTTGAAGGCATGTCCTCGGTTCGGCCCAAGCAAAACGCATCCTTCGATATTCTGCGCTGAGGTTGCCTTGCGT
>JBAUNL010000944.1:0-9172 GCA_049579205.1 Rhodomicrobium sp. | reverse complement strand
GTCGCACAACAAAAAGGGCTTCGCCACCCGGTCATCGATGCAACAGTCGCCCTCGTTGATGAGCGATTGGAAGTCAATCGGCGGAAAGCCGCTTAACCGCCTGGTGTTCCCGCCCTTACCGAAAAGGGGATAAGCCGCACCTAGCCGCCATCGGACTGGCGCCGAACGATACCGCATTAGCTATATCGCTGGGCGTCTAAGCGTCGGCGCTCAATTGTTCCTTGAGGAAATCGCCAATATTGTCGAGCGCCTCGTTCGCAGCCTGCAGAAGCGCGAGGTTAGAGGGGAAAACGTGCATCATTCCCGCCCAGATGTGGAGGTGAACAGTTCCGCCTTCGCGCTCCAGGCGCTCGGCGTAACGAATGGAATCGTCAAGAAGAATGTCGTCTTCCCCGGCATGCATCATAACAGGCGGCAATCCGGCAAGGTCTCCATATAAGGGAGAAGCAAGCGGGTCTTGCGGGTCATGCCCCGCAAGATAAAGGCGCGCCAACGAGCTTAGCGAGCCTTGAGTGGAAAGGGGATCTGCATCCGCCCGCGCCTCCATACTCTCACCCGTCAACGCCAGGTCAGTCGAAGCCGATATCACGGTGGCTCCTCTGGGGCGCGGCCAGGTGCCAGCGTGCGATTGCGCGACGGCCTGCGATAGCATCGCGAGGGCGAGACCGCCTCCTGCGGAGTCTCCTGCCAAGGCAATTTTACTGAAACCCTGAGTGACGAGGCCCGCATAAGAGGCGCCCGCATCATGGATCGCCGCTCCGCCGCCATGAATGTATAGGATGGCCGAATGAGGAGCGGGGTCGCCGGGTAGACACCACCATCCCGGCACGCCTCCGATTGACGCCGCCTCGTAAGCGACGCCTGACGCCGCAGGCGTGCTCTCCATCAGATGATCGAATGGTTCTCGCGCGGATGGACCATCCACACTTCCCTTCATGGGCAAGAGCCTCAACCGCATCGACTCCATTGCGGCGCGATCCGGTAAGGATTCCAGATGATGGGTGGTTGTCATATCGCTAAACCTCTAACAGGCCGCTGAAAAAGGTTTTGGGGTTGCGCCGGCACGCTCCAGGAGGAGCGAGCCGAATACCGGATTGAACACCCCACCACACAGCGGTGTGAACGGTCTCACCTCCCCAAGCCACGTCGTGTGGTGCAGCCCCACTCTGACCCGGCAGCGGTGCGCTCCGTGTTTGACATAGCGCGCCTGGCCTCGTGGGAAAGCGATCGCGGAATTGCGTGCCGTGCCATTTAGGCGTAGGTGAAGTCCGGCTTCCTTTGCCCAACTTCTATAATATAGCCATCAGGATCACGAATGTAGCAGCGCGTCTCGCCGTACTTGTCCTTTGGCTCTGTGATAAACTCAGCTCCCCGGCTTCGCCATAGTTCATAGCACGCTTGAATATCTGCAACGCGGATATTCATAAAGCTGCTGAGTGAATCGGGGTCGGGGACGCTGAGCGTTACCGATGGTTTGTCGGGTGTGGGACCGCCCCCGGGGTTGACGAGGAGCCACGTGTTCGCGATCTGGATATACCCCGGGGCGCCGCTGCTGTCGCCTAAGCTCAGAATGCGGCCTCCGAAGACCTTTTCGTAAAATCGAGCTGATCGTTCGACGTCGGCGACGGTGAGAAAGTATGCGACGGTAAACCCCTCCTCCGGCGGCATCTGATAGGTTTTCTGCTCGACTTGGACTTGGTTCATAGACGGCTCCAATTCGGATATGGATTTCTTCTTTCGCCAGAATACGCCGGGCAGTGTGCTTTACCAATGACGGGGCACACGAAGGGTAAGACCGAGAGCGGCGCCGGTTACGTGAAGACGAACGCGATCGCGGGGCACAGAATCTGTCATCTTTTCGCAGATTGACTATAACGTCGTCACCATCCGCTGCGGCCACTTCTCGAACCGTTTCCTAAGATATTAATACGGTAAACTTAGGCCAGTTAACCCATTCTGATTGGCAGCCTTAATGATTCCTTGCCGGGTGACGCTAGCTTAGGTTTCAACGATCATGAAAAAGCAAATCTGCCAAGATGCCAAGTCCAGTTTAGTGTGACGCCGACTAAGCCTCTGATAGGAGTTTCTATTCCGCACCTCCCTCGATTGCGGACGAGTCCTTTTTAGCCAGAAATGTCAATCTCCTTCGCAGCGAAGAAGTGGCATTGTGGCCCGGACATGTTTGCTTCGTCGCCAAACTGAAAAGCCGGACACCAGTGTTGATCACCATTAATGTGGGCGGTTCTCTTCCTGCCGGTGCTCCTCTTCGCGCGCCCCTTCCTTGCCTAACGCTTCCTTCGGCAGCGTCAGACAGGGCGCTGCCGTGACGACACAGCGCTTCAGGTCGATTATGCCGCCCTCTCCGACGCGGGCGGGGTCGCAATGTTCATCGAGCACGTAAGCCGCTTCGAAATTGAGATACCGCTCACCGTACTCGTTGATGACCTGTTCTTGCCAGGATTTGATTGCGAGATCGCGTGCCTTTTCGCGGCGGGCATCAGCGTCGCCGGCTGCATGCATCGGCGGGCGGCACCGGCGGCCGGCGAACCTGTCGAAGTCGTGCCCCCCGCGTCTTTCTGGTGGTCGCCAGTCGCGGCCCTCATATCTTTCGGGGCGCCATCCGCGACTTTCAACCCTTTCTCTTTCGCGGTATCGCCAGCTCTCACGTCTCACGCGGTGCGCCCAGGCGCGGGCGTAGTCATCTTCTCTGACAAGCTTCCAAACCCAGCGCGGGCCTTCATCTCTGACGTGGTCTCGCCAGCATTGGCATCTCACTCTTTCTCGATGCCGCCATCCATGGGCCTCTTCTCTCTCACGGTGCCTCAACCCGAAGCCTTCGTCTCGTTCGTAGCGCTGGGCCTGTGCATTGCCCGCAAGTAATATGAGAAGCACGACAACTACATACTTCATGAAGACCCCCGGCTAAGCAACACAACCTTAACGTCGGGGCGATTCGCGCATACAATTTAAAATTGTCAATAAAATTATTTACAACCTCACACACGCGTAGGGCGAATGCTGCCCGTACATCAGAGTTGAGAATGGGAAATTGTAGTTGACGGAACAACGCGGACAACATTCCGCCCGCCCCAAACATCAGCCAGAAGATGGGCGAAATACTGCGTTCGCCATGGATGCGTCCGCTCATCGTGCCATTCCTATCGTTATGGCCACTAGGGCCGAGGAAAAACGAATGTGGCTACCACTGCGAGCGCAGTGATGCGGGCCCGCGGGACGGCTTTGACGCCGCTCATTACCTTCGGCATGGTCTTCGGCAAGGTCTGAAACCAGGTGACAGATGATAGACCATCCAGGCCAGCAGAAAGACATGGAGCTCAATCGACAGTGGGCTCGTACCAATAGCGCCGCATCGGGCGGATATAGGGTCTCTTTTCGCTCATTAAGTCGTCAAGACGCGCAGGAAAAAGTCGAAGGCGCTCTTGGTCTTGTTCTGATTAACGGCGTTCGCCGAGCAGTGATTTTGCCCGTCATCACATTCACCCAAATGAACTTGAACTACGCTCAGCCCGTTGTATCTATGCATGCCTTGGCACCCACACGGCGTGCACTATCCCAGTGTGACTTATCAGCGACTTCACCCCACTTCGCGTTTGCTTTCCCACACCTCGCGAAGGGCCTTCACTAGCTCCCCAGAAGCTCTGGGTTTCATAAGAACTTTAGCGCTTGGCCAGTTGCTTTTCAGTTCTTCAATGTCCACGTAACCTGTTAGAAATACAATACCAGCGCCCTTTTGCCTAAGTAGCTCCGCTGCGGGAAAGACCAGTCCATCCCGCAGCTGCACATCAAGTATGGCACAATTCAAGTCTTCTTTTGCGGCAAACGCAAGTGCACAGGCTGCAGTAGTTGCGGGCCCCACAACATCAGCACCGGCCTGCGAAAGCTCGTTCATAATATCCAATGCAATAACCGGCTCGTTTTCTGCAACCAGAACCTTGACACCTTGCAATGGCTTATCGGTCATGACGTCTTATGCAACATTGCTGCCGGCTTCGTCACTATCCGCTTCAGCTGCCTCCCCGGCAAGTGCTTCGTAAACTTCGGCGATTTGCTCAAGCCACATTTTCCATTCAGAGGCCTCTTCCGCCCTTTCCCGGGCTCCCTTCGGTCGTGAGCACTCTCCGCCGCTCACAATGGACGCTTTTGGAGATCAAGCTTTGACACTGATCAAAGGGATGTAAGTTCGTTGCGCGGCGGTGTTACCTTAATCGCCCTTACCGCGGCGGAAACTTCGTCCCTTTAAATGTTCTCGGATCAGGGATGGCATGGAGAGCGCGGCGAGGTTCATTGCTATTTCCGTGGAGGGCGCCTCAAGGCGTTTTCACGGATTATTGCGAGACCGATATTCTCAACACCTATCACGTTTGGCCACGCTATGAGCTGTTTCGCGGCCAGCTGAGCGTTGCCGATTACGAGGCCGGCAGCCAGGCTCTTGCCGGCTATCTGAAAGAAAGAGAGGGTTCGAAACCGCATCTGAGCAGGATCGCGCTTGAAGTGACACTCGTCACAGTAGAAGGCGCATAGGGGTATCACCGATTACCTCATGAGCCGAGAAACTACTGGTCGAAGCAGACCTGCGCCGCGCGGCGCGACTCGTGACAGGGTGCAGGATGAGATCGATCCGCAAATCCGCATCGCGACGCCCGATGGAGATTATTGGATCGCGGTAAACTTTCCTTCTGGCCCCGCATCGCGGCGCTCAAGTGCGCCCTTTGACGCAACGGACAAACGCGCCGATCGGGATGGCAAGTCTCATGTTGTTTAGCGCGTTTCAAGCCCGTCAGGTGGGACATTCGGCCACGTGACGGCCGCGATGCCGCATCAGGGAAGGGTAAGGGTTGGGATTCCTCGCGCGCACCCTCAGCTTGGCTGGTCGCGCGGACGCCCTTGCTGCTAACTATTGTGCTAACTGATTCATTAGCGCTTAGGCAGAGTACGTGCTAAGTCTTTGATCGTATTGGCGTCGCCGGAATAAAACTGCGAACACCTATCTCATTGGGGGTCGGATTCTCCCGTGGCGGCGGCCCTGGGCGGTTGCATATTTCCTCAACATCGGCGGGCCAAGTCATGGCGAAGGCCTGCTTGCCCCATATCGATTCGAACATTGGCCGGTAGGGCCGCTGAGAAGCCCGATATACCATGCAAGCGGGGTCCGGAAGTCCCATTTCCACGGGGTTTAGCGGAGGGCCCTCGGCTTGTTCGGCAGCAGGGTTTCCCAGCCGCCGCCCCGTCGCCCTCATATCCCAGAAATTGCCTCCTACATCGCATTCATCTCGACCCGATCGATCTCTGCCTCCAGTTCGGTGATCTGCTGGCGGACGGATTGGGACAGAGCGCCATTGTCGTTCTGCGAACTTTCTGCGCTTGCCCGACTTGCAAAGATGGACAGCGCCATGGCTACGCCAGCCAAGAACAGGGTGATGCAACGGTGAGCACAAATGAACGCGAGCGGCGCGGACCGACACGCGTATTCACATCGAAACGACTGGCGAGCCTTCGTCGTTCTGGAAGGTTCTCTTTTTGAGCCGGAATCCGGCAAAGCGTTTATAGACGGCGCTCCTCTCGCGGCCTTGATCATCGCTGCAACCTATAGCGCTGATGCTTCTAACGTTTGCGAAACCTTTAGACCCTTATATGTTGCCAGAATTGAAGGGGAAAGACGAGCAGTGCGAATATGTCAATATCGCGCCCCAATTTCCCACGGCGCTCTTTCGTCAAAAACCAGCTTCAACGCTTGTTGAGCGGACAAATTCCGATCCATTTCCAATTGGATTGCACCGTCCGGTGCTGTTTTCATGCGCGGTCGCACTGCGGCCACTGCGAGAACTCGGCTGCTGGCAGCCAGCGAAACTCCCTCGAAACCCTAAGCCGAGTTTCCCAAAAGTGGCCACCGGTTTTGGGTTAAACACTCTGCTAAAACAATGGAATCCAAGCAGCCATTCGTTGGCCTGTCAGGGAGTGGCTGCTTACAAGTCGCTAAAGATTGTCGCAACCGCACTGCGCTCTTGCTGTTGACACGGAAGGTGCAGCAATAAAGAGCGCAAGTGGCGTAAAGGTTCGGCCGGGAGTATTATGCCGGGCGTTTGTCGGCTTTGCATGGGAGATGGCATGGCAAAAGTTGCATTCCTTGGATTGGGCGCGATGGGTTCGCGCATGGCGGCTGATCTCATCAAGACCGGCCACGAGTTAACCGTGTGGAACCGAAGCCCGGAAAAGGCGCGTCCGCTGGTCGAGGCAGGCGCCAAGGCCGCTCCCACGCCGCACGCCGCAGTGGAAGGCGCGGATTTTGCCATCAGCATGGTTCGCGATTCCGATGCTTCACGCGAGGTATGGCTCGACCCCGATTCCGGTGCTCTCGCAAATCTCCCCAGCGGTGCCATCGGCATCGAATGCTCCACCGTCAGCCCGGACTGGATCAAGGAATTGGCACGCGAATTCCAAAAGCGCGGCCGCGCTTTTCTGGAAGCGCCGCTTTCGGGATCGCGGCCTCAGGCGGAAGCACGGCAACTCATCTTTCTGACCGGCGGCGACGCGCAGATTTTGGCGAAGGCAGAGCCCATACTGCGGGCAATGGGTAACGCCGTGCATCACGCGGGACCGGTAGGCAATGGCATAATCGTGAAACTGACGGTTAACGCCCTGCTTGGCATCCAAGTCGCCGCAATGGGAGAACTCATCGGATTTCTGAAGCACACAGGCGCCGATGCGGCAAAAGCCATCGATATTCTAACATCGACCTCAGTCTGTAGTCCTGCTGCTAAAATCGCCGCAGCCGATATGATCGGGCACAACTTCGCTCCGATGTTCGCTGCGGAATTGATGGAAAAAGACCTCGGCTATATCCTGGTCGCGGCGGAAGCGGCGCAGGCGCGCATTCCCGTGTCAGATGCGGCCCGGGAGGCTTTTCGAGAGGCGCTATCGGAAGGGCATGCCCACGAAAACATGACAAGCATTGTCCAATTATATGAGTAGGGCATCGCCCTCGTGTCGCCTATCGTGTCACTACGACATCGCTGACGTGATGATGGGGGGATACGGCGCCTTCCATTGAGGAGCGCGGCAGCAGCGACCCGTCAGCTCAGCGAAGCGATCAGATCGAAGAACCGGGGTTCGGGCTGTCGATGATGTCAATAGCGATAATTGAGCGGCCTCCGATAGAAGGCGATAGGACTTGCCGCCTCCTGAAGGACGGAATCGGCTTGATACTCATCGGACGCCTCTTCTCCACGTCTATTCGGCCCGCCGGAAGAGAAGGTCAACGTGCTGCAGGTCGCCCATGGTGGCCATCCAGTGGCTGAATTTACTCTCCTGTAATCATGATCCGGCGGATACCCATCGATGCTTAGGCCGGGCCTTTGATCGCGTTAAAAGCAACGGCAAAGGGACGGAAAACCTAAAGATGACATCAATAAGGGACGGAGCACATAAAATGAGGGATAGAACACCGAATCGGACAGGCAACAGGTATTTCTTATCGGCATCGCTAGCCGCCCGAGGTCTGCTCGCCCTTGTCACCGTCGCCCCCGCTCCGGCGGTGGTGGCCGGCACATTCAAAGTCGAGGAGGCGACCATACAGGGGCTCCAGAAGGCCTTCCACGATCACAGCATCAGCTGCCGCGCGCTCGTCCAGACCTATCTCGATCGGATCGCCGCGTATAACAGGAAGGGGCCGGCCATCAACGCAATCCTCACGCTGAACGCGAACGCGCTCGCCGAAGCCGACGCGCTTGATGCCGCCTTCATGAAGGGCGGAGCGGTCGGCCGGCTCCACTGCGTGCCGATCGTGCTCAAGGACAATTATAACACCTCGGAGCTGCCGACGACCGGCGGCTCGGCGTCTCTTGCAGGAACCCAGCCTAAGAAGGATGCGTTTGTCGTGGCTCAGCTGCGCTCCGCCGGCGCGATCGTGCTGGCGAAGACCAACATGCATGAATTCGCGCTAGCCGGCACAACGGTCAGTTCGCTGGGTGGACAGACGCTCAATCCTTATGACCTGACACGTACGCCCGGCGGTTCCAGCGGCGGCACCGGGGCAGCGGTGGCAGCTAATCTCGCCATGGCCGGCACAGGCTCGGACACGGTGAACTCCATCCGGTCGCCTGCTTCGGCGAATAGTATCGTTGGCATCCGCCCGACTAAAGGCCTCCTCAGCCTGAACGGCATCATGCCGGTGTCGCGCACGCAGGACGCTATCGGGCCCTTGGCTCGCCATGTGGCCGATGCCGCGACGCTGCTGCAGGTCATGGCCGTCCCAGATCCTGCGGACCCAGCGACTGCGGGTCACGACCACTCGAATTACGTCGACGCGTTGAAGGCCGGCGCCCTTGAGGGCAAGCGGATCGGGGTGCTGCGTATCATGTTCGGCGCCAAGCCTGAGCACCAGGAAGTGACCCGCGTGATGGAGACCGCGCTCGATGCCATGCGTCAGGCCGGGGCGACGCTTGTCGACCTCGATGCGCCCGCGCTCGATGCCGGCAAGCTGAACACCGAGAACGATGTGCAGAAATACGAATTCAAGGCGCTGATGGACCAGTATCTCGCCACTCTCCCGAACGCCCCGGTCAAGACCGTGGCGGAAATCGTTGCGAGCGGAAAATACGACCACTCGACCCTGGAGAAGTTCCTGAAGACGGCCGTGGCGTTTGAAAACGGCATGTCCGAGGCGGATTACAAGGTCAGGTTCGAGCGCAACGCAGTGACTCGCGCGCTGCTGCTGAAGCTCATGTACGACAACGCGCTGGACGCAATCGTCTATCCCCTGCAGAAGCGCCTCGTTGTCCCTTTGTCTGAGACCAACCAAGCCGACCGGAACGGTATCCTGGCCTCCGTCACCGGCTTTCCCGCGATGACAGTGCCGGCGGGCTTCTCTGCGCCGAGCCCGGATGCGCCCCTCGGGGTGCCTGTAGGCATGGACATTCTCGGACGGCCCTTCGGAGAGGCTGAACTCTTGTCGCTGGCCTACTCCTTCGAGCAGGCGACACATTTGCGCCGCCCGCCCGAGAGCACGCCGCCGCTGCCTTCCGAGAGGTAATACCGAATCCGACTGATTGAGTCGCCGCGCGCATGGGATTCCGCTCGGGATTCGAAGCAGTTATATGGAAGGGTCATGATTCGTTTGCGGGGGCAAGATCATGACGGCGATAGCATCGCATTT
>JBAUNL010000943.1:0-13205 GCA_049579205.1 Rhodomicrobium sp. | reverse complement strand
AAGCGGATGATCTCGATCTTCGGAGTGAAGCCGCTGATCCAGGCCATCGCGGCCCGATATCGCTGCCTCTCAAAGCAACCGCCGCTAACAGACGATAACGCAATCGCGTTTCCACACAGCCTCGGTCAATCGCTGCCAAAGGATTTCTATCAACGTCCGCAATAACTTAAGAGCAGACCATACTTCGCCGTGCGCTCGTTACACCATTGGAAGTTTTTGCGCTCCGGCAAACACAGCGCATATAGTACTTTCGCGGCATCGCTGATCCTTGGGTTCAGGAGGGTTGTGTAAAGCATACGCCAAGTTTCGGACGCCCCCCGGCCAGCGTGAATTACTAGATACTTAGCGCGTATCTCTTCAGCCGTGCGCTGAGTATGGGAATCGCGCCGGCTCTTATGCCCGTTCAGTGCCGGCCCTGCTTCGAACTGAGGCTCCGAGCCTCCAAAGAGCGGCCAATCTTCTACGTTTTCCTGGAACATTGTTGCGTTTCCCATGTGGGAAAGCCGCAAAAGAACTTGCAAATTTGCGAGAGGTTGCTACATATGTAATTGGCATTTACATCTTCTTCTCGCGTTTCGCCAAGCTTCTCACAGCTTCCGGTTTGCCCCTGGCAGGGCGCGGTTTCGAAACGCAAAACAACAGATTCAGCCCCGCGGACAGCGGGGCTTTTTTTACCTATGCGGCTTGGAGGTGGCGCGGTTCACTGAGCCGGACACTTCGCCAGCCCCGGCCACGCTGGATCTCCCCGTGAGCCTCAAGCTTCATGAGGAGCCACGTAATGGAACCTTGCGAGGTCCGCAAAGCTTCGGCCATTCGCATCTGCGTAGGCGGGATCTCGTGCTCACGAATATACTGGCGGATAAAATCCCGTAGCTCCAATTGCCGGTTCGTCACCGCTCGCGCTCCCATTTCATCTCGGATCATGTCCGTGTACCGCAGGTAGTCAATCGCAGATTGAATTCAAAGGTATTTTCGAATATTTTTTCTCAAAACTCCACTATATGTAAACTAAAAGTTGACATTACCTAAGCATATCCGCGCCGTTCTACAGTAATGTCAACCAAAAGATTACAACAGGCAGAGCGGCTAAAAGCATGTTGGGGTACGGAAACAAGAAGAAAGCGCGATTCTCGCCAGGTGCCCATCGATCTGCAGGTGCAACTCTACCCGAAAGCAACGTCCGTTTAGCGTTGCTAAATCGAGGTACCAGAGGCCGCACCACCCCGGGCGGCCGTGTAGACAAAACGATGCTAACCTATTGATATCTGTTTGCCGTGTAGACAGAAAATTTTGCGCTAAGTGTCTGTTCTTGATGAATTGAAAAGCGGAATCATAATCCGCGTGTCGGGGGTTCGAGTCCCTCCTCCGCTACCAAGTCTTTCAATGGCTTAGTATTAGCTAACTCACGCTCTAGACAGCAATGGCCGTTGGGCTGAACGAGTGCCCGCGGTCCGCAATCTTTTTCATCCCAGCGAATCGGTGTCCAGCTTGTGAACGCTCAGGCAGCAGCGCCAAACATGGGCCGAATCTCGCTAGCGGGTATGCTGCGGTGATTACAAACTTAGCCTGAAGCTTAAACGCTTCTACTCCCAGGATTGCTACTTTTCACGCAAGTCGCGTGCATAAGGTGGGCGACTGCAGATGCATATAGGTAAGATATTGGGGAAAGATACGCACTCGTTCTAAGCTTGGTGAACCTCTTAGCCGATGGTGGCGCGAGTACTTTGCGGACGAGTGCCCAGACGCACGGATCGAGCGCCTTCGGTGGGAACACATCCACCAAATCAGGCAGAACACTGATTTGAGGGAGGCTCTGCGGTTGTATGAATCTACGCACCAGAAAGCCAAAGCCGAACTGGAAGCATCCGCGTCTCGGCCAGTGATGCTGCTGTCATAACCTTTCGGCTCATATTCCGGGGGATGCAAAAACGCGACGTTTGCCAAGCTGCTGCCCGCTTCGGGCGCTCTGATAGGGGAGTGCTGGGGCCTCTATAGGAGAGAATCGACTTCGCAGTGATGGCCTTCTTGATGCTGGCATTAAAGCATCGCGCCGAAAAGTGTGAGCGGTTTTGGGATAACGCGATGCGATCAAACAAAGACTTAGAGCGGTGTGCCTGTTCCAAATTGGCGTCCACCGCTCTAGACCTTGCATCAAGGGCGAAGCAGCCGCGGAAAATTACGAACTGCCGGACCTCTACTGTATTGCCATGAAAACGTTGAGATCAACGGTGTATACAATATTCCCAACTGACCATAACGTAGTTTCCCTTGGATCATCTGGACGCACGATATTCCTCGTGCCCAATTAAAGGCTTTGCTCATGCCTGAAGGCGCCGTATCGCAACTAACGAAGATGATGGAGAGATTGGAATTGATCAAATCCGAGCTTTCACAGCTCGCAGCAGTGGCGGAGAGTGCGCAGTCACCAGAATCGAATGCCGCGGCGAATTGCGATGCCGCAAGGAAAGCCGCTAATCACCTTGCGAGCAAAGCGGCGTTGCTTGCTCATGAAGCTCTTTTGCTCTCGATGCAGTTCGAAGATGCCAGCAAGCGTTTGAGGAGCGTACACTGAAACGAATTACTCGATTGTGGCTCAATATCGATGCGCACTGCTGGTCGACTCGCTGGTGGTCAATCCGGAAGAGTATGGCGAGTGTCGCTGCGCTGGCCGTGATCGGTGGAACCGCGATGGACTGGTTGGCAAAGAAGCAAAGCGGCGGATGCGGTTTAGTCTTGCACACGTCGCGGGCCGCGCAGGTTGGCCACGCAGTCCCCTTATGGGGCGTCAAAATCAGGATATGACCAAGACGCCGAATGTCCTCGGCGATCCTTCATGCGCCTGCAGGAAAAACGGCGGGGCTGATTTCCTGGAACGTTTGCTGCCGCGAACGCATTAAGCCGCGGGGTAAGCTCGCACTTTCGCAGGAAGCAAGATGGTTGACTCCGGACCCGAGCGGCCAGGTGACAATTCGACCGTCCCTTCAGATTGGGACCCGCCGGTGGATCCTGCCGCACTGGAACGCGCCATGCAGCGGGTTCCGCTCGGTGCATTTGCGGTCGCCGGCATCACAGTCCTCCTTCTGCTGGCCGGCTATCTCTACGTTTACCTCTTCATTTTTCTTCCGCGCGGCACGGTGAGCTGAAGCCGTGGAAACGAGCGAGCGCGCCGTCCTTTCGGAAGAGCTGCGGTGGGCGCTCATAGCGACAGGGCTGGTGGCGCTCGTGCTGATCGCGATCATCTTTGCGGCGCTTGCCTTGCACGTGAATCCTCCCAGCAACCTAGAGCTCATAGACCCCAAGACGCTCCATCTAACAGGCGAGTTTACAGAGCCGAACCTTGGGACGCAGGTTGCTCCGGATGGCCGCATCACGGCCCGCTTCGTCACCACACAATTCGAATTTGTGCCGCAATGCGCGATCCTGCCCGTTAACAAGCAGGTCACCTTGCGTTTCGCAAGCCCGGACGTGATCCATGGCCTTCTGATTTCGGGCACGAATGTGAACACGATGGTGGTGCCTGGCTATGTTTCGCAGGTCCACACCGTATTCACGCGAACAGGCGATCTTCTGATGCCCTGCCATGAATTTTGCGGCCTGGGCCACAGCCAGATGTGGACCATGGTCAGGATCGTTCCGGAACAGGACTTCAAGCCCGACAATCAGGGAAGGGTCAGCTGTGCTCCACAACGCTAGACGCCTTTCGCTTGCGCATATGTGGCTCGCATTCGCCGCATTCGGCGCGGCGGCAGCGCTCGGAGTCTGGCAGATGTGGGTGCGCAGTCCGCCGGCGGCGCCACTTGAGACCGCATCGCACTATTTCACCTCGGTCACGCTGCACGGCACCATTATGGCGTACGTGCTGAGCACCTTCTTCATCATGGGGTTCGGTTATTACGTGGCAGCAACCTCTCTCGATAGGCCAATCCCCGCTCCACGTTGGGCCTGGGCGGGCTTTTTCATGGGTGCAGCCGGCGTCGTGATGATCGCGGTCATCGTGGTGTCGGGCAACGCGACGGTTCTTTACACCTTCTACCCGCCTTTGGTTGCGAGCGTATTCTACTACATCGGCTTCCTGCTGATTGTTGCGGGATCATGGATCTGGTGCGCGATCATGATCGCCATGATGATAAGGTGGAAGCGGGCCAACGCCGGGCGCCCCGTGCCGCTTGCCATGTTCGCGACGGTCGCCAACGCAATTCTTTGGCTATGGACCACAGTTGGCGTGGTTGCGGAGATTTTGTATCAGATAATTCCCGCCGCTGTTGGATGGACGGAAACCCTCGATGTTGGGTTGTCGCGCACGCTGTTCTCCTGGACGCTGCACGCGATCGTCTATTTCTGGCTCATCCCCGCCTATATCGCTTTCTACACCATGGCTCCCCGGGCCGCCGGCGGACGGCTCTTCAGCGATACGATGGGCCGGCTCTCCTTTGTCCTTTTCCTGCTCTACAGCCTCCCCGTCGGGCTCCACCATCTGTTCATGGACCCCGAGCAATCGACCGGCTTCAAATTTTTGCAGACGGTCCTGACCGGCTTCGTCGTTGTGCCGACGCTGCTCACGGTGTTCACGATCACCGCCTCGTTCGAGATTGCCGGCAGGCTCCGTGACGGGCGCGGCGTTTTTGGCTGGATCGGCGCTTTGCCCTGGGACCGGCCCATGGTGCTCGCCACCGGCATGTCCTTCATCATGCTGTTCTTCGGAGGCGGTGGCGGCATTGTGAACATGAGCTACGGCATGAATGCCGTCGTTCACAATACCTCCTGGGTCACCGCCCATTTCCATCTAATTTATGGCGGCGCCGCCGTCATCATGTATTTCGCCATTGCCTACGCGATATGGCCTAGCCTCGCGGGAAGGCAGGCCCCTTCCGTTCGCCTACAGCGGCTTCAGCTCTGGCTCTGGTTCATTGGCATGCTGGTCATGACATTGCCGTGGCATTGGCTCGGCCTTGAGGGGCAGTGGCGCCGCGTTGCCCAGTTCAATTACTCGAACCCGATCATCGCCGGCTGGGGGCCATGGGTCATCGTTTCCCTTGGTGGGGGCTGTTTGCTGCTTGCAAGTGCCATTCTCTTTCTCTGGAATCTTGCGAGCTTTCATTGGCACGGCCGGCTCGTCGCACTTCCGCCTTTCCGTTATGCGCTCGCCGTGAACCCGCCCGAACGCGTGCCTTCGGTGCTGAACGGCTTCGGGGTGTGGAACGTCATGGTTCTGGTCCTGATGCTTGCAGCCTATGGCTACCCCATTGCTCAATATTTTATCCTCAACCCGCCGCAGGCCGTAGTGCACCATTTGTATGGGGCATTCTGACCATGAGCGAGAACGAGCCAACTCCTCGGGCGCTGAACCGGCCTTGGAGCCTTTGGGCGGCCGTGGGGGTTGGCGCTGTGCTTTTTTTCGGCGCTTTGCTGGGCTTCGTCCTACTCCCAGCCGTGCAGGGCTCGGAGGGCGGGGTCAGCACTTGGCTTGCAATCTGCAGGGCTGTGGGCGTGGCGCCAGGCTCGCCCACTCGCCCGCAGCCCGAGAGTTTCGCCAAGCCGCAGCCCGTGTCCAAGGTGGCATGGACGCCCAAGGTCATCAATGCCCTTGAAGGCGGCGCTCCCCCAAAGAGCGCGCAAGCATCCGCGATGATATGCGCCGCATGCCATGGCGAAAACGGGATTTCTGCCAACCCAGAATGGCCTAACCTCGCTGGGCAATCTGCTTTCGCGATTTACAAGGAGCTGAATGATTTCAAGTCGGGTACTCGAGACAGCCCGCAAATGACACCCATCGCGCAGAGCCTGAGCGAAGATCAAATGATAGAGCTGGCGCGTTACTACTCACATTTTGCCAGGGGCACGCTCGATGCACAGGCGGCGCAAATTCCCTCAGGGACGCAGAACCTTGTACTTTCCGGCGATACGGCCAAAAGGCTTCCTGCCTGCAATTCCTGTCACGGCAGCCGTGCAGGCGGCCCCATCGAGACGCCCACGCTGACGGCCCAGCACCGCGAATATCTCGAGGCACAGCTTCAAGCTTTCGCTTCAGGCAAACGCCACAACGATATCTACCGGCGCATGCGAAACGTCGCCGACAAGCTCACCCCGGAGCAAATGAAGGCGCTTGCGGAATATTACTCCAGCGCCAAGCTGCCGTCGCAGGCAGCGGCGCGTTAACGGTGGCGTTCGCGCTTACTTGCCCTTCAAGCTGTCCTTGATTCCGCCAGCCGTGTTCTGCACTTTTCCGGCCGCCTTATCAGCCTGTCCTTCGGCCTCAAGCTTCGTATCACCGGTGACTTTGCCGATGGCTCTCTTGATGGCGCCCTTCGCCTGCTTAAAAGAGCCCGCAATCCGATCTTTATCCATTACTCAACTCCTTTGCTTACAAGTAGTTAGGGAACGCAATCCCCAGCGGAAAAGTTCCAGGTTCCGGTATCGAGCGGGACAATGCACGGCAGGAGGCAAGCGATGCGCGGCCCGCGCCGTGACTTGGCGGGCTTATGCGGCTTCAGATAGGAGCAGCTCCGTAAGTTCATCAGGCGCGGTCACCATTGCATCATGCGCCGCTGCGAGTTCCCGCCAGCGCCAGCCTTCCCGCGCATTTACCCATTGCCGAACGCCTTCCAGGGCCGGGTAAACCGGGTTCGTGCAAAAGACATAGGTCCGCGGCAGGCCGTTGCCTGGCGGTGCCTGGATGTTGAGCGGGCTTTCGTAAGTCCCAAGTGGATGAGGCGTCATCCGGCGTTTCAGCCACTCGGAGTCGTTAGGGTCTGCTACGCCGAAAGCTGATGGCGGTGGCATGGGAAGGCTGACCCCGCCGCTTGTTTCCATCGCCGCTTTCCTCCGCGCAGCCACGATGTCTGCCGCAAGCATATCGAACGGGCTTTTCCCCCCTTCAACGATCATGGAATCGAGATAGATGAGCCGCCGGATGGGCTCAGGCATCAGGTCCGCGACGCCGCTGATCGAGAGGCCGCCGAAAGAATGACCAACGAGAACAACATCGGATAGCTCCTCCGCCTCGATCACATTGGCGATGTCCTTTGTGAATGTGTCGAGCGTTATGTCTCTCGACAGCAGATGCTTCCGGTCGGCCAAGCCTGTTTGCGTGGGCGTAAAGACATTGTGACCTAGGCCTCGCAGCCGGCCGGCAACGCGGGACCAGCACCATCCGCCATGCCATGCACCATGCACGAGGACAAAGTTTTGTGCGGTCATCTGTCCACCCGCTTCCAGGCTAGCCCCATGGCAAGGATCGACAGCGCGGCGAAAAGAGAGGGGATGGCGCTGAGGAGAAAAAGCGTGCCGATCGGCATCTTCATGGCAAGTAGAATTGCGCCGATGACCGGGCCAACGACAGCGCCGAAACGGCCAATTCCGAGCGCCCACCCCACTCCTGTGGAGCGAACGGATGCAGGATAAAAAATTCCGGCGAGCGCATTGGCGCCGATTTGGCTGCCAACCACGCAGAAACCCGCGCCAAAGGCCAGCGCAGCTAGGATTGCGTAGCTCTTGCCGGCGGTTCCCATCGCAGCGATGAACAGCGCAGCGCCGAGAAAGGTGCCCGTTAATACCCACTGCGGCCGGAAAGCATCTGCGAACCATCCCACAGCGAGTCCGCCCGCCGTGCCCCCTGCTTGAAACATGGCCGTAACCAGGATCGCCTCGCCGACCGCGAGACCGGCTTCATGCGAGATGATCGGCAGCCAATTGGTCATGAAGTAAAGCGTGAGAAGGTTCATGAAGAATGCGAGCCACAGGAACAACGTCGGTGCCGCGCGCCCCTCCATGAAGAGCCTGCTGATGGGAAAGTCTTGCCGGTGATCCTCTGCCGGTATGGCCAAGTCCTCCGGCAATACCTTCCCCGCAGTTCCCATCCTCGTCAGAACTTGCTCGATCCGGCTCAGCTGCCCTTTCGATACGAGTACGCGTAGGGACTCCGGAAGCTTCCAAAAGATGAGCGGGATTAGAAGCAGTGGGGCCGTTCCGCCAACCCAGAATACGGCGCGCCATCCGAAAAGCGGCAGAATCTGCGATGCGAGCACACCTCCCAAGGCGGCCCCGATGGAAAACCCGCAAAACATCGAAGTGATAAGGACTGCGCGCCGGCGTTTCGGGGCATATTCGGAAACGAGCGCGATGCAATTCGGCAGCGCTCCTCCCAAGCCAAGACCCGTCAGGAATCGAAGCCACAGCATCTCATCCAGCGAGCTGGCAAATGAAGTCAAAAGCGTCCCGATTGCGAACCAAGCCGTCGCTCCGATCAAGACGGGACGCCTGCCGATGCTGTCGGCGAGCGGGCCTGCGATCAGCGACCCAATCAGCAAACCGAACAATCCGGCGCTGAATACGGGGCCGAGTGCCGGCTTGTCCGCGTCCCATTCCTTGACGACGGCCGGCGCGACGTAGCCGATCGCCTGAGTGTCGAAGCCATCCGCGGCCAGGATCAGGGCGCAAATGGCTGCAAGCCCGAGAACAAACTTCCCAATGGGTTGCGCGTCGATTAGTTGAGGGATCTCGATTTTGCCCGGCTGATCGAGTCCTTGCTTCGGCATTCGCGTCCCCTAGCCAGTCGGATTGTGTTTCAAGCAGCGGCAGTCAAAGAAGCGAAGGCCGCTCGTTCAGAGCCTTAACGGAAAAGCCAGCGACCTGCTTATATTCCTCCGAAATCGCAACAAGCTCATCCTGGCTTATGACTTCGCCGATGGAAGCGAATGGCTTTCCCTTGGTCCGGATGTCGACCTCACGCAAAATCGCATCGGGAGGGTTCGCGCGATTCATGAGCACCACCTTATTGGCAGCTTCGGCGCGCTCCGCTTCATAAGCCTTATGTGCTGCCACAGGATCAGCTATCGCCTTAAGACACCTTGTGAGGACGCGCGCATCAATGATGGCCTGACCCGCACCATTTGAACCGCGCGGGTACATGGGATGGGCGGCGTCGCCAAGCAGCGAGATGCGGCCAAAGCTCCATTGCGGCAGGGGTTCCTGATCGACCATCGGATATTCGAGAATGATCTCGGAAGCCCTGACCATGCTCACATAGTCGTGCCACTCGAACGACCAATTCGCGAAAGCACCAATGAAATCATCGATGCGTCCCTTCCGGTTCCAATCGCGCTGCTGCTGATGCGGGGTCTCAATTTCGGCGACCCAGTTGATGAGCCGCCGGCCATCGGCGTCGAGATCCTTGCGGATGGGATAGATCACCATTTTGCCGGTGCGCAGGCAGCCTGCGAGAACCATGCTTGCACCGGTGAGAAAAGGCCTGCAGCGCGACACACCCCGCCACATATTAATACCGGAATAGCGAGGCGCCCCCTCAGAAGGAAAGAGCTGCTTGCGGATAGCCGAATGGATGCCATCGCAGCCGATGGCGATAGAGCCTCGCACCGGCGGAAGCGCATCCCCGCTTTTAGGCTCTACAAAATGCGCGGTAACGGCGCCCGCATCCTGTTCGATACGGACGCATTTGTAGCCGGCGTGAATCCGTTCGGCGCCAATGCGCTCGCGCACAGCCTCCAACAGAATAGCGTGAAGATCGGCCCGATGAATGGAAAGCTGAGGCCAATGGTAACCAGCGAAGCGCCCGCGTGGTTCTTTGAAGATGAATTGGCCGAAGCTATTGTAGAAGCAAAGCTCGCGGGTCTCGACGCCCGCTTCTTCCAACCTCTGCTGCAGGCCGAGTTCCGACATTTCGCGCATGGCGTGCGGCAGAAGATTTATTCCGACGCCCAAGGGATGGAACTCAGGAGCCGCTTCAAAGACCTGGCATGACAGACCAACTTGGTGGAGGCTCAAAGCAAGAGTGACTCCACCGATCCCTCCCCCAATGATGAGAATGTCCACGCCGAGCCCTCATCAATTCACTTACGTTTTCCTCTCGACTAGAACAATTTACTTACGCTGCGGCAAGTAGATTTACTCATGCGGTGACGACAGGATCGCCTGAAAATAGGGGGTGAAGCCGACATTGACAGTAAGCCGTCCGCAGAAGAGAACTGGGCAGCGAAGATGAAACGGGCGAAGTGAGAGAGATTATGACGGACGGAACCGTAGACTACACGCTGCGCGAGCTTGTGCTGGCAAACCGTATCCTTGCGCGAGAAGGTGTAATCGACGATTTCGGCCATGTGAGCGTGCGCAGCCCGGCCGACCCGAATCGTTACTTCCTCTCGCGGTCGCGAAGCCCCGAAATTGTCGATCTTGCCGACATCATGGAGTTCACGCTGGAAGGCGAGGCCATCGACGCGCAAGGCCGCCGCCCCTATGCCGAACGCGCTCTGCATGGCGCGATTTACATGGCGCGGCCCGATGTGAACGCCGTCACCCACCATCATGCGCGCTCAATCCTGCCGTTCACAGTGACAAATATTCCGCTCAAGCCGCTTTTTCATATGGCGTCGGTGATCGGCCATGAAGTACCGTTGTGGGACAGCCAGCCCGAATTTGGCGACACGAACATGCTTGTCGACGATCTGGCAAAGGGCCATTCGCTTACGAAAGCGCTCGGCAAGAATCCCACCGTGCTGCTTCGCGGTCACGGCGCGGCCTGTGTTGGCGCAAGTCTGCGCGAAGCCGTCTTCGTCTCTATTTATATGAAGGAGAACGCGGAACTTGTGCTTGCCGCACGGCAGCTCGGCGAGCTCAATTATTTGACACCGGGCGAAGTCGATAAGACTGGCGAAATGCTGCGCAGCCCCTTCGCCCAGAACCGGACCTGGGAGTATCGCGTCGCCCGCGCCGGCTTCCGTGGCCTTTAAGCGGATGACTCGGTAGGTTCCCGGAATAAAAGCTTCCTCCGCGTCAGCGGAAAGCGCAGCTGCCTTCGGCAAGCCCGGAACCGCCATAGAGCCACTGCAAGCTGTCATAGTAATCTTGGGCAGTCATGGACCGCATTATCGCATTTCGTAATTCTGCATGGGCGCCGTCAGGATGGTAGATGTGTTCGCCGATCGCTCGGGATTGCAGCTGGACGCGCGCGGTCCGGTGCAGGCGCTTCTTGCGATAATTATCGAACGCCCACTCAAGGTCGCCGCTAGCGGCGGCTACCTCGTGCGACAGGCAGACGGCATCTTCCATCGCCATGCAGGCACCCTGCGCCATGTATTGCAGCATCGGATGCGCCGCATCGCCGAGGAGCGCGACACGGCCGTCAACCCAATTCGTGACTGGAGCGCGATCGCAGAGCACCCAAAGTTTCCAGCCCGTTCCGTGCTCCAGTATCTTAAGCGCTCGCTTCGAGATATGCGCGAAGCCCGGCAGCATCTCCTCATAGGTCACAGGTTTGCCGGTCACGTGATTGGGAGCGTCATTGTGGCAGGTGACGACAAGATTGAAGAGCTTCCAGCCGGAAAGCGGATAGTGGACCAGATGGCACTTGGGTCCGGCCCAGAGCGTTGCCGCGTTCCAGCGGAGGTCTTCTGGCATTTGTTCCGCCGGTATCACTGACCGGTACGTCGAGTGACCAGAGACTGTGGGCGGCCCGTCGCCGACAAGCTGTGCACGCACCTTTGACATCAAGCCGTCAGCGCCAACAAGCCCCGCCCCCTCGGCTTCCTCTCCATTCGTCAAATACGCGGTTACAGTTGAACCGTTCTGCTCGTAGCGGACCACCTCGGCGGAGGTTCGAAGCTCGATGAACGGGCTGATTTGGCAGGCTTTCAGCAAGACCCCATGCAGATCCCCGCGATGCACCACGGCGTAGGGGTTGCCGAAGCGTTTGCGGAACGGCTCATCCAGCGGGACGCTTGCGATCTCTTCTCCCGTAAGCGCATCCATGAGTCTGAGCGCATCCACATAGACGGCCATCGCCCGCGCGGCGTCGCCGACCCCCAAATAGTCGAAAGCGTGAAAAGCATTTGGACCGAGCTGGATGCCGGCGCCGATCTCGCCCAGTTGGGGAGCGCGCTCCAGCACGAGGCTGCGATAACCCTGCTGAGCCAAGCCCAGAGCAGTGGCGAGGCCGCCGATACCGCCACCCGCGATCAAGATCTGCTTAAGCCCCGACATTCGCGATCCCTCTCCCGCCGCTATTTCTTTTGGGACTTAGGCTTCCGCGTCGGGCTGACGGGCGGGATGAGCCTCCGCAAATGCCGGAAGAGCTTCGCAAGCCGCACGGATGCGCTGCAACTGCTGAAGGCCGGCCACATTCGCTTGAAAACGCTGAGCCGCAAAGAGTTGGGGGATGAGACAGATATCAGCCAGTGAGGGCTGATCGCCACAGCAGAAGGTTCCAGCGTAACCCGAGCTGGCGACGATCGCGTCGAATGCCTGCAAGCCACTTTCGATCCAATGGCGGCACCACCGATCGAGGCCGTCTTGATCCTGCGAAAGCTCTTTACGGAGATATTGAAGGACGCGGGTATTCTGAAGGGGATGGATATCGCAGGCGATTGAGAGGGCGAGGGCACGCACATAGGCCCGCGCGAACGGATCCGACGGCAGCAAAGCCGGCTCAGGATGGGTCTCGTCAAGCCACTCGATAATCGCGAGAGATTGAGTGAGCGTATGGCCGCCGGCCTGCAGCGCGGGAACCAAGCCTTGCGGATTCAAGGATAGATATTCACTGCTGCGCTGCTCGTGCTTGCGCAGATGGATGGGTACAAGTTCCGGCTTTAAACCCTTGAGGCCGAAAGCAATCCTGCAGCGATAGACCGCCGACGAGCGAAAGAACCCGTAAAAGCGCAGATCTCCTCCATCTTTCTGTGTCATCGCGGGCGCTCTTCATAATAGCGCAGCTTTTCCTGAAGCGGGGCATCGTGAATCCGCACCAGGAATGCGGGCGTATCTCCGAGCGCCTTATGCTCGACCTCGGCGAACACCGGGGCCGAGAAGGTGTCCTTCGGACCCCAGCAATGGGACCGGCCATTGATGGTTGAGACACCACGGCCGCTTACAACATGGAAGACGGCGCTTGCAGAACGCAGTGACGGCCTCGCAGCCAGTCCCGGTTGCAGCATCATCGCCGTGAAACCCATAGTAGGAAGGCAGCTCTCGCCCGTCTCCGGGTTGATATAATCGAGTTCCGCCGGCTCACCTCCGCTATGTTCAGCCATGCGGCGCAATGCAGCCTCGGTCCGTGGCCATGGATAGCGCATCATGGGATAGGCGGATGTAAGCGCCCGGTCACGGCGCCGAGAAGGCGCAAGGCCTGCTGCGCGATATTCAACCTCGGACGCATCCGGCCGGTTGCGTGGCGATTGCAGTGGTGCCTCGACCGCATA
>JBAUNL010000942.1:0-6268 GCA_049579205.1 Rhodomicrobium sp. | reverse complement strand
CAACTGTCGTTCCACTCGCGGGGGTGACTTTTTTCTGCTCCAGAAACTCCGCGAGCGTATCCCCTACTAGCTCCACGGCGGGCGTGACGATGCCCGCCGCGCTATCCGCGGCCATTTCGCTAATCATCGTCTCAAGCACCCAAGGCGGCGTTAGCAACGCGTCGCCTTGCAAGTTCAAGACGATATCTTCAGAAATGGCTGCTCGTAGAACTGCGTCGTAGACGCGTTCCGTGCCGTTAGAGCAATCCGGAGACGTCATGATCGCTTCCGCGCCGAAGCCGCTTGCATGCGCGATGATGCGCTCGTCGTCGGTCGCGATCACGACCCGGCTTGCCTCGCGCACGGCGCTCGCTATACGCCATACACGCTCCAGCATGGATATGCCCTTCACGGCACGAAGCGGCTTCCCGGGAAAGCGCGAGGAAGCATAGCGCGCCGGAATTATAATAGCTGCGGACATAATCGCGCTCGCTATTGGGCGCGGAACGATCGCGATTGGCGCGCAATCAAGCCAAGCGCGACAGGCTCGGGCAGGAGTTTCATAAGAGCCACGATCTGTTTGCTTCGCCGCCCCGTTACCACGATCGACCGGCCCTGCATCACGCCGTCATAGCCCGCCCGTGCGACTTCTTCCGCGCTAGACCACCAGGCCTTACCGTATTTTGACACCCTGGCTCTGACGCCTGCGACATCATGAAATTCCGATTGGGTAAAGCCTGGGCAAAGCGCGGTGGTGAGAACGTTGTGGCGGCGGTTTTCGAGAAGAAGGGACTCTGAGAACTTGATCATGAAGGCCTTCGATGCTGCGTATAGCGTGTGCCCCGCAGAGCCTGGGATAAGGCCCGCAACCGAAGCGACGTTCACGATCCGGCCAAAGCGCCGTTCAATCATCCCCGGCAAGAGTGCATGGGTGAGTTGACAAGGCGCGACGACAAGAACCCTGAGAAAGGCGTCCTGATCTTTCCAAGCCGTGCGCGCGTAATGGCCAGGTACAGCGAAACCGGCATTATTGACGAGCCCCTCGATTGAGATGTTGCGCGCGGCAATTTCGGCCAGCAGTTGCTTTGCGCCGTCTGGAGCGGCTAAATCGCAAGCGATCGGCGTCGCCTTTATATTATGCTTCGATGATAGTTCGGCGGCGAGAGTATCAAGACGCTCCGCTCGTCTCGCGGTCACCACCACGTTCCAGCCCTCGCCGGCGAAAACTTCTGCGAAAGCTTTGCCGATGCCGGCTGAGGCGCCGGTAATCAGGGCGGTGCGTCCCTTAATAGACTCTTCCAAAGCGCTTAACCTCCGGGAACTTATCGCTTACCGGCTTCATACGCCGTCATTTGGAGATGGTCCAAAACTTCTAATTCCGCATTTCGAGAAGACGCCGGGCAATGACCTGAGCTTGGATCTCGGCCGCGCCTTCGAAGATGTTCAGAATGCGTGCATCGCAAAGAACGCGGCTGATCTGATATTCGAGAGCGAAGCCATTCCCGCCATGGATTTGCAGCGCGCTGTCCGCCGCGGCCCAAGCGACGCGGGCTGCAAGCAGTTTCGCCATGCCGGCTTCCAGATCACAGCGCCGGCCGCCATCCTTTTCGCGGGCGGCGAAATAAGTGAGCTGGCGGGCGATCATGGTCTCGGCCGCCATCATGGCGATCTTGTCCGAGACGCGCGGGAAATTCACGATGGCTTTGCCGAATTGCTGGCGCTCATTTGCGTAGCGAAGGGCAAGGTCCATGGCGGACTGCGCAACACCTACGGCACGGGCTGCCGTCTGCACGCGTGCGGATTCGAACGTCTGCATGAGCTGCTTGAACCCTTGCCCCTCCTCGCCGCCAAGGAGCGCTGAGGCGGGCACTTCGAACCCATCGAAGGAGATTTCATACTCTTTCATCCCGCGATAGCCGAGCACTTCGATCTCGCCGCCGCTCATGCCTTCCGCCGGGAAAGGATTCTCGTCCGTGCCGCGCGGCTTCTCGGCGAGGAACATCGAGAGTCCGCGATAGCCGGGCTCGGACGGATTGGTGCGCGCCAATACCGTCATCAGATCGGCCCGGACAGGATGCGTGATCCAAGTTTTCTGGCCTGTGATGTTGTACGCATCTCCTTCGCGAGTGGCGCGTGTCTTCAGGGATGCTAAATCTGAACCCGTGTTCGGCTCGGTAAACACGGCCGTCGGTAACACTTCCCCGCTCGCGATTTTGGGCAGCCAGCGCTGCTTTTGCTCAGAGGTTCCCCCGCCCAGGATCAGTTCGGCGGCAATTTCCGAGCGGGTTCCAAGTGAACCAACGCCAATATAGCCCCGGCTCAATTCCTCGGAGACGACGCACATGGCCTCTTTTCCAAGGCCAAGCCCGCCAAACTCCTCCGGGATGGTGAGCCCGAAAACTCCAAGCTCGTTCATCTTTGCTATGACTTCGAGCGGGATGTACTCGTTTTGCAAATGCCATTCATGCGCAAACGGCTTGACCTCGGACTCCACGAAGCGGCGCATCTCGGCGCGCATCGCCTCCATAGTTTCGTCAAGGCCCCCATCGCCGAAATGGCCTGAGCCTTCCGCCTCGCGGATCTGCTCAACGAGCCGCGCCCGCGCCGCCGGTGAGTTGGCCTTGATAAGGGTAACCACGGCAGCGGTCGCAAACGCGTCCCGGTCTTCAGGAGTCAAATCCAGCTCGTGGAAACGCACCATCTCGGACTGGCTCATGGGGATGCCGCCGAGAATTTGGGTGACATATTCTCCGGCACCAATTTGGATGAGGAGCGCTTCCATCTCACCGAAGCGGCCGGCTCCAGTTAACCTCTCTGCATAAGCAGCCAACTGCTTCAGGGCTTCGGCGTAGGTGGCAAGCCAAGCGAGTCCATGGCAGGCGTGCTGCTCGCGCTCGATCAAGTCCGAGCTGAGTGCACCGTTTTCGCTGACTTTCACGCGAATCGCCGCCGTCGCGCGCCCCAGCAAGCGCTGGGCATTGGCTGTGGCCTCCCGGCAAAGCTCGAGTAGATTAGGTACGGCGATAGAGGTGGCAGCCTCGCCCCTTCCGGCAGCAACACTCATTCCATTTCCTTTCGAAGGGCATCGTATGGCGGCTCTCTCTTGATGCAATCATCGCGCCGAACTACTTTTTCCGCCCGAAGATAAGGTTGAGCCAGAGCTTGAAGGGCATCTTTTGCGGCTTTGCTTTAGCAGTAGCCGGTTTTCCGCCATCCGTCTTTTCCTTGGCGGAAGCGGAACTGCCTTTGGCAGAAACGGTGGTGCCCGCCACTGGCTCCATTGCCAGAGGCGCGAGTTCGGTCATAGAGCAGGGCTCAGAGTTTCGCCTTTCCAGCTCTCCACCTAAGAAGCCTTCCCCAGTCTTCGGATGGGCCGGCGCGCCGGCGTGTACCATGGGCACCCCGAGGCTTGCGGCCATCTCGGCGACTCTGGCACTTGAGGCTGCCGCAAGGTCATCGAAACTGCGCTTCTGGATTGAGACAGCCGCAGCATCTTTCTTCCCGCCTTCAACCGCGCCGTCGACGAATGACAGAAGCGTTTCAAGCCGGTTCGCGGCCATGTAATAGTTGTTCCCGGTGAGGTTCGCTTCCGCGAGCTGACGCACTTCCCCGAGCATGGCCTCGAAGCCACCACTTGCCTCGGCGCTCGGCGGAACGCCCTTCGTGTCCAAGCCCGTAAGCTCGATCAAGCCCGCAATCTCATTCGAAACCTGATAATAGCTATTCCCAGTAAACCGCGCCCCAGCGGCCTCTTGCAGCCCGCGCAGGGCGCGCAAAAAATCTGCGGATCCTCCCGTCATGCATTCCCTCCTCTTTAATTCCTTTTGCAGGAGTTCAAGAACGCTGCCGGGAAATCAACCGAAACGGGCCTTGGAAGCCTCGATCGCATCCTCGAAAGTGCGCAAGCCTGTGTGCGGCGCACTTACAAGCACGGCCATATTTCCCGGACGATGCTCGTTCTTCCACATGCGCATATGCGCTTTCGGAATGTCGGTCCAGGGGAAAACCTCGCTCATGCAAGGATCTATACGCCGCTCGACCATCAGGCGATTGGCCTGGCTTGCCTGAAGAAGATTGGCGAAATGCGAGCCCTGAACGCGCTTTTGATGCATCCAAAGATAACGGGCATCCATGGTCAGGTTGTAGCCTGTCGTACCGGCGCAGATCACCACCATGCCACCGCGTTTGACCACGAACACCGAGACCGGGAAGGTGGACTCGCCCGGATGCTCGAAGACGAAATCGACATTGTTGCCCTTGCCGGTATGTTGCCAGATCGCGGCGCCAAACTTGCGCACTTCCTTGAACCACTCGCCATATTCCGGAGTGCCTACTGCCGGCAGCTGACCCCAGCACTTGAAATCCTTCCGGTTGACGACGCCCTTGGCGCCAAGCTGCATGACGAAATCGCGTTTGTCCTCATCGGATACGACGCCGATGGCGTTAGCGCCCGCAGTTGCGCAAAGCTGAACTGCAAAGGAGCCAAGGCCGCCGCTCGCACCCCAAATGAGAACATTATGGCCGGGGCGGAGCACGTGTGGCCGGTGGCCAAACAACATGCGATAAGCGGTCGCCATGGTCAGCGTGTAGCAGGCGCTCTCTTCCCAGCTCAGGTGCCTGGGCCTGGGCATGAGCTGGCGGTCCTGCACGCGCGTGAACTGCGCAAAGGAGCCGTCTGGGGTCTCGTAGCCCCAGATGCGCTGCGACGGTGAAAACATGGGGTCGCCCCCGTTGCATTCTTCATCGTCGCCATCGTCCTGGTTGCAGTGGACGACGACCTCATCGCCTACCTTCCAACGCTTCACCTTCGAACCCACTGCCCAGACGATGCCGGAAGCATCGGAACCTGCGATGTGGTAGGGGTTTTTGTGGCCGTCCAGGGGTGAAATTGGCGTGCCGAGAGCCGCCCAGATGCCATTATAGTTGACGCCGGCAGCCATGGTGAGAATCAACACGTCGTGACTGTCCAGCGGCCAGGTCGGCAAAACCTCCATCTGCATGGCCTGATCGGGCGGCCCATGGCGCTCTTTGCGGATGGCCCAGGCATACATCTTTTCCGGGACATGGCCGAGGGGCGGGATTTCGCCAACCTCATAGAGATCCTTTAGCGCGCCGGACCCAGATGCGGGCCCCGGTTGCCTAAACGCCACGACCTCGCTCATAACTTACTCCTTTAACGGGCAGAGTCTTTGTTCTTTGTTTGCAGTGCAGCATGACGCTTTTTCGCTCGCAGTGCAACATAGTCGAAGCGCTGATGCCGACGCGGCTTTGTAGGCACTTTTGCATGTGTCTTTGTAAATAGCAGGCCCGTCAACGAGCCCAAGAGCGCCATAGACGGCGACCGGCTCAGTTGCATCGAGCGGCCCGTGCACCGGCTGTCTAAATTTGATAATGTACCCCCCAATAAACAAAATCCAGGGAAGGTCGGCCATGGATGTGCCCAAAGGGCCGGGGGCAACGCACCACGAGTTCACCGCCGCTGAGATCGGGGCGATTGCCCATCTTTATCGTGGCGAGGTCTACCGCAGTACGGTATGGCGCACGCGCCTCGACAACACAACAAACTGGGCTGTTGCTGGGCTTGGCATCGCTCTGTCGATCTCGTTCTCGCGGCCGGAAGCCTCTGCCCTGCCAATTTTACTCATGGGAGTTTTAATCATCGTCTTTCTGTTGTTCGAGGCCCGCCGTTACCGTTACTTCAATGTTTGGCGTGCCCGGGCAAGGTGGATGGAGACGAACTTTTACGCGCCGATGCTTCGGGGAAAGGGTTGCCCTTCAAGGACCGGGTGGGAGGAGGTTCTGGCGCACGATTATTGCGAGCCGGAATATCACATAAGCATGGCCCGCGCAGTGGGACGAAGGCTGAGGCGAAACTATTGCTATGTCCTGACAATCGAGGCTATCGCCTATTTCGGTAAGATCATCATCGATCCGACGCCGGTCGCCAGCTTTGGGGAGTTCGTCGAACGAGCTAAGATCGGCCCAATTCCCGGAGAAGCGATCCTGGCCGCCGGGGTTCTGTTTAATGGCGCTTGGATAACTTTCGCGCTCGTCACCTATTTCAGTGACCGGACGAAACACGGCGTGCGGCGTGTCAGTATGGGGTAAGTATGCACCCTTGCGCCTACCTTCATGGACCGGCCTAATTATCTTGCGCTTTAAGAATTATACCGAATCCGACTGATTGAGTCGCCGCGCGCATGGGATTCCGCTCGGGATTCGAAGCAGTTATATGGAAGGGTCATGATTCGTTTGCGGGGGCAAGATCATGACGGCGATAGCATCGCAT
>JBAUNL010000941.1:0-14394 GCA_049579205.1 Rhodomicrobium sp. | reverse complement strand
TCATTCGCGCTCGCTCTGGTGCAGAGGGTCAGCACGCGATGTGCATTGACGGAGCCGAGACCGCGTCGTCCCATGCACCACATCCATCCCTGGACGGGCTACATACCCACGCATTTCAGCGTCGCCTATGTTGGGAGAGCACTAGCTACGCTCGACCGTATGCAGCGAGATCGAGATCGCGTTAGTGATTAAGATGAACAATGACTAGCATAAGATAAAGCATTTGTCAAGTAATGGCCAAGAATACGCCTGATATGCATGTGGCAATACTTGCAAGTAAGCTCGGTAGTAATGAGAATATCGCTGCATACATAAGAAAACGAGGAGGTCCAAACTTCTAAGTGGCTCGCAGACGCTCTAACGGGAGGGCCACGGGGGGATGTGCATGGGCTGGAAGTCCGACTACCCTCTCGCGAGTTTCTTTCAAAATCTTTGGGGGCAAGAATGCCTAACTCTGGGCAGCTTTGCGCAAGCAAAGGTTGGTCTTCATGGCCACCTATAGGCCCGGGGGCGAGCCTAGCGGTCTCCTACCCCTCGCCGGGGTTCTGTCCCCTGCGGTTGGCCCACATACCCCAACTCAGAGCTGACTGTAGGGGCAGTCCCACAGGCCGATCTCCAGCCATTCGCTCGGTCCGTTAATGCACACTCAAAACCACAGCCACGATCCCGTCGTCACTGACCCACGATCTCTTGTCCTTTGCGATGCAGGTGAGCTGATAGAAAAGTCGATACCTATTCACTTCCTCGGACGGAGGGTTCTCGGTGCTCTTGTAGTCTTTGAGCACAAGGGCTTTGTTGACTACGAGCTTATGCTGGTTAAGGAGAGGCTCAAGGCAATTGACGATCCTTCTTTCCTTCTGGACACGGGAGCGCTCGGGGCTGATCTCGACCAGGTAGCCCACCTTCTGAAGGACAGACTTGAGCAGGCCATTGAATATGCCATCACCGAAGTTCCGTTCGATCACAACGGAGTTTACTTTGTGGTCCTTGGCGATGTTCGAGAGTGTGTTCAAGACTGCCTCCGAATACTCACCCCCTGAAGCCACCGCAATCGAGGAGAAAGAGCCTGCCAGATAGGTACTTGAAATGGCAAAGGAGGCTCCGCGCCATGGCCAGCTTCAACATGTGGGGCAACCAAAGAGGCTCAACTCCAAGTAGCTCGCAGATGTCTCGGAGGGTGGCACATGCGGGACGCGTAGCGATTGCGTCTGATGTCCTTAGGTGTGGCCGGAGGTAAGCGAATAAGTTATGAGACGACGGCAGTCAGACCTATGAGCTGCCGATTTATGACGACATTAAAGCCAGTCATCGGGTTCTTTGCTGCGATGCTCTTGTGTGCGGCACAAGCGGCGGCGGAGGATAAAGAACCCTCTTTGACCGTTGAAATGGGCGGCGCAGGCGAATGGCGGCTGCGTGGCGGCTCAAGCTGTGGCCCAGACATTGGGCTGGAAGTTACCGTCATCGAGCGCTGGTTGGAGATCGAAGCCAGCGTTACGCCCCTCTTTTCAAGAGCCGAAGCGGAGATCGGTACTGGCCTGATATTCAGGAAGCCCTTTGATCTGTCCAAGTCTCTTGAGTTCTTGATTGGAGCCGGACCAGAGTGGATATTTAGACCGGCAGGGGAAAAACCAAGTTCGATTGCCGCGGAGGCCACCGTTGAGTTTGTTTACTCCCCTTGGCCAGAGCGTCATGTCGGGTTCTTCATTGAACCTGCGTACACGTATGATTTTGGCAAAGGACACGAGCAGGCGATCTCCGTCACAGGTGGATTGCACATCGGGATCGATTGAGACCATGGTTGGAAGGGGCTGATAAGCCCCTCATGCTTGTTGAGCATTCAAAAGCTAAGAATGCGATAGCTGAGGCCCGCCCCAAAGCTCGAAGCGTTTAACCTGGACTTGCTGCGGGTGATTGACACCATTACAATCAGCGTCATGAACGACACTCAAGCACCTTCATTTCCCGCGCGAGATCACGATCATACCGTCTGCCTGAACGGAGCGGTATGGAGGGCGAAAAGGCGCTGCCAGGAGATGGGAGTTAAATGGACCGCGCTTCGCGATAAGGTTTTTAGGCAGGTAGCCGCCAGCCATCATCCAATGAGCGCTTACGATCTGGTCGCAAGCCTCACCAAAGAAGGGAACCCGATCGCGCCGATATCCATATACCGGATTTTGGAGGTACTGAAAGAGGCCGGCCTCGTTCACCGGCTTGAAAGCCGCAACGCGTTTTTCGCTTGCATGACCGCGCATGAGAACGCGCGCCACACCATCACTTTCATTTGTCGCGATTGCGACCGCGTGGCCGAGATTGGTGCGCCCGATGCCTACGGCGCGATCGGCGAGGCCACAGAGGCTGCGGGCTTCACGCTTGGAACGGTCTTGATCGAGGTCGGTGGCCTTTGCGGTGAGTGCCGTGAAGCGCGGACCCTGCCGTGCTGACTAAGCCCCAAACACCACGCCGCGATCCATAAGTCCGGGGTCACTAATGCCTGCTCGGCTTTCGTAATGAACCACCTCATCGGCTGGCCGGTGCTCCACAGCCTGCTACACCGGGCTTGCCTTTCAGGCCGTTTTTCCCTATATAAATCAATCATCTCAACCTTGGGCGGCCGTTTCCTCTTCTGGGCACCATCCGCTCTTCCGCTACCGTCCGAACACGTCCCACACAATCCGCTAAACCCATTGAAATGAACCTTCCGGGAAACAGAGCTAAGCGCATCGAAACATCGCCCGCTTGTTAGGCTTGCTGCCGAAGTTTTCATAGCCCCGTTAAGCAGAGCTTCCTTTGATCGGGTTCTTACTCTCATCATCCTAGCGCACTTAGTGGGGAATTAGCTTTCGTCCTTGATGGAGCTGACTTGGCTGGCTTCACTACCATTCCGAGGCGAAGTCACTTTGTTTGGGTCAACGCTAACTTGATCCGGCGAGCCAAGGCATCGAGATCGAAGGGCTTTTCCAGCACCTCGCTTTTGGACGGCAATTCCATACCCGCATAGCCGGTAATAAACAATAGGGGTATACCGGGCAGACGCTCGCGCACTGCCTCAGCGACCTGCCGCCCATTCATGCCATTTGGAAGGCCCACATCCGTGACCAGCATATCTATGCTTGCACCGCTCTCCAGCAGGCGCACCGCTGAAGGACCGTCCGCGGCCTCAAGCACGTGATAGCCAAGTTCACGTAACCGCTCCGCGGCTGCCTCCCGCGCGACCTCCTCATCGTCCACCAGCAGCACAGCTTGGCCCGTGCAAGCAAGGTCTCGCGATGAAAAGGCACTTGGCTCCTCAACCTGAGGTCGCCCTCTCGCGCCGAGGCATTAGGAGACACACAGTCGTGCCCTTCCCGGGAGCGCTCGTGATTCGGACGAGGCCACCAGATTGCCGCACGAACCCGTAAACTTGACTCAGTCCGAGCCCCGTCCCGCGCCCTGCCGGCTTCGTGGTGAAGAAAGGTTCGAAAGCCCGCTCCAGCACATCAGGTTGCATGCCCTTGCCCGTATCCGTGATCGATATGGCTATGTACTCACCGGGTTCGGCGGTTTCGTCCCCATCCAGATCTTCCGCCATTAACCGGACATCCTCGGTGCCGATAATCAAACGTCCTCCATCCGGCATCGCGTCATGGGCGTTGATGCATAGGTTGAGCAAGGCGCTTTCAAGTTCGCCGGGGTCACAAAGGACACGAGCCTGGCCATCCCTGAGATGGAGTTCCAATGTCACCGAAGGGCCCACCGTGCGCCGTATGAGGTCTGCCATCCCGGCCACTAAGGCATCCGGGTCCAAGGCTTTTGGTTCTAGCCGCTGGCGCCGGGCAAAGGACAGGAGCCGCCGGGTCAACCCCGCTGCCCTGTCTACGGTTTGGCGTGCAAGATCAAGGAACCTTACCACATCTGCCGTCCGGCCCTGAGCAGCCCTGGCCGTGGCCATCTGAAGACTTCCAGCGACGCCTTGGAGCATATTGTTGAAGTCATGAGCAATCCCGCCCGTCAGGAGCCCCACAGCTTCCATTTTTTGCATCTGCCGCACCGCTGCCTCGGCCTTCTGCCGTTGCAACATTTCCTCGCGCAGGCTGCTGAGGGCGTTTTGAAGCTCCAAAGTGCGAGAACTCACCTGAGCCTCCAGCTCCTCCCGGCTTCGCGCCAACACCTCACGGGCAAGCACCTGATCGTCGATGTCAGTCGAGGTGCCGAACCATTCGGCGCATTGGCCGTTCGCAGTCCGCACCGGTGTCGCTCGGGTTTGGAACCAGCGGTAGGACCTGTCTTTTACATGGAACGTTCGGTGCTCGACAGAGAACAAGCCCTTCTCCTCTGCCTTGGTCCAAGCCGCCGATGTCGCGGCGCGGTCGTCGGGGTGGATGGCGTCAAGCCAGCCAAAGCCGAGACTGTCCTGCTCCGAAAGGCCGGTGTGCTTCACCCATTGGGGGCTGCCCCAAAGTCGCTCGCCCGAGCCGCGGGACGAGAACACAAGCTGAGGGATCCCCTCAATAAGCGAGCGCAGCCTGGCCTCACTCTCACGAAGGGCTTGCTCGGCCTTCCTGCTGCTCGTGACATCAAGGACGAGTTCGACGCCAGTGTTGTTATCCAGCATTCTTCCCGCGAATAGCCCCCACCAACGCGAGCCGTCCTTGCGAATGTACTCTTTCTCGAAGGGGCGAGCCTGCCCAGTCGCCTTCAGCTCCTTGACCGCCTGAAGGGTCACCGGCATCCATTCCGGTGGAGTCAGTTCATCCCACCGTAATAGCCCCGCTTCTAAATCCTCGCGGCTGAAGCCGGACATGCACAGGAAGGCCGCGTTGCCATCTGTGATCCTGCCTTCGACGTCGAAGAAGATCACCCCGACCGTCTCAATCTCGGCAATGCGGCGGAGCCGGCTTTCACTCTGGCGGAGGCGGCCCTCGCGCTCCCGAAGGTCAGCCATGAACTGGAAACGCTCTACCCCAGCCGAGATGAGGTTAGCATAAGTACTTAGGAAGGTTGTATCCTCTTCCGTAAAATTGCGAGGCTTGCGGCTGTCCACTTGAAGGATACCGAACGGAGGCTTGCCCTTGGCACCGATGATCGGGACGTTGACAATGGCCTTCACGCCGTTATCGACGAGGAACGGCGGATAATCAAAGCGCGTCTCGTTTGCAATGTCGGGGGATATCATGGGTTCACCGGTTTTAAGGGCATGTCCCTCCGACGTTTTATCCGAAGCCTTTGCGGTAGCTTCACCGACTACGCCAGGCTTCCACCCAACGCCCGCACGAACAAGTAGGGTTTCACCGTCTTCCTGCAGCTCCATCACCTTGGCGAGCTCGGTGCCAAGCGCTTCCCGGACGAGGCGGCAGGCTTCAGTAAGGATTTCGTCAAGGCTCTCAGACCTAAGGGCTAGTTCGCCGAACCGGGCCAGGATGGTATCCCGTCCCATACCCCCCGAAGCGTTGCCATTTTTCTTTTTGCCCATAGGTGCCCCAACGCCAATTTCCACGGCAGCGCAGCCGAGCGGCTTATGCGAGGAGCCGGGATGATCTTGTTGGCTTAAAAGAGAACACACTCGCCGCCGCTCCGTTTCACCCCGCAAACCCTCCCAGAGCATAGCCCAACGGGCGTTTCCGCCCGACCCGATAGAGGCGCTCTTTCTGAGAAGCGGAAGCAGACTTGGGCGCGTCTAAATTCGAAATGTCGCTATTTCCCAGCGCCGGTATGCCAACCGCCAAATAAGAAAGCCAAGGCAAAGTTCTCACAAATGCATCAACATCAATTCGGGATAGATTGCCGCCCCCCGCACGATCCCGTTCACGTCGCGGGTGTTGCGCTCTCAAATAGCATCAGTGAGAGAGTGCAAACATGGCATTGGAAGACAGCAAAACGACACGCCGCCAAGTCGTGGGCGGTGTGGCGACAGGTGTGGCGGCTGCCATTGCAGCACCAGCATTCGCCCAGCAGGCCCAGCAGCAGCAACAGTCTTCGGCAAAAACAGAACTGCGCAACCCGGTCACGGAATATCCGCATCCGCCTTTCCCAAAGCAGCAGCAAGAATGGCCGGGCCTTGCGACCAAAATGACGCCGCAGCCCGATAATGGCCTGCACAGCTATCGGGGATCAGGACTCCTGCAGGGGCGCAGAGCATTTATTACAGGCGGGGACTCCGGGATAGGCAGCGGCGCGGCAATCGCTTTTGGGCGGGAGGGGGCCGATGTAGCGATCAATTATCTCCCGGCGGAGGAGCCCGATGCGCGGCAGGTGCTTGACGCGATCCGCGCGGCGGGAAGCAAGGCCGTTGGTTTGCCTGGGGATATCCGAAGTAAGGAGTTCTGCAAGAAGCTCGTGGCCGATGCTGTGCGGGAGCTCGGAGGCCTCGATATTCTTGTCAGCAATGCTGCCCGGCAAGTTGCGCAGCAGTCGGTTGAAGACATCTCCACGGAACAATTCGACGATACCTTCAGGACCAACGTCTATGCCATGTTCTGGCTAACCAAGGCGGCGCTTCCGCATATGAAGCCGGGCTCGGCCATCATCAACACCGCTTCGATCAATGCGTACGAGCCGTCCGAAGATATCATCGATTACGCAGCCACGAAGGGTGCGATCATGATCTGGACCAAGGGCCTCGCCAAGCAGCTTGCGAAGAAAGGCATCCGCGTGAATGCCGTGGCGCCAGGGCCAGTTTGGACACCGCTGCAGGTGGTGGGCGGGCAGCAACCCGACGGGCTGCCGGAGTTCGGCGCCAACACGCCCATTGGCAGGCCGGCTCAGCCTGTTGAACTCGCCCCAATCTATGTCGCGCTGGCTTCCGATAGGCCGAGCTATTCTACCGGTCAGGTCTTCGGAGCCACCGGAGGCCGCGGCGGACCATAGCCAACCGGACAGTCGGCGGCAAAAGGCAGATTGCTTCGCCGCCGGAAGGTTCTACTCGTCTTTCGCGGCCGTATCGTGCTCCGCCCGGTCGCGAAGTTCCCTGACGCGTACCGTCAGGCCCAACAGCTCGCCATGCATAATGCGGAAGGCTTCGGTTAGCATCTCGCGCTCTTTTTGATCGCCGGGCGCCCGCCTACTTTCCCAATATTGAACGGAGCCCCTCAAAATTTCGATCTCTTCCAAGCTGTCTTTAATATTTGCATCGAGCGCAGTCAGCGCGTTTGGCGAAGTTTGTGCTGCACTGCTTGCATATACACTACCGTTGCAGCGTATGAGCGTCTCGCTTGTCCCAACGGCCACATGGCCTTTTTTGCCCATTTCAGAGCCCTCTCTTTTTCGAGTTTAAATTGCCGCGGATTGAATGCTTACATTCTTTATTTACAAATTGCTTAACCGGGTACGCCGCCGCAAGCGAAATGAACTAGCGCGGCTGGTTAGGGTTCTTCAAGAAAGGAGGAAAGGCACGAAGTGCCAAGTCAGCGGAGAAAATCATGGCAGAACCCGACAAAAGACGCTGGTCGCAGCATGTCACAGAGACGAGCGATGCGCTTTCGCTCGAACCGGAGGTTTTCAACAAAGACGACCCAGCCAGCATTGCGCGCTCGCTGTCCGATTCTGCCGAGCACAGCGACCGGCGAAAGTCCGGTCCGTACCGGTCGGCGATGTCGATGTTGACGTTCTACATCAATCGCGCAGGACGGAACCTTCCGGAGCGGAGAAAGCGCATCCTGGAAAGAGCAAAGAACGAGTTGCGCCGGCTTTACGGCCGGAAACCGCGTTGATTGCCGCTTGGGTTGCTAGGAGGGCGGCAAGCCGAAAAGCGACAGGTCGATAGATTGGCCCATCGCTAGATAGCCGAGGCGATTAGGGTGCAGCTTGTCCCCGGGCCCTCCGGTCGTACTGTCTGGTACGAATTCCGGCCTCATTTCGCCGGTTTCCGGGTTAGCGATTGCTTTGTCGAAGTCGATCACGCCGTCGAACAAGTCCGAGCTACGAATAAAGTTGTTCAGGGCCTGCCGCTTGAGGTCCTGTTCGGCGAAGCCGTGGGCGGGACCGGCGTTCCCGAGCGCTGTCGTGACGGTGGCGCCAATAACCCTCACGCCAGGAAGGCGGCTGCGCAGCAACTGCACTCCTTCGCGGAATGACGCTATCACGGATTCTACGCTGGCATTGCCGTTCTTGCTGAAATCGTTGATGCCCTCGAACCAGACGACCGTGGAAACGCCGGAAAGACTGGCCACGTCCCGCTGCAATCGCCGCACCCCCGCAGGGCCGCCGGGATAAGGCTTCTCCGGGCTGTACTCTGATGGGCCGCCAATCTGGTTCCCCCCTATGCCGGCGTTGACGACCGCGAATTTCCCGTCGAACTTTGCATGAAGCCGGCGGGATAAGACATCGGGCCAGCGATCATCCCCGTTCAAAGTCGATCCTGTGCCATCTGTAAGCGAGTCACCAAAGGCTACGATCAATTGCGTGTCCGCGGACACATTCATGTCGATTGCATCAAGAAAGTACCAGGAGGTGCTGCCATACGGGAATGCAGCTTCGTCCTCGATCGCGCCAAGCGCTCCGGAACCCGGTGAACTTATATAGGACGTTGTCAGCCCTTTAGCATGCCAAGTCATGGGGCCGCTTTCACCTACGACATGGAAGCTCACAGCCAGTTTTCTCGCCTGGAGGTCGCGCGGCTTCATCCGGTCCACAAAGGGCAAGCGGACTGCGTCGCTCCACGCGCTCTCGCCGGGCTGGACGGTTACGGCGGCAGATCCGTCAAACAAGACCTGAGTGTTAGTTCCAGATACTACCGCGGAGCTATCGAGCTGAAGCCCGACATAAACGCCGTTAAAGGTGACCGCCTTCGTTCCAAAGGCGTTGGAGAGCCGGATGCGAGCCTCCTGTCCCCAAATGTCAGGCCCGGTAATGAGACGGAAGCTTTGGTCTCGCGCTCCTGCCTCGGGCGTCGGAAACACCCGCCGAAGATCGGGCTGAAGCACGGCGTTGCCGCTTGGGTAAGGACCTTGTGCAGAAGCCGCCCAGCTCGTTACCCATTTCCTCGCGCTTTGTGCAGCTGAGCCGTGAGTGAAGGTACCAGCAAAAAACAATAAGAACGCAATCTTGAGAACGCGCATGACACCTCGGTATGTCTAAGCCGCCACCGCATTTGTGGCGTTGGAGGGGAAGCCCCGCGCCTTCAGGGCCTCCGTTATCTCAGCGATTACGGACGGATCGTCGATGGTGGCCGGCATTTTGTATGCTTCGCCATCGGCGATCTTCCGCATCGTGCCACGAAGAATCTTGCCCGAGCGCGTCTTTGGCAGCCGGTTGACCGTGAAAACCGTCTTAAAGGCTGCCACTGGCCCTATTCGATCGCGGACAAGCTCGATGATCTCCTTTTCGATTGTGCCTGTGTCCTTCGTGACTCCGGCTTTGAGAAGAATGAATCCGACCGGCACCTGCCCCTTTAGTTGATCGGCAACGCCAATAACCGCGCATTCTGCAACGTCGGGGTGGTTCGCAATCGCCTCCTCCATGCCCCCGGTGGAGAGCCTGTGGCCCGCGACATTGATGATGTCATCGGTACGAGCCATCACGAACACATAACCGTCTTCATCGATATATCCGGCGTCGGCAGTTTTATAGTAACCGGGATATTCGGAGAGGTAGCTCTCGACAAAGCCGCGATCGTTCTGCCAGAGCGTGGGCAGGCAGCCGGGGGGCATTGGCAAGCGGACCGAGAGCGCGCCCGTTTGACCGGGCCTAACTTCTTCATTGCTTTCGTTCAGAACGCGAAGATCATATCCCGGCAAGGGAAACGTGGCTGAGCCAAGTCTGAGGGGAGCGGCGCCGAGCCCCGCACAGTTGCCGGCAATGCCCCAGGAGGTTTCGGTTTGCCACCAATGGTCGATTACCGGAACGCGCAGAAGCTTCTCAGCCCATTCCACCGTGTTGGGGTCCGCACGTTCACCGGCGAGGAATAGATATTCGAAGTTCGAAAGATCACTTAGCTTGAGCAGAGACCCGTTTGGATCTTCCTTTTTTATAGCGCGCAGTGCGGTCGGAGCCGTGAACAGTGCCTTGACTTTATGCTCGGAAATCACGCGCCAGAAAGCGCCGGCATCCGGTGTGCCAACCGGCTTGCCTTCATAGAGAACCGTTGTGGCACCGTGCAATAGTGGTGCGTAGACGATGTAGGAATGGCCAACCACCCAGCCGACGTCGGACGCGGCCCAAAACACCTCACCCGGCTTGATGCCGTAGTGGTTAGCCATCGTCCATTTGAGCGCGACCATGTGACCGCCGGTGTCGCGGACGACGCCTTTGGGGCGGCCGGTGGTGCCGGAGGTGTAGAGGATATAGACCGGATCGGTCGCGGCCATGGGCTCGCATGCGGCGTGCACGGACCGGCTCTTCGCAGACGCCATCAAAGATGCATAATCATAGTCGCGCCCAGCGATCAGATGGGCCGGGTGCTGGGGACGCTGGACGACAATCGTAAATTCCGGTTGCACGGAAGAAAGCTCGATCGCATGGTCGAGGAGCGGCTTGTATTGCACGACCCTATTGGGCTCTACGCCGCATGAGGCCGAGATGATCGCCTTCGCTTGCGCATCCTCGATGCGGGCGGCGAGCTCATTCGCTGCAAAACCGCCGAACACGACGGAATGGATGGCTCCGATGCGGGCACAAGCAAGCATTGCCACGAGCGTTTCTGGAATCATCGGCATGTAAATGATGACGCGGTCGCCCTTCTCGATTCCCATTTCCAGAAGGACACCTGCGAAGGCCGCGACCTCATTCAGCAACTCACCGTAGCTGATGACGCGCTTTTGGCCCGTGACGGGACTATCGTAAACGATCGCAGGCTGGCCGCCGCGCCCCCGGAGAAAGTGGCGATCGAGGCAATTATAGGCTGTGTTCGCTACTCCGCCCATGAACCAGCGGCCATAAATGCCTTGTGTGGCATCGAATATGCGTTTGGGCTGCTCGATCCAATCGATGTCGCGGGCGGCTTCAGCCCAAAACCCCTCCGGGTCGCGTTTCCAGCTTTCGTACATTCGTGTGTACCGGCTTGCGCCCTTGCCCTTGTCGCTCATGGTGGCGATCCTCCCACTGCGAGCATAGTGGGCAAAAAAAAGGCAAATCCGCAAGAAAAGAAGTGTAGTTGATTCTGATTCTTGAAAGGAACCCGAAGCGATAGGCCAAACAAGTCCCTGGGCCCGAACGCTGCCGCAGAGGAGCCCGCGATCAGGGGCAGGCTTGCTGCAACTTCTGCACCGCTGCTGGTGCGCCATCGAGAGAGTATTGGTCGGTTGTCGTGGTTCCCCTGGCAGACGTAGCCTTTACGATCATCACCCCGCCCGCGGCCATAGCCGCCAGCAGCTTCCGCTCTTCGGCCGGGTCTTTCGGATAGGCCTTGTCATCCTCGGCCGTGAGCGCGAATTGTTTGCCGCCGGCCGTGACCATTGCAGGCGACTTGGCCTTCATGGAATAGCCGAGTCTGACGCTCACTTCATTGCGAACGCCGTCCTTCTGCCAAGTGCTGACGTAGAAAATGACCGGGGTTCGCTTCGCGGTTTTGGGCTGCATATCTGACGGCGGGGCCGCAGCAAAACAGACGCGGCCATTCGCGTCTTCATAAACGAAGACCGACCAATCCTTGATTTTTTCGAGAAGGCGCGCTTTCACGGTTGTGGCGGCTGCGGGCGCCGCCGTTGCTTTTTTGGGCGCGGGATGCGGTTTCACAGACTTCGGCGCAGTTGCCGGCGTGGGCGCGGCCTGCGGCGGGACTTGCTGAGTTTGAAATTGCTGTGCGAAGACCGCCTGAGGCAGCAGCGTTATTATCAATCCCGAGAGGAGCAGACGAAGCCTCATCCGAAATTTCCCATTTGCTGAAGCTTAGCCTTCGCCAATGATGCCGCAAGCGTCAAGATCAATTCAATTTTTCCTACCGCGCATTTGTGCCGCCTTCTCTTGCGTGACCTGCGCGGCGTCCATGCGGTCAGGATAAGAACCGAGGCTCCGCATACGGTCATACATTACGATCGCGCCTGCCATCGCGACATTGATGCAAAAAGCAGTCGGAATTTTGATAATATGATCGCACCGGGAAAGAAGTTCCTGCGAAAGCACGCCAAGCTCAGGCCCGAGAACGTAGGCGGCATGAAGAGGATGGCGGAATGCGGGCAGTTCGACCGCGCTCTCGATCAGTTCTATGCCCACGAGTTTGCAGCGGAGCGGCAAGACCATTTCGCCAGGGGACGCCCAGTGATACACAGGGATATGGAAGGCCGCCTTGGAGGTATCTGATTTTGCTTCGAAGGCGCGTGGATGTGCCCCGATCGTGAAGAAGAACTTGGCTCCGAAGGCATGGGCGGAGCGCATCAGATTGCCTAAATTCATAGGCTTCGATATTCGTTCGGCTCCGATTGCAAAATATCCGCGCATCCATGCGCCCTTGTGGAATTTCAACCTGGTCATTGAGGTAGGCGATGAAGGCAGTTCTATGCAAGTCTCTCGACGGGCCGGATGCACTCGAGATGGGCGAGGTTCCGGAGGTGGCGCCGGAAGCGGGCGAGGTTGCGATACGCGTCTCGGCCATTTCCCTGAACTTCCTCGACACGCTGATAGTGCGGGGCAAATACCAGAACCGGCCGGATTTGCCTTTCTCGCCGGGCGGCGAAATCGCAGGCACAATCTCGCGCCTTGGCCCGGGCGTGGAAGGGCTTTCCGTGGGCCAGCGCGCCGTGGCCTCTGTCGGGTTTAATGGCTGCCGCGAAGAGGTGATCGCCGCCGCGGAGGCGGTTATTCCGTTGCCCGCCGGGATCTCGGATGAGGTGGCGGCCGCGATTCCCATCGCCTATGGGACCGCTCTGCATGGGCTTGAGGATCGCGGACACGTCCGGCCCGGAGAATGCGTTCTTGTCCTTGGCGCAACGGGCGGCGCGGGTTTGGCTGCCGTTGAGGTTGCGAATTGCCTCGGCGCCGAGCTGGTTGCGGCCGGTACCTCGGATGAAAAGCTGAAAATCTGCGCGGAACGCGGTGCAAAGCAGCTCCTAAATCTCACGAAGGGCGATGTGAAAGATGCGGTGCGTGCCCTGAACGGCGGCAAAGGCCCGGATGTGATCTATGATTGCATTGGCGGCCCTTACGCGGAACCCGCGCTCCGTTCCATTGCCTGGGGAGGACGTTATCTCGTTATTGGCTTCGCCGCAGGCGAGATCCCGAAAATTCCCTTGAACCTGGTCCTCCTCAAGGGTTGCCAGCTTGTTGGCGTATTCTGGGGCCGTCATGTCAAGCTCGAACCCGCTATCTTTCGCGATCAAGTGGCGCGCCTGATGAATTGGTGCGCAGAAGGTAAGATCCGTCCGCACATCGATCATGTGTTTCCGCTTGAGAAGACCGCCGAGGCGCTGCGCATGATGGAAAACCGGCAGATCAAGGGCAAGGTCATCATCAAGCCTTGATGCTTGCGAAGCCGCGGCACCTTTTTGTCTATGGCACCCTGATGCGCGGCAGCCGTAGCCCCTACGCGCAGCTCTTGCAAAGGCGCGCGTTTTTTGTTGGCGAAGCCACCGCGTTGGGCCGGCTTTATCATCTCGGGCGTTTCCCCGGCGCCGTCTTTGAAGGTCAGCGCTGCCGCAAGATTTATGGTGAGATCTTCAGGCTCAAAGTTGCGGCTTTGCTGGACGCCCTGGATGCGTATGAAGCTTGCCGTCCCGAGGACCCGGAACCCCATCTATTCCGCCGAGAAATCGTTGAGGTTCAGCTTAAGAACGGTTCCCGGCTTTCCGCATGGAGCTATGCTTTCATAGGCAAGATGGCTGGACGCCCTGAAATTCGGTCGGGCAGGTTTTTTCCACGGTAAGACGGCGTGCGGAATGGCAAGGCCTTGCATACGAAGGTTAGACTAAAGTGTTGCCTTGCCTGTTAGCTATGCTGTTGAAGTCGTTCCAAATTCATGATCAAACCGGCTTTTTCCAGAAAGCCTGCGTTAGCACGGACTCTGAATGCACTTCATGTTCGGCCGCGTACCGTGGCTTTTCGTCCTTTTGTCAGGCTTCATTCTTGCGTCGTGTGGCGAGAGGCAACAGGCGAAGGCTCCAGCGGGCCCGCCACCCCCTGCGGTTTCCATTGCCAATCCCGCGGAAAAGGAGGTAGTTGAGTGGGATGAATACACCGGCCGCTTCGATGCCGTAGACACAGTTGAGGTACGAGCGCGTATCTCCGGCGTTCTAAACGAGGTGAAGTTCACCGACGGCGCTATCGTCAAGAAGGGCGATCTGCTGTTCGTGATCGACGCCCGCCCGTTCCAGCGCGTCCTCGACCGCGACCACGCGGCATTGCAGGGGGCGAAGGTCCAACTTGAATTTGCCCAAAGGGATCTGGAGCGGGCCCGGCCCCTGATCGCCAATGCGACGATCTCGCAGCAGGTTTTCGATCAGCGCACGCAGGCGGTACGCGCCGCTGAAGCGAATGTTCTTTCCGCCGAAG
>JBAUNL010000940.1:0-2760 GCA_049579205.1 Rhodomicrobium sp. | reverse complement strand
CAACATCTTCGGGCGATGCGCTTTCGAGGATTGCTTTTTGGTCGGCGCGGGGGTCGGTTCTGAACATAGCCTGCGACGGGTTCTCGGCCAATCTCAGCCATCGCAGGGCGCAGCAGGTGCGTCTTTGCATGCGGTAGGCAGGAGGCCGCGATATCGCCGATCATGAAAAAGGTCAAATAGGATCTCTGGTTTAGGCCGGAAGCGGACACGGCTCTCTCGTTAAATGAGGTCAGCTTTTCCGGTTAAAGCCGAAACGAAGAGAAGTCATTGAAGCGCCGCAAAAACACACTTTAGCCCATCCTTGATGGAGCCATCTTTGATCTGGACTTGATAGCTCTCCGCGATGCATTCGAACGTACTGTCATGAAAAGCGAAAATAAAATGGGATAGTGAGAGTAGCATACCGGGTGCATGCCTGTGGTGTATCGAATTCATCTTTTCAAGCGTCCGGACCCAGGACGAGTTCTCCACTCTAAAAATGCCGTAATGGCAGAGCCCAAGCTTCGCGAGCGGATGCGCGTGCAATATCTCATCATTCGGCCATCCAAACATGTGGGTATGGCAACGCTTGAATGAGATGATCGCTAAGCTTCCATTTGTCTCTGAATCAACCTCTTGAACCCAAGTGCCATCCCATCCAGGAGGTGGCATATATTGGAGGTAGTATATTAGATAGGTCTGGTGATCGGTCGCGATCACCGCTGGGAGAGGAGCTCCTGGGTCACACTTTGGCAGATCCGCTAGATCTACGACCCTATCATCCCCGTCAGTGCTATACATGGCATCCTCAGTTGGAATCTTCTCTCATACGATGCGAATTTCGACCGAGGTCTCAGCGTGCACATCGCATTAGCGAATTCGAGACAAGCGAGCAATTTATTCCGGAAACCGGTAGTGGGCCGTTTAATTGTGGCAAGTCATTCCCATCTTTCACTAATGCACCTGCCATCGGCTGGCCTGCTATAATATGATGATCGCGTATCCGAGAAAAGAACACCGCATGCACGGGGAATATGGCTGGATCATCGCACTGGCGGTTGGCTTGGCCGTCTGGCGACTTTTGAGGGTTCGATCAAATTCCAACAGTCACCCGTCCGACGATAACAATTACCTCGGTTGGATCGGAGGAAGCAATCACAGTGGCGAGCATCACACCGGAAACAATCACAGTTGCGATCATCCCACCGATGGCGGATGCGGCACATATTAGGTTCATGACTGAAAAGCGCCCTAAACGCTCGCGTGACTAAACCAGTGGGCAAAACAGATAGTCGATCTTGCTACGGGCGAGGCCGGAGAGAAGAAACCGCTCGATGCGCTAGCCAAGGCGGCAAGAAAGGCGGTCCAGCTCGTCCAAAGGCACTGACGCCAGCACAGCGTTCAGAGATTGCAAGCAAGAGCAGCGGCTCGCTGGAAGCGCTCCAAGAAGAAAAGCTAAGCAGCCTTTTTTCCATATCCCCAGGCACTTCATGAAGAACACTCAATCGGATTTCAAATCGTCACGCAAATCGTCGAGCTGCCGCTGGATGGCTAGCTCTGCGTCACGCAACCCATCAACCGGCTTGTTGGCGAGTAAGCCTTTGCGATAAACGAAAATCCTCGGGTAGTTCGTGTGGATGCCCACTCGGTCGAAGAGTTCCCGCGAAGCAAGCGGACGAAGATCGGAAGCGTCGATACCGGTCTCGCGAAGGAACGCGGCCACTTGCTTTAAATCCGATACATTGAAGCTGTAATTCTCGAAGGTAACGGCAGTAACATGCCCACCTTTCCGTTCGGCGGCCGCTTTTACAGCTTTGAACAAAGGGATCGTTCCAGGATGAAAACTTGTCAAATAGATCAATCCCCAATCATGGCTCTCCAGTAGCTTTTTCAAATCATCGTCGTCAAAGCCAGTTGAGGAAAGTCTGGAAATCGGCACATCCGCATCGTTGTATGCCTCGGTGTACGCTTCGGCGGCGCAATTTTTTTCCGCATCCCAGACGCGGGATCGCTGTTGGCTCGCTTGACCACTTTTCACGAAAAGAGGAAATTCGTTTAGCACTGCTTTCTTCTCGCCTTTCGGCCCGAGCCGGTAGCCCTTTCGCTCGATCGTGTCACGAAATTCGATACCTTCGGCGAGGGGCAAATCTGGCCAGGAGAACGTGGTTGGCACCCAGGTTTGCCGCTGCAATTTCGCCGGTACCTGCGCGCGAACCTCTGACGCGCATGGAAGCGTTTGCATCAGCTCCACGAAATCCCGCGACTTCGCCCAGACCGGCAAACCGGTCAACGAAAAAATTAATGCGGCGCAGCCCGCGCTGATTATCCTGTTCATGTAATCTCCAAGCCGAAGAGAAAAAAATTCAGAGAATTGTTTTGCAGATGGCGAATGTTGTCAATAATTGTTGCGCCTTGAGGCGATCTCAAGCGTCGACAATATTGGGCTTCTGCGTCTATCCGCATTGCATGGCTCTGGCCACAAAAATTCCGCTGCTGGGTCTCTAGCGGTGGTACCCTAAAAATATGCCGAAGTCCGGAATCGACCCGGTGCTGCCCAAGTCGAAGTGAATACTTTGTTACATCCATTAGGCGCTCAAGGCCGTGAAGAGACATCGGCGCCGGAAACGGCCTCGTCCGCAATCGGGGGAAGTGCGGAAATAAAGGTTGGATCAGAGACTTAGTCTGCCTCGGGCCAATTGCGGTCGTCACAGCGAAAGCAAAAAATGGGTGCCGGAGTCCCGATTTTAGTCTCGAAGCTGCCTAAACGTCTGAGGCTATAAC
>JBAUNL010000939.1:0-3809 GCA_049579205.1 Rhodomicrobium sp. | reverse complement strand
CCTTGGAAGAGGTTGCGCGCTCGCTCTTGCTGAAGCAGGCGTGTCCCTTGTCATAAACGGCAGGCGCGCCGAGCCGCTTGAACGAACGGCGGAGGAGATCCGGTCCGCGACCGGAGCGGATGTGGTGCCCGTTGCGGCAGACATAACCACCTCTGAAGGTCAGGCAGCGTTGTTCGATGCCTGTCCGAAGCCGGACATTCTCATCAACAATTGCGGGGGCCCTCCCTTCCGGGATTTCCGTGAACTCGATCGCACCGCGATTATGGACGGGCTCTCGATGAATATGATCACGCCGATCGAGCTCATCCAAAAAGCGATTGGACATATTGCTGAACAAGGGTTCGGCCGGATCGTGAATATCACTTCCATCACGGTGAAGATGCCAATCGCCGGCCTTGACCTTTCAAGCGGAGCACGGGCCGGTCTGACCGCCTTTCTTGCCGGCGTTGCGCGCACGGTCGCGGAGAAGAATGTCACAATCAACAGCCTACTGCCGGGCTACTTCGATACCGGTCGCTTGCGCCAGGGTTTTGCGGCAACGGCGGCACGTATGGGAGCTTCAGAGGATGAAGTGGCTGAGAAGTGGGCCGCAGCGGTGCCTGCAAGGCGATTTGGGACGCCTGCCGAGTTCGGGAAGTTCTGTGCCTTCCTCTGCAGTGCTCACGCAGGCTACATTACCGGCCAGAATATCCTGCTCGATGGTGGTCTTTATCAAAGCTCGTTTTAGGGAGCTATATCGAACACAATAATCGAAATTGTCATAATAGCGTATCCGGCTGGAGGGGGCCAAATGGAGGCGGGAAAGAAGGATAAATTCAAATACAAAGCTTTCATCAGCTATAGCGCTCGGGACCGCAAATTCGCGGACTGGCTTTTCCATCAGCTTGAGACCTATCGGGTGCCGGGGAAGGTTAGGGGAACGGCAGGGCGCGACGGCCCGGTTCCCGCGCGGCTCTACCCAATCTTCAAAGATCGCGAAGAACTTCCGGCGTCGGAGGACCTTGGCAAGCAGCTCGAACTCGCGCTCGAAGATTCCGCTTGCCTTGTCGTGATCTGCTCTCCGCGCAGCGCAACATCCCGTTTCGTCAATCAGGAGATCCTTACATTCAAACGGATGGGCCGCGACAACCGCATCCTCGCCATCATTATCGACGGTGAGCCGAATGCGGCGGACAAGTCCGGAGTGGCGCCCGAGGAGGAGTGTTTCCCACCTGCCTTACGCTACCGTCTGGGATGGGATGGAGCGCTGACGGCCGAGCGCGTGGAGCCGATTGCAGCGGATGCCCGCGAGCAGGGTGACGGAAAGTTCAACGCAAAACTGAAGGTAGTCGCCGGGATATTGGGCATCAGCTACGATGCCCTGAAAAGGCGCGAGGATGCCCGCCGCTTAAGGCGTCTGGTCGCGGGTGCTTCAGCGGCCGCGATGATATTCGGCGCCGCAGCCTTTTATGGCTGGGAGGAATGGGACAGCGGCTATCTGAATGTTGAAAGCAATGCCGCCAATTCCGTGATAACCGTAGACGGCAGGCTGCAACTGGGGTCCCCGGTTAAAGGCCTGAAACTCCGGAGCGGAACACACGAGCTGCAAGCAGAGGCGCCCGAGCATCTAGGCTTCCGCCGATTGGTGGATGTCCGGCAACAGGGTCGGGCAACGTCGCGCTTCTTGCTCGAAGAGGGCTTCAATTGGACCTACGCCCGGCCTGCCATTCAAGGCGGCCTCGTGCTCATTCCTACTGACGATGACACAATCATCGCCCACAATGAATTGGATCGCGTCGTCTTCCTGTCCAGCAATACCGGCGAGACTGTCGCGGCAATCCCTACCCCTAACGGGAATACGAGGGCGTTTCTAGACCTCGATCTCGGAGGAAGCGCCGGCAGAGTTATTATTTCAGCCTACGATGCCGAGCAGACGGGCCCCGAGGTGCTGGCGATAAAGGCAGCGCCCTCTCCGAAAACGGCTTGGGTGTGGCATGGGCCAGCATCCGGTGCGGGGAAGCCGGATAGCCTTGCGGTGATTGCCGCCCCGCTCTCAAGCGGCAAGCGGACGATAGCCGTGGCAGGGCGCGACGGACACATCTACCTGCTCGACGGCGAAAGCGGCGCTCTCATTCAGGACATAACATTCTCCCCTGCCGCGCTGCCATCCCCCCCAATGCTTGCGGCCGTCATCAGCGAAGGCTCTCATCGGATCGCAGTGTTCTTCCGTCAGCCGGCTGCGGGGGCCGGCGCAAATTTTGCCCTGCATGGCGCGCTCATGGATCTTGCCGGGGGTCGGACGGTTTGGCGAAAGGAGTTTGGGGCGCAGTGGCAGGGACCGATCCGGCCAATATCAGAAAGCGGCTTGCTGCTGACCGTGATTTGGAACGCCAGCGAATGGAAAGCGATCGACCTTCTCAGTGGCGCCATCCCAAGTGGTGGCAAGCTTCCCGGCGGAATTATCGGCGGGCCCGGGCTAGCAAACCTTGGGACTAAGCAATCTCCTCACCTCATTTTTCAGTTTGCCGAACCGGAACTCCCGATGGAGGCTGTCAGCCTGGAGAATGGCAAGCCGTTCTGGAAAGGGCCGAAGGGTTTAAGCTCGCGTCAGCAGCTACGTGGACCCGGAGTAAATATTCCCCGAACGCCAAATGGGCACCTTCTCATCAACCTGCAGGATGACTTGGCCGCGGTCGATGCAAGCGATGGCCATGTTCTTTGGAAAGTGCTGGGGCATGCCCTCAGGGTGCTTCTCGCAGACTGGAACGGGGAGGGGAAAGACAAGATCCTTGTGGGAATGGCCGGCTTCGGGCTCATCTGCCTGGACGAGAACGGCAGGGTCTTATGGACCCTAAAAGAGGATCGCGACCTTGCCCCCTGGGCTCTCGTGAAATCCCACCAGGGAGGCTCGGCAAGCGACATTCTCGTTCACAAACATGCTAGCGCCATTGCCAGCGTCCACGGACCGCATATGCTTTGGGAACAGCACGCGGCGGCAGCCTTACAGGCGACCCCCGTGATTGCAAATGGCCAAGACGGCAGCGCGGTCGTGGTTGAAGTTGCTGACTGGGGCGATGACGTTTGGATGCGAGCATTCAACGGAAAAGATGGAACGCCTCGCTGGGCGGCCCGTGAACGCTTCTGGCAGAACCGCGGTGGGACCTTGGCCGATTTGGATGGTGACGGTTCCGTCAGTATCGTGGCACTCGGCAGAGATCCCAAGATCGAGAAGCTGAGCTTACTCAGCTATCGCCCGGATGACGGGAAAGTGCTGCGGGCGGTGCCGGTCGCCATACCCGGATGGATGTCCTGCGCCCCCGCCGTCGCGGACTTCCGTGGACGCGGCAAAAAGGATGTTGCCTTCACATCCTGGGACGACCGCAGCATCGTTCTCGCCGAAGGCAGAACCGGCCAGGTTCTCTGGCGCTTCCAGACGGGCGCCCCCAATATGCAAGGGATCGGGGCTGGAGACCTCGACGGCGATGGCAAGCCGGATGTTGTAGCCGTATCCTTCGACGGATTTGCCTATGGGCTGCGCGGCTTGGATGGCTCCCTGCTCTGGAAGACGCCAATCGCGGGCGGCGGGTGGGCCAATCCCATCGTTGCGAATCTGGATCCGGAAGGTCCGCCGCAAGTACTTCTCGTTAGTGCGCAGGGCCGCCTTTACGTCCTCAACGGCCGGAATGGAGAAGTAATCTGGACGCCTGACGCCGGAGGAAGCGGCAAGGTAAGCGGACATCCCGTCATTGTTGAAAACGCAAACCGCAAATTGATCCTAGCACCGCTTGGTCGTGCGGGCGTTGTCGCCTTCGATTGGGCAAGCCGTCAGG
>JBAUNL010000938.1:0-3525 GCA_049579205.1 Rhodomicrobium sp. | reverse complement strand
TACGGCAAAGTAGCCTATGCCTTCGACGATACCTTCACGGCCGGTGCGAACGTCTATTATTCTCCTTCCTGGCTCAATGAGGGAGCGGACGGGACCTACGCCTCTATCACCGGAAAAGCGGTTCTTCCGGCCAGCTGGTTCTCCGATGTCTGGCTCAAAGGGACCGGTGCTTTTGTCTCCGGCGAGTTCGGCCATTACTGGTTCGGCGAGACCAACGCCTTTTATGGGCACATCGATCTGCCGGATTACAATACCTGGAACGCCGGCATTTCCTTCACATACAAGGTCTTCACGCTCGATTTCCGCTACTATGACACCGACCTCACACGCGCGAACTGCAATGTGCTGACCGCCGATCACACGGCTTCCTTCAGCCCAGGCAATGTCACATCCATCAATCCGAGCGGACTTGGCTCCGACTGGTGCGGGTCGGCCTTTGTCGCAAAGGCGTCGTTCGATCTGACGGTGAATACGAACTTGAAATAGTGCTTAGGTGCGGCATTTGTCCCGAAGAACCGGAGCGGCGGTTAAAGCGGCTCCTGCGGTATTGCAGCAGGTTTTCTCAGGACTGCCCACATATTGTCGTCGGTCGGCAATCTATCGCGCCACCGGAAGTTCGTCGAAAACCCGGCCATTTTTGCGATCCCGCGAAGTGACGCCGGCGTGAAGTAATTGAGATGGTCCGGATAGCGGAATCCGCACCATTTGCGCCCCATAACAAGCCTGTTCACGGTCGCGTAATTGGGAACTTTGACGGCAAGAACTCCGCCCGGCTTGAGAGCGCGAAATACCTCCTTCAAAACGCCAAGCGGGTCTGTCTCATGCTCTAGGTAAGAACGGGCAACGCAAGCATCAAAAAAGCCGGCGGGAAACTGCTGAAGTCCTTCGATGCAGGGAGCGTTGATCGCATAGCCGCCGTGTTTTTTGAAAAAGCCGTCAGCCTTTCTTGCAAGGCTGCGGCTGATCTCGATGCCGTAAGGCTCAAAGAATTCAGCAAGATCACTGCTGCCTGCCCCGCACCCAAGATCAAGTACGCGCCCGCCCGAAACATGCCTTCGGATGAAACTACTGGGCTTTGGTTTGCCCAAACGCAGGCGCCACCGGGTCAAATTGTCGAGCCCATATGTCAGCTTGTATGTTGTCTTTCTGTGTTTATCCTCCGCAGCCCAGGTTGTATCCCAGTCCATTTCCTCAACTAGCATCTCATAGTCCGGCGCGCTGTCGATATAGACGAAGCCGCAGCCACCGCAGTTTCTGATCGCCCAAGGGTGTCGCGAAGACCGGCTGGGTGGCTGGGTTGAATTATCCATCTTGCACGGTGGGCAATCCCTATGCGCCACAGTTGCTTGCGGCAAAGGTCGCTGCCCTAAAACGGGCGTAACGATATCAAGCATAGCTGAAAAAGTCCCACCGATGCCGCTAAGCGGCTCTCTATTCGTGCCCAGAAAACAGTAACAAACTTAAGCGCGGCTATCAAGCAGCTGCAGGACAAAGCCACAACCTAAATGGCTTTTTTTGTGAAGGAGTGGAGAAACCTTCAAAAAGGTTTGGGAATTTTTGTTCGCGTCTTGTTCCCTCTGCCATAAACGCAAGAGTGTGAGGCCGCTTAACATGAGTTAGCAGAAACACCCACCCGGAACACAAACGGGAAAAATGGGTCACCAGGTGCAGTTCATGAATATTTCAATGCGTTCTCTTATTGCTCGGCCGAGGAGTGGGCAGTGAGATCAAGCAAGACCTCACGGCCATGAGAAGAATTCATGCTCGATACTGCGTTCCAAGCAGAAGCTCCTTAGTGCGTCCACTGCTCCAACATTGCCTGCGAACTTCTCTTTCAGAAGTTCGAACGCGAGCCGTGCTACCGCTGTTGCAGGTACGGTGACCGAGAACTCGTAGTCGTCATGATCCCAAATTTGCTTAACGGTTGGACCCATATCATGCGCATCGATCTTAATGGCGCCGTTGCTATCGAGCTCAAGCCCTACCGAGCGATATTCGGTATCATTTTGCAATGCCAACTCAACTCTTGGCGTAAATTCCATAAATCCTCCGCGCCTAAGGCTCTTTACGAAATCGGCGTCGATCCCGGTGAAGCTTGGCCTCGATGTGCAATTGCCGCGCCGCGATCTATTGGGGCATGGTTAATGCAGCCGCAACCTTTTCGTGTGAATTATCTTCCTTCCTAACGGTGAAATCTTTAGCCTAGTTGACGCGGGTTTGTTCCGGGCTCACTTCACGGCTATAAGGTTCGAACCCTGCTGCCTGCGGTGTTCCGTCTGTCTGGAGCCGCGCGGCTTTGAATAAAGGATGCGGCTATGATCGCGGGAATAGTCCTCGCCATTCTCAGCCTCGCGGCGATGTTTACGCTTGCGATCAGGCGCGAACCCCTGTGGGCGTGGGCGATCTGGGTGGCGGCAGTCACGCTTCTTGCCGAGGTTGGCCTCTACGCCGGTGAGCTTCATCTGCCGCCACTTGCAGGCGCTTCACTGGCAGCCTGGATTCCCGCAATCGTCCTAGGGCTTTTATCGTGGCGCCCAATCCGCCAAACCGTAATCACCGGTCCTGCCTTTGCCCTGGTGAAGCGCATCCTTCCGCCCGTCTCCAAGACCGAACAGGAGGCCATCGACGCAGGCACCATCGGTTTCGATGCCGAACTCTTCTCGGGCCGGCCCGACTGGAGCAAGTTGCGGGCCATCGATCCCGTGATCCTGACGGATGAGGAGCGGAGATTCCTCGAGAGTGAGACCGAGGAATTGTGCCGGATGCTCGATGATTGGGAGATCCGGCACAATCAGAACGACATCCCGGAGCACATCTGGAGTTTCGTGCGTGAAAAGGGTTTCCTCGGCATGCTCATTTCAAAGGAGCATGGCGGGCTTGGCTTTTCGCCCCAGGCGCAATCCATCATTCTCGGTAAGGTATCATCGCGCAATCCCGACGCCTCCATTGTCGTGATGGTGCCGAATTCGCTAGGGCCAGGCGAGCTGATCGAGAAGTTCGGTACGGATGCGCAGAAAGCGCATTATCTGGAGCCGCTCGCGAAAGGCAGGGAGATCCCCTGCTTCGCGCTGACAAGCCCATTCGCCGGCTCCGACGCCGCCGCCATGCGAGACGTCGGCTATGTCACGAAGGGCATCCATAACGGGCAGGAAGTTCCCGGCATCCGCGTTAGCTGGGACAAGCGCTACATCACTCTGGCGCCGAAAGCGACGCTGCTCGGCCTCGCCTTCCATTTGTTCGACGCTGAGAACCTTCTCGGCAAAGGCAGTGACATCGGAATTACGCTGGCGCTCATTCCAGCCGATCATCCAGGCGTCAATATCGGGCGCCGCCATTTGCCCTCTGGCACCGCATTTCCAAACGGACCGACGTCAGGCGAGAACGTCTTCATCCCCCTGGATTGGGTCGTGGGTGGGGTGGATCGCGTGGGCCAGGGCTGGCGCATGCTCATGAGCTGCCTCGCCGCCGGGCGGGCCATTTCGCTGCCGGCTTCCTCGACTGCGGGGGTGAAGTCCTTGCTCCGCT
>JBAUNL010000937.1:0-5243 GCA_049579205.1 Rhodomicrobium sp. | reverse complement strand
ACTCCTGTTGTGAGTGAGGTTGACGCCTCATTCTCAATCGGAGCCTTCGCCTTGTGATGCTGGTTCAAAATCAAATGCCGTCCGTGAGGCAGCGCCTACCGCGAGAGCGGTTTCGTTCTTCGACCCCAAGCTGAGATCAGCATATCTAGCTAGATAATTTTTCCGGAGCGTTCGTTGCGAACGATCGGTTTCGTCTCAAGAAGGCCGTTTCCGGACCAATCAGTTTTACAAAGTTTTTTAGATTGGTGCGGCCGCTTTCGGATCTCTTAGCTGAAGATACCGCACCTGACGGCGAATTAGCGCTCGGGTCCAATTCCGGAATTATTTTGTTATCAAGAACAGCTGCACTTGCGTGGTGCACCGAGGCAATGTGGCCCGCATAAGGTGCTGTATATTCGATCCCTTCACTGGAGCCGAATGAACGTGTTCGATCACATCTCTGATGCCCCTTCAGGCTCAAACACACTGAGAAGTTACAACATCTTGATGGACGTGACCTTCCGTCTGATGGAGAGTTCGACCCAGCGGACCAACATAGTGTCCGAATGACATCGTGAATATTGCAATTTCTTGCGACCCTATAGGTCGCACGCGTCGTTTGCATCGACAATAGTTGCAATATAAAATTACTAAAATAAGTCTCGACAAAGCAAGCCTACTTAGTTGCTCTGCCCCCAGAACCGTGTGACAAAAAAAAAGATCTTGGGAGGATTAACACGATGGATGACCTGATCCGACAACATTTGAGCAAGCGTTTTTCTCGCCGCAAACTGATACACGGCATGGGCGCGGCGGGAATAACGGTTGCTGCAAACAAGACGATCGTCCAGCCGCTCGCCGCCACATCCGCCGTCGCCCACACCGAAAGCGGCCACAGAGTCCGCCAGGTGACGGGCAATGGCGGCATGCTTTACGTCCAACAACTCAAGTCCGCCGGCGTCGAATTCATTTTCTTTAATCCCTCTACCGGAGACGCGCCCATTTATGACGCTTTGGTTGACGAACCTGGCATCCAGATCATCAAGGGGATCCAAGAAGGTGCGGTCGTTGCCATGGCCGACGGCTACGCCCGAATGTCGCGTAAGGTTGGTATCGCCCACATTGCTAATGTGGGCCTGCCAAGCGGCATGACGCAACTTGTCAATAGCTGGAAGGATCGCATTCCGGTGCTGCTTACTACTGCTGCCTTTGGGACTGGAGTAACTGGCCGTGACTATTCCCAGGACTACGAACATCAGGAGACGATGGTCGCGCCGATTACCAAGTCATTTTGGCTTGCCGAAAACACCGCCGGCATCGCGGACGTGACCCGCCGCGCCTTAAAATTTGCACAAACCCCACCGACGGGCCCGGTTTACCTCTCGATCCCCGATGACCTTTTGCGGGCCGCTGCGACCGCGGACATCTATGACGGCGATCTATTCAAAGTGGCTATGAAGGTTCGGCCCGACTCGCGCGACGTGGACGCTGTCGCCAAACTGTTGATCGAGGCAAAGAACCCCTTGATAACGGCCGGTGATGAGATCACTCTTTGTCAGGCCGAGCCGGAAACCGTCGAGCTTGCGACCCTACTTGGCATTCCAGTTACCGGCATCACGGGATCGCTCGGCAATTGGTCAAAGCCGTATCCAACGCGCGACCCGCTTTTCATTGGTACCTTTGTGCCTTCCTCGCAGTTCCCCGGAGCCGTCGACGTTCATTTCAACATAGGGAGTCAGTTGGGCGAGCACGCTATGCAAGGTGCGACCACGATCTCCATGAGGATCGATCCGACCAATCTCGCGCGTTCTTGGCCGATAGACATAGCTCTCGTAGCCGATATCAAGCTTGGGCTTGGGGACCTTATCGCTGCAGTCAAAAGCATGGCGACAAAGGACCGCTTGGCTCGAATCGCGGACCAGCGGGCCGCTCGCGTCCGCGAATACACCGCCGACGTAGCCAAAATGCGTGCCACAATCGCTAAGGACCTGAACAATCCATCGTCCATAACCATGGAGCGCCTTGGCGTCGAACTTGAGATGGGCCTGGACAAAGACACGATCTACGTGACCGACTGCGAGTCCGGCCGGATCATGGATACATTTATGGCTTTTGGGGGATCCAATAAGACCCTTGTCTCAACGACTGCCAATATACTTGGTTGGGCGCAGGCAGCAGCTTTTGGCATTAAGCTAGCGCGTCCAAATAGTCCCGTGATATCCGCCACAGGTGATGGAGGTGCTCTATTCGGCGGTCCTCAACCGCTTTGGAGCCAGGCGCGCTACAACGCTCCGATCACGAACATTGTCGTCAATAACCGAAGCTATAATAACGAACGCAACCGAATCCTTAGTCTCATCGCGGGACAGCAGTTTCAGTCGGGCAAGGACATGACCTCTTACAATGGCAGCCCTGACGTCGATTTCGCCAAAGCCGCCAGCGCATTCGGGGTGGAAGGAGAGATCGTTACTGATCCTGCCAAGATCCAGGCTTCGCTCACCCGTGCAAAGCGCGTCAACGTAGAAGGACGGCCCTACCTGCTCGACATTCATGTCGATCGTGCAGGTGTTGCTGCAGCGTCAGAATGGTATCCGGCTTATTCGATTGCAGCTCAACGCACGCGAAAGGTCTGACCCATGCGCTTCTTTCTTATGACGGCCCTGACCGCCGTCATCGTCAGCGCGACGATAACTCTTACAAGCTCAGTTGCGGAGGCGCAACAAACCAGCCCGTTCCCGGATGGGCCGGGTAAGGAAATCGTCGCGCAGGCTTGCACGCAGTGTCACCAAGCCGGACCAATCACACGGCTTCGAATGAACGAGCTAGGCTGGCGTCGAATGATATACAATATGGTTTTGCGAGGCGCCCAGATTGGGCCTAATGATATCGATGTCGCCGCCGCCTATCTCGTCGCGCACTTTGGCCCAGGCGTGCCAGTGCCTGGCCAATCCAACGTTGAAGTGAAGCTGCCGGGTGGCCCTGGAGCTACTCTCGTTGCTGGCGCCTGCGCAATTTGTCATGGCTTGGACCGAGTAACCGCTACGAACCGCCCAGGAAAGCAATGGGTGCCAATCATCGACAGAATGGTGGAAATCGGTGCGCCGCTCGATCCGGAGCAGGTCAGGCAGATCACAGATTATTTGGAAGTCAATTATGGCGTAGATCTCCCGGCTAAGAAGTAGCCTTGGTCAGCCCCCGTGACGGGATACCAAATTGATTAAGAGAAATCGGTCATTTTGCACGCCAGGAGGGTGTAGGGATGGCACGGCATGTCCTCAGGGAAAGCGGTCATGGCTTCACTAATTATACGGAAAATTGAGACAGCCGGATTGGGTCAACAGGCGGTACTTCCTGCAACGAAATCAATGGGTCCGATAATCCTCCAGCAGCGGAAGAGATTGTTGCAACCGCGAGAGCCACCGTTCCGGGCCATAAGCGGCCATCGTGGTCAGCGCATTGAGGCGACCAGTGCGTCGAGCTGATCGAGAGTCACACGCATTCCGAGCTCCATCCCGGAGGCCAGCGCGCCTTCCAACGCTTCCTTGCTCGGGAAGAGTTGGTGCAGAGTAAGACGAGTCCTGCCCTGGCTCTCCTCGAAGGTGGCCGTCACTACGGCCTCGCCGGCGTCGGACATCCGCTCATAGACCTGTGTGAGGACCAGCCGTGAGGGCGAATTCACCTCTACGTACCGCCCCGAAAACACCTCTGGGTGCTTTGGGTCGCGCCCGAACGCGTAGCGGTAGGCTCCTCCCACGCGCAGGTCCGACTCGCACTCAAAGAGTGACACGCCGAAGGACTTGGGCGCCCACCATCGTTTCAGGAGCTCCGGTTTAGTCCATGCGTCAAAGACGATATGCACCGGTGCATTGAACGTGCGGATGACGACCAGCTCACGGTCGGCCGACCGCTCCACGATCGTTTCGTTTCTTATGGTGCTCTCACCTGTCCTTGCCTGCTGCATCCGATTTTCCCTTCCGCTTTAGTTCCTCGACGATCTCGTCCAGCTGCTCGAAACGCTCTTCCCAGATGTGCCGATAACGATCGAGCCATTTGTGAAGCTGCTTCAGGGGCTGCGCGCGTAGTCTGTAGAACCGCTGCTGCGCGCGCGGCTCCATCTCTACCAAGCCCACATCCTTGAGCACCTTGAGGTGCTGCGAAGCCTGCGATTGTCTGAGCCCCAGCCGGCCACGGATGTCGTTCACCGGTCGGGGTCCTGCGCGAAGCAACTCAATGATACGAAGTCGATTGGGTTCGCCTAACGCGGCAAGTGTTTCAGGGTTCATTCCATATATCATCATGCACGAATATTCGTGTCAACGAATATATTGTGGCGGCGGAAATCGTCACGGCGCGCAAGAGAAGTTCGGCACAGCGCCCACAAACAACTCCTGCCCGGTAATCGAGTGAGATCGTGATATCGCCATTTTGCGCGGCGGAAATGTCTGCAGCGGGTGATAGGCGCAATTTCATTAAGGATTTCAATGAGGCAGCTTATCCGTGGCTGCGGACAAAGCTGAAATCTGCCGGTTTGGCGAAGTGGGCCAGGCTTCGGAAGTTCTTGGCGCCCAACGCCACCATTGTTTCCGTCCGGGACCTGCCTGGACCAGATATTTGCACCGGAGTTTTTGAACGGCCAAAAGGGTGATCGAAGGTAGTCTGTGCGACGCACCCTTCGGCGGCTCGCCCTTCACTACATCCGCAAACTCCCGCATGAGTCGTACCAACGGCGCCGACTCGGAGCTATCCGGTGCTTCGGCTTCCTTGGTCTTTCTTACGAAAACATCGTAAGCGTTTGCCCGGATGCGATGGGGCTTGAAGCCGCGGACGGGGGTGTCGTGGTGGCCATCGGCAATGGCGCTAGCACGTGCGCCATGCTCAAGCGGAAAATCATGCAACCACATGAGCTTCACCGCACTCGATGGCCTGCCCATGGGGCAGCTGCAATACCAGCGAAAATCTCTGAAAGTTGTCTGCTTCTGCTCCTCAATGCTAGTATCTGCGCCGGTAGTTTTACACTCCCTGTTCCGGCCGCTTGAGAGGTATGCCTTGCCCAGTCAGGTCCAGACGAATGCGGCTGACGGTGCACTGCAATCTGCGAAGACGCGCGTGTTCCTGTCTTATTCGCGCAACGATAGCATATTTACAGACCGCCTCGCCGAGGCCCTGGCGGATAGCGGTTATGACCCCGATTATGATAGGTCGGGCAACGACCCCGCCAATATCGATTCGGGCATTTCGGCCCAGGATCAATGGTGGCGGCGCCT
>JBAUNL010000936.1:0-7659 GCA_049579205.1 Rhodomicrobium sp. | reverse complement strand
ATCTGAGCCATGGTAGTGTTCCCTACGCCTTTCTACCTCCTCCACACGAAGCTTCACAACATTTCTCCCTGCCTCCTAACACAGCCTTAGAGCCAATGGTCTGTCGGCGCCTACCCCCTCGATAGCCTGCCACTTTACCGAAATCCCCTTAGAGTCCTTCGAAGTGACAATGATTACCGAGATGAGATACCGATTTTTTGTCCGCCCAGAGTAGCTGAGCCCGAACATCTAGGCCAGGCGCCGTGGGGAAGGCGCTTTAGCAAACGCTGTCAAAGCCTCCTTCAACAGGCGCGTCTCATCCTCGGCGTAACGGGGAGAAAAGTGAAATGGCTCAATCCGGCGCACGGCTGCCTCGCGTGCTATGTCACCAGCGGCGGCTGCCGTCAAATGTGCCCGCTCGGCTGCCAGCGAAGCGTCGGCTTGCGAAAACGCAGCCTCGATAAACAGCACGTCAGCGTTTTCAACAAGCTTAATGATCGCGGCCCGGTTGGCGGCTGTATCGGCGGCGTCGGTGACATAGGCTATTTTCTGACCGGGCGTGACGGTCACCACGCTGCGCAAGGTTCCAAGCGGCATTTCCTTTTCCTGCTGCGATGCTGAAAACGAACCGGTGTTGATCGCGTGGTCATCGGGCCTTTTCTCTACGATCGCCCGCTTAAGGTCCTTCAGCCATGGACCAACCTGCAGTCCAAGCCCCAAAAGCCGGGTCTTCCAAACGTTAACATGGGCGGATTCTTCGACCGCAAACGCAAGACATGGCGTGCCGTGATCGAGAGCCGCCGTTGAGACCCTGAAACGGGGCTCGCTGCAAACCACACTCCCCGCAAGAACGCCGCCAGTCTGCGGCTCAATTACAAATGCATTCTTGAGGCGGAACACGGCCTTTTGGATTTCCAAAGATGGAGCCACCTCCGTAACGCAGAAAACTAGGTCCCTGACATAGCGGTCCACGAGGTTCCAGCGGTAAGCCTGCAGCTTGTGCCGCACCTGCTCGATGAAATCCGGCGGCCCATAGAGATTGAGTTTCTTTTCCCTCCCGGCCAGTACCCGCAGCAACCGGTCAAAGCCAATGAAATGGTCGATATGGGTGTGTGAGACGAAGATATGTTCGAGGCGATGGATTTTCCTCGGCGGCAGGATCGCAAGATCACCGAGGTCAAAAAGAATCGTCTGTCTTTCGAACAAAGTTTCGATGTAGAGAGCCGGGTCGCCCGCGCGCCCGTTAACGAGGTGCGGATGTAAGAATGGACGCATGACAGACTACTTCGCGGGCGATGACAAACAGTGCTTCTGGCCAAATTATATTATCATAAGCGTGTTGGCCCGGATGCTAACATTGCCGGCGCTCCACCTTGCAATGTGCCAGTTTTCTGCGCGTATCTTTGTTGACTGCCAAGCCCTTGTTTTGGCTCGCTATGGTACGTTCCCATTGATCGCGTTATCTGGCCCTGTTTCGCTGGGCGTTAGCCCAAAGAGACTTCCCTTATCTAAATCACAGCTTCGATCAGGAACGGTCCTCTGCTGGTAAGAGCAGTTGCCAGTAGATCATTAAATTCAGCAGCGCCGGTAGCCCGCGCGGCTTCGACACCCATCCCGTTGGCGATCTTCACCCAATCAGGTGCCGGATTGCCGAAGCTGAGTATTTGCTGCGCATTGCGGCCGGGCTCAGGGGCACCCACGGCCTTCAATTCGTGCTGCAGAATGGCGTAACGGCGGTTGGCGAAAATCACGGTGACAACGTCAAGCCGCTCGCGCGCTTGCGTCCACAAAGCCTGCACGGTGTACATCGCGCTGCCGTCCGCCTGCAGGGTGATAACCTTGCGATCGGGACAGGCGATGGCGGCGCCCGTTGCCAAGGGGAGGCCAATGCCGATCGCGCCTCCTGTTAACTGCAGAAAATCATGCGGGGCCGCCCCGGCCGTGAGCGGAAAGAATTCACGGCCCGAGCTGACCGTTTCATCGACCCAAATTGCGCCTTCTGGGCTTAAAACCGCCACCGCTCTTGCAATGGCATCGGGCACAAGTTTCTCAGTGGGAAGATCGAGGCTCGAGCGCTTTGCGGTCGCCGGTTCGAGAGTGCGCGGGATGGAAAGCTCATCAGCGAGCGCCTGGAGCGCCCCCGCTAAATCCCCGCCGGGTTCAGCGAGAGTCATTACCAGGCAACCGGGCGGCAGAACACTGCTTGGCTTACCAGGATAGGCGAAGAAGGCGACCGGCGCTTTGGCACCGACCAGGATCACCTGTTGAACATTGGCGAAGGCCGCAAGCGCACGGTCCACTACATAGGGCACGCGGTCGATGAAAACCCGACCCGCGCCCCGTTCCATGCGGCCATTCGATTGCTGTGCGATGAGACGCGCGTCTGTTGCTTCGGCAATCCTTCCGGCAGCGGCGAGCGGCTTTTCGCGGAGCGCCGCACCACTTAGCATCAGGATAGTCTTCCGGCCGTTTTTCAGTGCTAGGGCTGCCGCACGGATCAGAGTTGGATCAACCGGCTTACGTGTAACCGATGCTGCTCGCGCGATCTCTTCCGGCGCTTCGCTCCACGCCGCGTCCGCAGGCAGAATAAGGGTTGCAATTTGTCCAGGCGGGGCCGTGGCGGCGCTAATTGCCGCAGCGGCGGCGCCACTCACCTCGCTGGATGCGTTGATCCTTCGAACCCAATTCGATACCGGGCGCGCAAATCCTTCAATCTCCAATGTGAGCGGCGCATCAAAGGGTATATGCCAGGTCGCATGTTCGCCCACGATGTTGACCATCGGAGTATAGGCGCGCCTCGCATTGTGGATGTTGGCCAATCCGTTCGCAAGACCAGGTCCTAGATGCAGGAGGGTGGCGGCAGGTTTCTCTGCCGTGCGAGCATACCCATCCGCCGCTGCCGTCACCACGCCTTCAAAGAGCCCAAGCACGCAGCGCATTTGAGGCTTGCGGTCCAGGGCTGCCACAAAATGCATTTCCGACGTACCGGGGTTGGCGAAACAAACATCCACCCCGTTGGCGAGAAGCGTCTCGCAAAGACTGTCCGCACCGTTCATTCTTCCTCCCCGATGAACGACGTTGTAGAAATCACCCCCCAGGATTTCAACTCATTTGATGCCTTCGCCTTCCCCCTAAAAATGGGGTCGACCTTGACTGGGAAGACCAAATATCCGGACCAGCTTCAAGCGCTGGATATGGTCACGGCGAGCACGGCGGCCGGGCCGAACTCGCGGCCAGCCTTTCTCTTGTAGCGCCTCGCTTGCTATCCGAAAGACCGGTGTTCGAGGAAGAAGTCAGAGGACTTGTTTTTGCAGAAGGCCGCAAGCTCTCATGCTTGTCCTGTGCCTGCGGGTTCCGGCATTATGGAGGCAGTCTAAGAGCTGTCTGACCGGGAGGAGATCATGAGAAGCTATTGCGTAACCGCTTTCGGCGAGCCGCTTCAGCTGATGGAACAGCCGACGCCGGTGCCGCAAGGCGCCGAGGTCTTGTTGCAAGTACGGGCAGCAGGCGTCTGCCATAGCGATCTCCATTTGCAGGATGGCGGCTACGATCTTGGTCAGGGCCGAATGTTGAAACTCGCGGATCGCGGCATCAACCTTCCCTTAACAATGGGCCATGAGGTTGTGGGCGAGGTTGTTGCGCTCGGTCCAGACGCCAGCGGCGCCGCCCCTGGCGATGTTCGGCTCATTTTCCCATGGATCGGCTGCGGCAACTGCGCAGCCTGCCGGCGCGGGACCGAAAATCTTTGTGCGACACCTAACTGCATTGGCGTCAACCGGGCAGGGGGCTACGCCGATCACATCCTTGTTTCGGATGCGAAATACCTCATCGATATTGCACCGCTGACGCCTGAGCAGGCGGCTCCTTTCGCCTGTTCCGGCCTTACCGCTTATAGCGCGCTCAAGAAGCTCGGCACGCTTTTGAGCGAACAGCCCGTGGGAATTATCGGAGCGGGAGGTGTGGGGCTCATGGCAGTGAGCCTCGTAAAGGCCCTTGGCGGAGCCGGCGCAATCGCCGCCGACATCAGCGAAAGCAAGCGTCAGGCCGCGCTTAAGGCAGGAGCCATCGCCGCCATCGATGCTTTAGCCCCGGACGCAGCCGCAAAGCTTGCAGCTGCCGCCCCCGAAGGACTTCTTGCCGTTATCGATTTTGTCGGTTCTCCGCAGACTGCGAGACTAGGCATAAGTGCGATGGCGCGCGGCGGCCGCTATATCCTCGTCGGATTGTATGGGGGCGAACTCTCCTATCCGCTTCCGTTTTTTCCGATGCGGGCGCTTACTGTGCAAGGATCCTATACGGGCAGCCTGGATGAACTCAAAGATTTGATGACGCTTGCGCGAAGGGGCGCGGTTCCGGATTTTCCGCTCCGCATGCATCGGTTGACCGAAGTAAACGATGTGCTCTCAAATCTCCGCGCCGGGACGGTGGTGGGGCGCAGTGTCGTTTCCCCTTGAGCCTTGCTAAGGTGCTGCTGTCAGCCGGTGCGGACTGGCCCTTTGGCCGAGCTTCATGGCGCGTGTCGGCTTTGGTGAATGAGGCTGACAGCGGAGACCCAAAGGTCAAAGCTATGGCTGCCAACAGCCTGTTGGATCGTGGCTTTTTACGGTGGTCTTCGAGACGAATGCTTCCGCTGCCCTATCGTGGTTCTTGACCCGGGGTGAGACAGAGAGGATGCGAGCTGACCTGGAAAGCGGGGCCAACCTGTCTTCTTGAGTGGAGCCCAAAGAATATGGGGCAGCGGCGCCAATTAATCCAAGGGTGATCACGTTTGTTCACTTGCTTGGGGATGGCCGGTTTCCTTTCATGAACGGATGTGCCTTGACGGCTTTTGTTTTTCCGGTTTCGACCCGGTGCTGCCGAACAGGTACCCGCCCGGAATCGCGGCGAAAGATTGCGGGGTCGGCCAAAAGTGAGCGTTGCCATTGGGCGCGTTCCATGAAGCCAAGCGCGCCGCTGACGAATTCCTCTTCAGCGGTTTACATACGCTTCTTTGTCAGCGTTCAACCGAGTAGATGCAGGGCAAGGGCTAACGCCATTCCCGCCTTCCGCTCTCGAAAGGGTAACCGCTTGACCTGAGGAAGCCCTTAACATGCGGGGGCGGGCGTAAATTTTTCAGGCGCCTTTCCCGCGAACCAGGCGGGAGGAGCGGGGACGAGGCGGGTCCAGCAATCTGTTCGCGCTGGCCGAATTCGTAGAGCTCGACCGGTTACTGACCGAAAGCCACGTCGTATCTCTTCATCTGCTCCTTACCGGTGACACGCGGGGTTTTCTCTCCGCCGAAAGGCTCTCTCGAACGCGGCCCGATCCTCGTAAACACCGCGCGCGGCGCCTTGGTGGATGAGATTGCCATGATTGCCGCCCTGGAGGCTGGAAGGCTGGGCCACGCCGCGCTGGATGTATTCAATGAGGAGCCACTCCCACAAGACCATCCCTTAACAAGGCTCCCAAACGTCACTCTCTCAGCCCACTCCGCTTTTCGGACCGCTGAAGCGACCGTGAACTTGATGGAAGCTGCACTGGACCATTGCCGACGGATTTCGGGAGGGAAGTAGGCAAATGAGCTCCCTAGGCCACCGCAGCCGCGACAGCCGCTCAGCGCCCGTAAATGCCAGTCAATGTCGCTTTCGCCAAAGTGTGGAAGTGCAGGTCGAAGCCGACCAGCGCCGCCGAGGCGGAATCGTCTTTGGCGTCCGGCAGTTTGCCGGCATCGACCGCAAAAACCGTTATCTGGTAATGATGCGGTTTGTCGCCTGCCGGCGGGCATGGTCCGCCATAACCGGCGGCGCCGAAATCAGTCCGGCTTTGGATCGCCCCCTTCGGCATCAATTTCTTCTTCGGGTCGCCAGCGTTCTTTGGCAATGAGACCGTACCCGGAGGAATATTGAACACAACCCAATGCCACCAGCCGCTGCCAGTCGGCGCATCGGGGTCGTAGATGGTGACCGCGAAGCTCTTGGTCCCGCCTGGTGCCCCGCTCCAGTTCAAGGCCGGTGAGATGTTGCTGCCGGCACAGCCAAACCCCTTGAACACCTGTTCATTGGAGATGGTCCCCCCTTCAGTGATGTCGGGGCTGGTCAAGGTCATGCTTTGAGCGTTCGCAGTGCTTGCGCCGAGCACGCTCACGCCGAGCGCCGCGATCCAAACAGTCGATTTTTCCATTGTAATTCCCCCCATCGGTAATGGCGGCGATCCTAACATTTGGCCGCCAGGTTTGTCCCGGGAGGATTGATCAGCCGACAATATGACTTCACAGGCAGCTTTCCCCCCACATCGAAGGTCTCGCGTTGTCGTTTAACCGTTGGCTGTCGAGGACCAAGCGGTCGTCGTATTCCGCAGGCAAATGGCTGATTCCCCCGCGAATCCCGCGCGCCTCTCGCAAAAGGCGAAGAGTTACCGTCTTAGGAACGATTCGAAACCCACGACCTCGGCACACAGGGCGTCCGGGGGGTACAAGTACCTAAAAAACCAAAAGGCCGCCCCCCGAAAACGCGGCGGAATATGATCGGGGATCGCAGCCATTAAGAAGCTCGCCAGCCTATCCAGTGAAAAAAAGGCGGATTGTGTCGTGCCGATCAGAACGCGGCCTTGGTTATCGACGCCGATAAACGACCGGTTTGCCAGCCACTGACTCGCAATGGTTCGCTTTGCTCCATTTCCAATAATGCGCGGTACGGAAACGAGGCTCGGAGCGGTCTCTACACCAAGCTGCTCGGCTTGCACTTGGAAATCTTGTGGAGGAGTAGCCTCAAGGTGCAGGCATCAGCGCTTGGACCTTCATTGCATCAGACTTGCGCAAGCAGTGCGTGACACTTTCGCCTTTAATTTTCCGTCAACGTCCAAAGCGGGCGACAAAGCCGTCATTAATATTACTTTTCATCTCTTTGTTGGCCGCGTTCGCAGCACGCAACAGCAAGGAGCAAAGAGCGTTTGAGCAGAGAGTAAATCTAGCTGAAGGTAACCCAAGGGAAGAAACGGGACCTATGATCATCTTCAACAGGCGTCTGAGATGGCTGCTCACAATAGGTCTTGCCGCTTCGGTCGCGTTCGATACTTTGCTTCAGCTTGTCTGGAAGTCAGCTGTTTTGGAAATGCCTGCCGATGCGTCTCCCTTGGCCACTTTAGGGGCTATATTCACGAATCGGCTATTTATCGGCGTAATCGCCATCATGACCCTGCAATTCTTCAATTGGATAGTGGTGCTTGGCCAAGCCGATTTGAGTTATGCGAAACCCATCAATGCCCTGAGCTACGCATCCGTTCCACTTTTGTCCCTGATCGTCCTTAATGAGGCGTTGGATATTGTTCAGCTTGCGGGCGCCGCTTTGGTCATCGCTGGGGTGTGGTTCGTCAGTCAGTCAAATTCGCTAACCCATGAATAATCCGAGCGCCTATGACCATTGCGGGCATTTTCGCTGGGACTTCGGCGTTCACCGATTCAAAATCTACGCTGGACTGTTTATGCCTGCCTCGGCTTTCTCCGGTCGGGGCAATATGTGGAACGCCTCCGGCCTATCAAGGGACTTCGGCGCGTGCAGCGCGGCTTTAGCGGCATTTCAGGCCGGCGGCTTCGCGAAATAGGCGATCTCGTAATCGGTGGCGTTTGCGCTGGCTTCTGCCGGTTCGGCTTCCGAAAAGAAATTGGCGATGGGCTCAGCTCGCGCTTAGCCGCAGCGCTACCAG
>JBAUNL010000935.1:0-8443 GCA_049579205.1 Rhodomicrobium sp. | reverse complement strand
TTCAGCTTACTCCCTTCCTGGAAGCGGCCGCATAAGCTCACAAACCCATGCTGCCTTCGAGCCTTCTGGTGATGGAAATGAGCTTGGGTCTCACTTCATCGAGAAGATAATCCTGGCTCGCCACAGTGTCGGGAGCACCGCAGTTGATCACCATGGGAGGGAGTCCGCCTCCCGGATTGAAAGCAGACGCAATGGCGTTTACGCCGGCTTGCCATTCGCCGAAGGAGCATGCGCAACCAAGCGTGCGATGATCCTCGATCGCTTTTGCGATCGCATCTCTGGTGCGCGGCCAGGCCGCCTTATTCAAGGGGCGGATCTCATCAAGAATGCTTCGGCGTGTTTCCTCGCTGCAAACGGCCAAAAAGGCTCGTCCCATCGCACTTGTGGAAATCGAGATCCGGGAGCCAACCTCCAGCGTCAAGGATACGGACGTGTAGCCGTAGAAGGATTCGATATACACCATGCTCAGGCGATCGCGCGCGCCGAGTGCGGACGATACCCTGGCAGAGATGGCAAGCTGCTCGATGAGCGGTCGCGCAACGTTTCTGACATCGAGCCTGGCAAGCATGCTGGTTCCAAGAGCAAGAACCGCGGTCCCGAGGCGGTATTTCGCGGCCTGGTCTACATAATGAAGATAACCAAGCTTCGACAGTGTGTAAGTGAGGCGGGAGACCGTCGATTTGGGGAGCCCGGAGCGAGCGGCAATCTCCTGGTTTCCGAGCAGTGTTTCACCCTTCCGAAAGCTGGCCAGAACTTCAAGACCTCTTGCAAGAGCTACGACGAAATGACGATCATCCGCCCCGGTGCCGGAAGCCGGCTTCACCTCGAAAAACTCTGGCCTTTTACGAGACATTCATGCAACTCCTTCGAAGGTAGGCAGGAGCGGTGCTTGACCATGATGCCGGGTATGTTAGTGTAAACATGGAATTTAATTCTGCATAGTGGAATTAGTCGGTGAGCGGGGTAGTATTGAGCGTGACCGGTGACCCGAGGGTGGATCTGAGCGTCGAAGACGGCATCGCCATCGCCAAAATCGTAAATCCGCCCGTGAATGCGCTTGGCGCTGACGTCCGCCGCGGGCTCATGGCCTTGGTTGACAAGGCAAAAGCAGACCCGTCGATCCGCGGCGCCGTCATTTGTTCAGATGGGAAGATGTTCAGCGGAGGCGCTGACATCACCGAATTCGACCGCGCCCCCGTAAGACCAATCCTTTCCGATCTCATCGAAGCTATATCTGCTTTAGGCAAGCCTGTTGTTGCCGCCATTCAAGGGAACGCACTCGGCGGCGGACTGGAGTTGCCGCTCGGTTGCTCCGGCCGCGTCGCAACCACGAACGCGAGGCTCGGACTACCCGAGATCAAACTTGGCCTGATTCCCGGAGCGGGGGGCACTCAACGCCTTCCGCGTCTTATTGGGGCGGTGCCCGCCTTCGATATGATGCTGAAGGGCGATCCGATCCCCGCGAACCGCGCACTCGAACTCGGTCTTATCGATGAAATTGCTGAAGGAGACCTCATAAAGGCAGCGAAGAATCGCGCGCTCGCTTTGTCTTCCCAGCCGGCGGCGCCAAGGCAAAATCGCCTGGAGCAAAGCGGGGAACGTGACGCCTTCGAAAAGGTCGCGGAAAGCGCGGCGAAAGCCAATCGCGGAAGCCCGAATGCCGTTGCACTTATCGAAGCCGTTCGCGCTGCTTTTGAAATGCCGATTGAGGGCGGACTGGCTCTTGAACGGCAACTCTTCCTCAAGCTGAAAGATGACGAGCGGTCCAAAGCCCTTCGCTATGCCTTTTTCTCCGAGCGCAAAGCGGCGAAGGTTCCCGGCGTAGCGGCTGATACTAGCGCGCGTACGATTTCGCGCGCTGCTGTGATCGGTGCCGGAACTATGGGAACAGGCATCGCGATTTGCTTTATGAACGCAGGCATTCCCGTCACCATTATCGAAGCCGATCAGGCTGCACTCTCCGGCGGCATGGGACGGGTCAAGGCAGTCTTCGATGACGCGGTGACGCGTGGCAAGTCGAGCCCGGAAGATCGCGACAGGAAAGCCGCTCTTTTCAATGGCGGCCTGAAATTGGAGGACGCCACCGGCGCCGATATCATTGTCGAGGCCGTCTTCGAGGAAATGTCCATCAAAAAAGAGATTTTTTCCAAACTGGACTTCATCGCAAAGCCCGGCGCTATCCTCGCAACGAATACATCATACCTGAATGTGAACGAGATCGCGTCCGCGACGAAAAGGCCGCAGGACGTGCTGGGGATGCATTTTTTCAGCCCGGCCAACATCATGCGGCTTTTAGAAGTTGTGCGGGCGGAAAAAACCGCGCCCGATGTCCTGAAAACGGTCCTGGAACTCGCTCCAAAGCTCGGCAAGGTGCCCGTCACGGTTGGCGTTTGCTACGGCTTTGTGGGCAATAGAATGCTTGCCCGGCGAAGCCAGCAAGGAGAACGCCTTCTGCTCGAAGGTGCACTTCCGCAGCAAATTGACGCCGCCATGGTGAATTTCGGCTTCCGCATGGGCCCGTTCGCGGCGGGCGATCTTGCCGGTCTTGATGTTGGCTGGCGTATCCGCAAGGCAACCGGCGCCTCGGCACCAGTCGGTGACGCTTTGTGCGAGCAGGGCCGCTTCGGGCAGAAGACCGGCAAAGGGTATTACCTCTACCCGAATGGGTCTCGCACTGGCGTGCCCGATCCCGAAGTCGAGAACTTGATCAAGCAGCTTTCCGAAAAGAAGAGCATCCAGCGATGGACCATTGAGGAAGCGGAAATCGTCGAGCGGCTCATCTATCCAATGGTGAATGAAGGTGCCCGCATCCTCTCGGAGGGCATAGCCGCACGTACAAGCGACATCGACGTGATTTGGATCAACGGCTATGGCTGGCCGGCTTGGCGGGGCGGACCGATGTACTACGCCGATCAGCTTGGGGTTTCTCAGGTGGCTTCAAGGCTCGAGCGCTTTGCCCTGGCAACCGGCGACGAAAGCCTCCACCCAGCTCCTGTTTTACAGGAGCTGGCAAAGGGCGGCCGCAAATTTGCCGAGGCCTATCCATGACGCTAACGCGGTGAGCACCAGATGGACCTAAGCTTTACGAAGGAAGAGCTGGCATTCCGGGACGAGGTGCGCCGGTTTTGCCAAGAAGAGTTCCCATCCGAAATCCGGGAGAAGGTCCGTCAGGGCCGCGAGATCGAAAAGCAGGATATGATCACGTCGCAACGTATCCTGAATGCGAAGGGCTGGGCGGTGCCGCGCTGGCCTCTCGAATGGGGCGGGCAGCCCTGGACGCCGATACAACAATATATCCTAACCGAAGAGCTTCAGCAAAACGGGGTGCCGCAGCCGCTTGCGTTCAACTGCGACATGGTCGGCCCCGTCATCGCGGCCTTCGGGACCGACGCGCAGAAGAAGCGCTTTTTGCCAAGAGCCGCCAATCTCGACGACTGGTGGTGCCAGGGCTTTTCAGAACCAGGCGCCGGGTCTGACCTCGCTTCGCTCAGCACACGCGCTATACGCGATGGCGATTGTTATGTCGTGAGCGGACAGAAAACCTGGACCACGCTCGCACAGTACGCCGACTGGATCTTTTGTCTGGTCCGCACCGATCCGGCTGCCAAAAAGCAATCCGGCATTTCCTTCATTCTCATCGACATGAAGAGCCCTGGCATCATAGTGAGGCCTATCATCACCATCGAGGGGCGGCGGGAGGTGAATGAAGTCTTCTTCGACGATGTCCGCGTCCCAGCCGAGAACCTCGTCGGCGAGGAGAACCGCGGATGGGACTATGCCAAATTTCTGCTTTCCAACGAGCGATCCGGCATCGCCCGCGTCGGCATTACAAAACAGCGTCTTGCTTACATCAAAGCAATCGCAAAGCGCACTCCATCCGGTGATGGAGGCAAGGTCTGGGACAATCCGAATTTCCGGGCGCGCTTCACTCAGGCGGAGATCGGCCTCAAGGCATTGGAGATCACTCAGATGCGTGTGGTGGCGTCCCAAAGCAAAGCGGGGAACGGCCGGCCGGACCCAGCGTCTTCAATCCTAAAAATCAAAGGATCCGAGCTGCAGCAAACGGCGACCGAGCTTCTTATCGAGGTAGCGGGGCCGAATGCGCTGGCCTTCGTCGATTCGCATCTGCATGGGAGCAATGACCCCTTTGCCGAACTCGAATGGGCAAGCCTTGCGGCACAGACCTACTTCAACTACCGCAAGGTCTCGATCTACGGCGGCTCGAATGAAATTCAGCGCAATATCATCGCAAAATCCGTTCTCGGCTTTTAGGGGCGCAGCTAGATGGATTTCGATCTAAGCGAAGAGCAGCGTCTCCTGAAGGAGAGCGTGGACCGGCTCATTGAAGATCGTTACGGCGACTTCGATCGCCGTAAGAGCTACCAGCAGAAGCCGCAAGGTTGGAGCCGTGCAGTCTGGCAGGACTTTACGGACCTGGGATTGACGGCTCTTCCATTTGGCGAGAGCTCCGGGGGCATCGGCGGCGGGCCTGTTGAGACTATGATCGTTATGGAAGCGATCGGCCGTGGACTGGTGCTTGAACCTTTTCTGCAAACCACCGTACTCGGGGGAGCGGCCCTGAAGCTCGGGGCGAGCACCGCCTTGGCCGAAGCTATGGTCTCCCAAATCATCGAGGGCAGCCTTATCCTTGCCCTCGCGCATACCGAACCGCAGTCCCGATACAATCTCAGCAATGTGCAAACCTCGGCAAGGCTGGCCAATGGCCAGTATATTTTGGATGGCCGCAAAAGCTTGGTCGAGAACGGCGATAGCGCGGACAAGCTTATCGTCAGTGCGCGAACATCGGGTGGCCCGACAGACGGAGATGGCATCACCCTTTTTCTTGTCGATGCGAAACAGCCGGGCGTCCAAATCCACGGCTCCGCTTCCCAGGATGGCAAGCGCGTCGCCGAAATAATCTTTTCCGGCGCAAAAGCCAGCAAGGATGAGATCCTCGGAGTTCCGGACCAAGGGCACGCCCTTCTTTCGGAACTGATCTGCATCGGCATCGCAGCGCTCGCCGCCGAATCAGTGGGCGCCATGGAGCGGCTGCATGCCATGACCGTTGACTATCTGAAAACCCGCAAGCAATTCGGCGTACCCATCGGCAGCTTCCAGGTGCTGCAGCATAAGTCCGCCGACATGATGGTTGAGCTGGAGCAAGCCCGCTCGATGGCATGTTACGCGGCCATGATGCTTTCTGCTTCGCCAAATGAAAGAATGGCCGCGCTTTCCGCCGTTAAAATAGCGATCAACAAAGCCTCGCGCTTCGTGGGCCAACAGGCCATACAGTTACACGGCGGCATCGGCATGACACTCGAATATCAGGCGAGCCACTATTTCAAGCGGCTCACGGCGATTGAGCAGACATTCGGCGATACGGATTATCATTTAGCCGAATTGGCGAAAGTCGAGGGAGAAGAAGCGGCGATAATCGCGTAATAATCAGCTCTGACGCGGAACAGCAGTTCAACGACAATTCCTGCAACGGGAAACAACTGGGAGGACTGAATGGAAAGGCGCATTTCGCGGCTTGGGACTTTGGCATTTGCACTTGCCGGAACACTGGCAGCAGCGGGCCCGGCACTTGCGGAAGACACAATCAAAATTGGCTATATCGACCCGCTTTCAGGGCCGGGAGCAACGGTCGGAGAGGTAGGACTGGATCAATTCCAGCTCATCACCGAGGAACTCAATGCCAAGGGCGGTGCTGCGGGCCGCAAGTTCGAGGTCATCCCGCTCGATAACAAGACCAACCCGCAGGAGAGCCTCGTGCAGGCGCAGAAGGCCGTGGATGCCGGGGCGCGCATAATTTCCCAAGGTAACGGATCGTCTGTCGCGCTCGCCCTCACGGATTGGGTGAGAAAATTCAACGAGCGCAATGCCGGAAAGGAAGTGCTCTATCTCAATTATGCGGCCATCGACCCATCGCTTACCAATGAGAAATGCAATTTCTGGCATTTCCGCTGGGACGCCAATGTCGACATGAAGATGGAGGCGCTGACGAATTACGTAAAAGGCCAGCCGTCCATTAAGAAGGTGTACCTCATCAACCAAGACTACTCCTTCGGTCACTCGGTGAGCACGGCTGCCAAGAACATGCTGAAGGCAAAGCGCCCGGACATCGAGATCGTGGGAGATGAATTTCATCCGCTTCTGAAGGTCACGGACTTTTCGCCCTATATCGCCAAGATAAAAGCTTCCGGCGCCGACACCGTCATCACCGGCAATTGGAGCCAAGACATTGCGCTGCTGTTGAAGGCGGCGGCAGACGCGGGCCTACAGACCAATTGGTATACATATTATGCTGGAGGTGCTGGCGGTCCGACAGCCATCAAGCAAGCGAACCTCAATCACCGGGTGTTCGCCATCGCGGAAAGCGCTCCGAATCTTCCGCACGCGGCATCAAGGGAAGCCGAAAAAGCATTCCGGGCGAAATACCACGCGGCGATTTTTTACCCGCGCCTCTTCAACGAACTTCGGATGCTCGCCGCAGCCACAAACAATGCCGGGTCGGCCGAACCTTTGAAAGTCGCTTTGGCCCTTGAGGGAATGAAGTGGGAAGTCTTCAGCGGGGGCGAAGGGTGGATGCGCAAGGAAGACCATCAGTTCTTCCAGCCCCTCTACGTCTTGTCATTTGGCGACCGCAGCGGAGATGAGCCATTCGACGAAGAGAACACAGGCTGGGGCTGGCATGTCGTCGCGAAAGTCGATGCGAAGGACACCGTATTACCGACCACATGCAAGATGGAGCGGCCCGCGAGTTAGGGCTTACCGGAAAAGATCTGGCATGGCCCATAGGCGCTAGGGCTATGCCACTTCTTTACGCACAGTCAGCAGCAAGTCCAATTTCCGTTGGCGCTTCGGCAGTCTAAGTTATCCGGCGGAGACAACATGCAAACAATTCGATCCCCCTAGCTCGGAGCAGCCAAGTGGCGGAACTCTTCGTCATTTCGACGCTCAACGGCATCCTGTACGGGCTGCTGCTGTTTTTAATGGCGAGCGGTCTTACCCTCATCTTCTCGATGATGGGGGTCCTGAACTTCGCTCACACCAGCTTCTACATGCTGGGGGCATTCTTCGGCTTTCAGATCAGCCAATTCATCGGCTTTTGGCCGGCATTCGTCATCGCGCCCTTGCTAGTGGGCTGCGTGGGAGCCCTGGTAGAGCGCTTCGGATTGAGGAATGTGCACAAATACGGACACGTCGCGGAGCTGCTTTTTACTTTCGGCCTCGCCTTTGTGATCGAAGAAGTGGTTGCGATGATCTGGGGGCGCTCGCCTTTGGACTTCCGTGTTCCTGCCCAGCTTGACTTCGCGGCATTCACGGTCTTCGCGACGAATTACCCGGCCTACAAATTATTCATGCTCGCGACCTCGATAGCGGTCTTTGCCGGGCTTGGGATCCTTCTCACGCGAACCCGCATCGGCCTTGTGGTACAAGCTGCGCTGACCCATCCTCAGATGGTTGCAAACCTCGGGCACAACGTGCCGCTCGTTTTCATGTCCGTGTTCGGGCTTGGCGCAGCGCTCGCAGCGCTTGCCGGGGTCATCGCAGGCCCTGCGCTCGTAACGCAATCCACGATGGCGGCGCTGCTCGGGCCAATTCTCTTCGTGGTGGTCGTAGTAGGCGGGCTCGGTTCGCTCACCGGCGCATTCGTGGGTTCACTGCTTATCGGCCTCCTGCAAACATTTGCGACATCGAGCAATGCATCGCTGGCCGAGCTTTATTCCGCATCGGGCTTTTCGCCGCAACCCAACACTTTGCTGGACGATGTCTGGAAGGTTACTTTGGCGCAGGTCGCGCCGCTTCTCCCTTACCTGCTGCTCGTCGCAGTTTTGATCTTTAAGCCCTCGGGACTGTTCGGGGACCGGGAGACATGACAGGCGGCGCCGCGCTCCACCCAACCGTAAGCTATCTTAAGGCTCGAAGATGAAGATAGGGCGGTGTGCTGTGTGGCCCTTGGCGGCGGGCGTGCTGGCAGGTTTGCCGATAATCTTCCATTCCGGCACCTCGCTAACTGTATTGAGCCTTACCGGGATCGCGATCGTTTTTGCGCTCTCCTACAACATGCTCCTTGGCCAGACGGGTTTGCTTTCCTTCGGTCACGCCGTCTATTACGGCCTAGGCGCCTATTTCACCGTCCACGCCATCAACGCAATCACTCAAGCTGCGCTACCGATCCCATTGCCGCTCCTTCCATTGGCGGGAGGGCTCGCCGGATTAGCCTTTGCCGCTATCCTGGGCTGGGTCTCAACGAAAAGATCCGGAACCGCTTTTGCGATGATCTCCCTTGGCCTCGCGGAACTCGCCGCAGCGAGCTGCTTGATTTTAAGAAGCTTCTTTGGAGGCGAGGAAGGTGTCACCACGAATAGAACTAAGCTTCTGCCGCTTCTTGGCTGGAAGTTTGGGCCGCAATTCCAGGTCTACTATCTCATAGCCT
>JBAUNL010000934.1:0-4803 GCA_049579205.1 Rhodomicrobium sp. | reverse complement strand
ACCTGTTTGGATTCATCAGCGGACCGAGCGACTAGCCAGTGTTTAAGGCGTTCTGGGCGCATAACCGGGAAGAGGAAAAGAAGGCCTTCGAAGAAGCCATCGACTTTATGGTCGAGCGGCTCAAGATCAATCCCGGCGCTTACATCTATCATTACGCGTCCTATGAAGCGTCCGCGCTCAAGCGCCTCTCGATTTTCCATGGCACACGCGAGGCTGAACTCGACGATCTTCTGCGGCGCCGCAAGCTCATCGACCTGTATCGGGTCGTGGTCGAAGGCTTACGTGTCTCAGAACCCAGCTACTCGATCAAGAATATGGAAGTCTTCTACATGCCCAAGCGAGAGGGCGAGGTGAAGACGGCTGGCCAGAGCGTCGTGGTCTACGAGAAATGGCGAAAGCTCCAGGACCCGGCGCTTCTCTCGGAGATAGAGGACTACAACCGTGTCGACTGCGTCTCCACCTTGCTCTTGCGGGATTGGCTGAACGCGATCCGCCCTACCGGCGCCACGTGTTTCTCAGGTGCGGACACGGCCGCTCAAGAAGACGAAAAAGCTGAAAAGCGCAAAGCGGCTGAGCTCCGCACCGAGCAGATGCGCACGGCCCTGTCGCGTAGTGAAGCGCCTGGTGCTGCTACCTTGGCTGATCTTCTTGAATTCCACCGCCGTGAGGCCAAACCCGAGCATTGGGCGATGTTTGATCGGCAGTATCGGCCGGAAGAAGACCTCGTAGACGACGCCGAGTGCCTGGGCGGCCTCCACAGTGTCTGTGTGCCCGCTGTCCCCGTGAAACAGTCGCTTGTGTACACGTTCGGCTTTCCGGCACAGGACTTCAAACTGCGGGACGAGGATTGCCCGTTGCTGTCGGACACGCTTCTACCCGCTGGCGAGATCGTGGAAATCGATGAGAAAGCACGTCGCATAAAGTTGAAGCGAGGAAAGAAGAGTGACAACCTGCCTGCTCGGTTTTCGCTGCTACCTCCAAAGCCGCTTGGGTCGAAGCTATTGAGAGAAGCGATTTTCCGAGTGGCCGACGCTGCGTGCCGAGGCGGCGACGCCTACCGATCCGTCCGCGACTTGCTCGACAAGAGAGAGCCTCGTCTAGCCGGCGGCGCTAAACTCTCTGAAATGCAGGGCGGCGTCGTCGCAAGAACAGTTGCCGCGGTCTCCGCGCTCGATCAGAGCTATCTTGTGGTTCAGGGACCGCCGGGAGCTGGCAAGACGTACACGAGCGCCCACGCGATCGTAAGCTCACTCGAAGCCGGTAAGCAGGTCGGGGTGGCGTCCAACTCGCACAAGGCCGTCAATACACTTCTGGCTGAAGTGGAAGCCGTCGCATTTTCACGGGGCTTTAGCTTCCAGGGCATGAAGAAATCGTCGAAGAAGAGCCAATTCTTCAATGGCACGATGATCGGCGACACGACGGAAAATGGTGGAGTCATCGGGCATCAGTTAATCGCAGGGACGGCTTGGCTGTTCGCGCGACAAGACCTTGATCGGCAGTTGGACTACTTGTTCGTCGACGAGGCCGGTCAGGTGTCGCTCGGCAATATCGTGGCGATGGCCACGAGTGCCTGCAACCTGGTCTTGGTGGGAGATCAAATGCAGCTCGGACAGCCCATAAAGGGCGCGCATCCGGGCGAGTCCGGCTCGTCCTCGCTGGAGTACGTCCTCGGGCAAATGCCGACCGTGCCGCCGCACCTCGGGATCTTCTTGCCTGCCACTCGCCGCATGCACCCTGCCGTCTGCGGGTTCATCTCGGCCGCGTTCTATGACAACCGCCTCGAACCCGTCTCAGGCAATGACAGGCAGCGACTCGTTTTGTCGTCGGGGTGCCACCCAGCGCTTAAGCCCGCCGGCTTATCTTTCGTCGAAGTAGATCATGCGGGGTGTGCGCAGCGCTCTGATGAGGAAGCGGCTGTCGTTAAGGCGCTGTTTGATAGTCTTCTCCGCCAGCGATGGATTGACCGCGACGGCAAAGAGAAGGCATTGGGTGTTGGCGACGTCCTCGTCGTGACCCCTTACAATATGCAGGTCGCAACCATCGAAGCTGTGCTGCCGCCGGGAGCCAAAGTCGGGACGGTAGACAAGTTTCAGGGCCAAGAAGCTCCCGTGGTCATCTTGTCTATGACGACGTCGAGTGCCGAAGAAATGCCCCGTGAGCATGAGTTTTTGTTCAGCAGCAACCGGCTCAACGTCGCGGTCTCGCGTGCTCAGGGTCTGGCAGTCATTGTCGCGAGTCGGCGCCTACTGGAGGTCCCTTGCCGCACGATAGAGCAAGTAAAGCTCGTGAACGCGTTGTGCTGGGCCGAGTTTTATTCGAGATCGGCCGCTCGGGCGCCAGAAGGGATGCCAGCAGGCGCTGGACAGAGGTAGTACCGACCGACTGGGCTTGCTGCCGAAGCCTGAGACCGTTTGCAGTTGGCAGCGCTGGCCGGCGGCAGATTTTGTAGGGCACTGTGTGGCATTCCTGCATGCTGATGCCGAAGGACGGCATTCGCTCACCTCTGATGTGATGGAATTGCGGCGGGCGGATATCGACAATGCGATTCTGCCTTGGGTTGGTCCGCATAGTCGGATGCGGCCAGCTTTTCGCGTTACAGGTGCGGTGGGGTGGTTGCTTGAGCTGCTTTTACCGGCACTGCAAGTCTGACTTGGAAGGGCGGCGGCCACCCTTTGGCGGCTTTGGCGGCTTTGAGCCAGCCGGCGCTTCCACCAAGAATTCCGCAAGCGCGATGCCGAGCTTTTCCGCGGGCGGCCTAATAGATCGATCGTGGGTTTTGTTCCTTTCCAGGCCGCCTAGGTAAGCGCGATCGATCCCGGTATCAGAAGCGCTTTTACTACGACAGGCTTTTTCGGCCCTTATAATCTCCGACATTTTGGGGAGTTTGAGCGCATCACTTGCGGATGTAATCCTTCCCCAGGACTTGCTCTACCTCCCAACCGAACGCACGCAGTATCGCGGGCCGCGTGACGTAGCGCTCGATCACATCCTTGATGGCGTAGTGGGCGTCGTTGTCGACCAAGATCGCCCGCTGGAAATGATCATCGCCCGGGCTCCCGACCGCGACGTCGATCCTCAGATCCGAGTGTCCGAGATGACTGGCGCATCTTAAGCCCTTGCCACGTTCTTGCGCCTCAATGCGGGCCGCAACAGCGTCGACGCTGTCGTGGTTATCGCGCGGGCCGGACTTGCGCTGGCACAAGCGGGCGAGGCAGGCATGAATGCCATGCTCGTCACCAACAGAAACGGCAGCGGCATAACGCAGATATTGCTTGAGGGCATTGGGGCCGGGATTGTAGTCGTTGGTGATCTGGTCGGCGGTGATCGATGACACCACGACCATGTTGTGCTTTGCGCGCGAGAAAATCACGTTGAGCCGTTTTTCACCGCCAGCCTGATTGATGGGGCCGAAATTCATGCGCATCTTGCCGTTGCAGTCGGGAGCATAGGCGACGCTGATGATGATGATGTCGCGCTCATCGCCCTGCACATTCTCGAGGTTTTTCACGAACAACCCGATGAATTGCCCGTCTTGCTCGCGTTCTTTCTCGGCCTCAAGCCTTGCAGCGAACGCGGGGTCTTTCTTGGCTAAGGCCTCGAGTGCGCTTTCGATTGCGCTCGCTTGTGTCTGAGAGAACGCCACCACGCCAAGACTTTTGCCCGCGTCTGCCGTGATCAACGCGCGAACGGCCTCAGCGACATATTTGGCTTCGGCCTCGTTTTGCTGACCGCGGAAGGTGCCCTTTGGCATATGATGGAAGCTAACGGGCCGCTTCAGCAGGCGTTCGGCCAGGGCGGGCGCGTCGGGGAGAAGCCCCTCGACCACGATCGGTGGCCAAGAAGAAAGCGCTTGGCGGCCTGGCACGGTATTGAGTGCGCCATCGTAAAAAGTGCGGTTCGAAAAGCTGATCAAAGTTTCGTGCCGGCTGCGATAATGCCAAGCAAGCTTGGTAGAGGGCAGCGCTGCGGCAGCCTTCGTCAAAAGACTGTCGGCGCTGACGGCGTAGGCGAGATAATCGGGAAGGGGTTCGTCGCTTTCGCTTGACGAAGCAAAGAAGCTCGACGGCGGCATCTGCATCTCATCGCCGACAACGATCACCTGGTGCGCGCGATAGAGGGCCGGCACCCCATCTTCGAGCGACACCTGACTCGCCTCATCGAAGATGACCGCGTCGAACAGCGTCTCGCCGAGCGGCAGCGTGTCGGCGACGCTTTGCGGGCTCATCATCCAGATGGGCTTCAAGTTGCGCAGCACGGCGCCTGCCTCGCCCGTCAAGAGTTCGCGCAGCGTTCTGCTCGGCCGTTGCAGCCCGAACTGATGCTCGAGCACTTGCCGGCCCGCCATGGATGCATTGGAGTTGTAGTGGTCGCGGAACCGCTTTTGCGCGCCCTCCTGCGCGAGCTTGACATTGAGTTCCCGGAACCGCTTGAGCTGGCCCTCTAATTGAGCCACAATTTCTTTCAACCTGACCCCGTCGAAGCGCTCCACCTCAGGCGCCGTGAGGTAGGTCTTCGCCACCGTCTCAACCAGCGTCGCCTTCTCGAATTGATCGAGCGGCAACCCTAACGCGCGCCAGGCTGCTGAAACTTCGGGGTTTCTGCGGTCGAGTTCATAAAGCCGGGGCAGCAGATCGCTCACCGCCTCTAAATTCTCGGCAACGCTTGTAAGATAGGCGTGCAAAGCTTTGGGCTCGGTGCGCGCATGTCCTTCAAGGATCGCGTTGAGGCACACGAGCGCCTTTTCCACCGGCTCGCGATGGTGTGACAGGGCAATCACCGTTCGCACAGCGGTTTTGGGCTCGC
>JBAUNL010000933.1:0-2571 GCA_049579205.1 Rhodomicrobium sp. | reverse complement strand
TATTCTTCACACCGCTGAGGGTGAAAAGAATGATCGGGATCACGCCATGAATGACACCAAAGGCGATTTTTGCCGGCAGGCCGAGACCGAAGATTAAAAGGATCAGCGGATAGAGCGTGATTTTGGGAATTGTATAAATGGAGGTGAGAATAGGTTCTGCAACATCGGCTGCAAAGCGTTGCAAGCCGAGTAAAAGGCCGAGCGTAACTCCCAAAGCGATGGAGATTGCCACCGCGTAGGCGAATGCGGTGACCGTTGCCTGCACGTTGTTCCAAAAGGCTTGGGTTTGGACAAGGCCGTATCCGTAAGCGAGCGTATCGAGGGGCGAGGAGATCGCCGACTCGCCTGCATATTCATAGGCCGACTGCCATAATAGGATCGCAAGGCCGGTTGCTATCAGACCATCCATGAGGGCGCTGCCGCTATGCGCTTTTCTTTTCCCGCCCGGCCTCATCGCTGACCACGGCGCTTCATGAGGCGCTGCTCCCACCAGTGCAGCACACCATTCAGAGTTGCTGAAACAGTCAGCACAAAGAGCATGGAAGCATACATCGTCGTATTATCGAAATTGTTATAGGCATAGGCGATCGAATAGCCGAGACCTGCGCCGGACAAGATGAACTCTCCGGCAATGACGCCGATGAAGGCGTAGGCGAGCGCGAGCTTTAGCCCGGTAAATAGATGAGGCGCCGCTGCGGGCAGAGTGATCAATCTCACTGTCGCGATTGGGCCGAGACGCATGATCTTGGCTGTTTTCAGGAGCGAGTGCGGCACGCGGTCGAGGCCGTTGAGTGTGCTCATAACCATGGCCGCGGCGGCGAATACAAAACCAATCGCGATGAGGGGAAGTTTGTTCAATCCGAAGAGCGCGACAAGCAAAGGATAGAAAACAAAAAACGGAATGGAATAGTAGGACGCGAGCAGCGGATCCACCGCGCGGCGAAGCCGCGGTGAGGCATGGATCAAGACACCGGCGGCAAAGCCAACAGATACCGCCAAGATAAAGGCCGCGGCCACTGTCGAGAATGTTTGAATGATATTGTCCGTCATTCCGCCCGAGATCAGCAGATCTGCAAGCGCCGCTGCCATCTGGCTTGGCGGGATCAATGTCAGCGGATTTATCAGATGGCTGCGGCAAAGCCATTCGAGAAGCAGGACGGAGGCTGCGACTAACGCGACCCTAACCCAGGCGACTGAAGTTTCGCGGCTCATGTTGCCAGGCTGCCCGCGCCGATCGCTTTGAGGGATTCCTCCCGCAAGAGAGACCACAGACGCGCCGTGATTGCTCCGAATGCGGGGCTGGCGACCATGCGGCTATCCCGCTCGCGCGGCCAACCCGTGGTCAGGATTTCGATCAGCCGTCCCGGGCGCGCCGAGATCACGCCGATGCGGTCGGAAAGCATGGCTGCTTCGTCGAGCGAATGCGTGATCAGCATGATTGTAGCACCCGTCTCACGCCAAAGCCGGAGCAGTTCATCGCCCATAAGCAGTCTTGTTTGCTGATCGAGCGACCCAAAGGGTTCATCAAGCAGGATCAGTCGCGGCTGCATGACGAGCGTGCGGGCGATGCACATGCGCTGGCGCATTCCTCCCGAGAGCTGCGCGGGCCGTGCCTGCGCGAAATCCTTCAGGCCCATGAACGCAATCGCATAATCGACGCGCTTTTTGATTTCCGCCTTCCTGATCCCGGCGCGCTTCAAACCGAAGGCGACATTATCCCAGACGCTCAGCCAGGAAAATGAAGCATCCTCCTGGAAAACAACGCCGATGCCGTCCGGCACGCCCCGCAGGAGCTTTCCCTCGAACGTAATTGTCCCCGCGGTTGGCATGCTCAATCCAGCCATCACATCGAGAAGTGTGGATTTGCCACAGCCGGATGGACCAACGACCGCGAAAAACTCGCCATGCCTCAGATCGAGGTCTATCGGCCCAAGAGCATGTACGGGCATTTCGCCGGAATAGATGCGGGTAACTCCCCGTAGGCTCGCGTGAAGGCCTGTTTCGCCGGGCTTACCATTCGCTTCCATGGGCCGGGATTGCACCGCCAGTGTCATCGTGCAGGCTGCAAATCAGGCGGCAGAAACGAAGCGTCCGTAACCTTGCTCCAGTCCGGCGGCGCCTTGAGCGTTCCAACCAGCACCATGCCCTCCGCCATCCGGTCCATGGCGCTGTGGTTTAGACGCCCATCGCCCCAAAAGCCCATTTCCATGAAGTGCCTGATGACCTGGCGATAGAGCTGAACGTCACCATTGTAGGCCTTGGCCATGATGTCAGCTGTCTCATCTGGATGAGCATGGATATACTGAACGCCTTCGCGGCGCGCGGCTATGATAGCGCGGATCTTATCGCCGCCGGTCGCGGCAAACTCCGTGGTCGTAATGCCAACGGTTTGCGTCATTTTGGGCCCAACGCAGTCCTTGGCCCAGAAAACCGGCTTGACTGTATTCGTCTTTGCGGACCAGAGCGGCTCGCCCATCATGCCGGCGTCGACGGCGCGATTGATGACTGCGGCATACATGGCGCCCGTGTCGCCGGCAGGCAGCAGTTTCAAGTCAGAGCTGCTCATGCCTG